>DATJBI010000164.1:0-5321 GCA_035515435.1 Anaerolineales bacterium
GCTCCATTCATAGAGGAAATGTCGTTCAGGGGTTTTATTTTTCAGGGCTTTCGCCAGCGGTATGGTTGGAATAAAGCCGCGATCTGGAGTTCGATCATTTTTGCCCTCTTTCACCTCCAGTTGGCCGCCTTGATCCCGATCTTTGCCATAGGCTATGCGCTTTCCTATGTCTATCATAGATCGAATTCGATATGGCCCGGCATCGTTCTTCATTCCTTTCTTAATTCTTTCGCGGTGCTTCTGCTGGCGTTGTCAGGGTCCATTCATTAGGCCCGTCCTTCAAACTTGTTGCAGAAGTCTCACTTGATCCAAAACTGGAATTGACTCAAACCTAGAAATGCCAGCTGAAGCGGGACGCCCAGCAAGCCGGCGATCGCGTCTGCCGCTCCCCAAAACAGATTGCCGATGATGGGAACGTACCACATCAGGAAAAACAAGATCCAAATGCCAAACCCCGCGAACTGATTGGCGCGGTTACGAAAGTCGTTGGGCAGGAAGGGGGCAATCACGCCATATCCGTCCAGCGGCGGCAGGGGGATCAGATTCAGCACGACCGCAATGACCTGCAATAAACCAAGAAAAGCCAGCGCGGGGAAGAGTCCGCCGGACGTCACAGGTACGGAACGCAGCACAAGTCCAAGGATGACGGCGAGGATCAGGTTCGCCGCCGGACCTGCGAGCGAGACCGCGCTGACCCAGTTGCGACTCCGCAAGCGCCAGGTCTCGATATAGACCGCGCCGCCGGGCAGACCGATCCCGCCCAGCACGAGGAACACGATCGGTATCAGCAGAGAATAGACCGGGTGCGTGTATTTGAGCGGATTGAACGTAAGGTACCCTTTGTCTTTCACGGTCGTGTCGCCGCCCAGATAGGCAACCAGCGCGTGGGAGAATTCATGCAGGCATAACGAAAAGATCCAGCCGATCAATACGATCACGAAAGTCATTCTTCATATCCCTTCGGATGAGTGCGGTGCCACTGCCAGGCACTGGCGATGATGTCCTGCAGATTGTCGTGGGCCGGTTTCCAGCCCAGCTCGCGGCGGATCTTTTCCGATGAGGCGACCAGCCGCGCCGGGTCGCCTGTCCGGCGCGCCTCCTCACGGACGGGGATCGGCTGACCGGTCACGCGGCGCGCGGCCTGGATCACTTCGCGTACCGAATAGCCGGTTCCGCTTCCGAGGTTGTAAATCATTTTGTCCTTCTTGTCCAACGCTTCCAATGCCAACAAATGTGCGGAGACCAGGTCGGCGATGTGAATGTAATCGCGGATGCACGTGCCGTCGGGCGTCGAATAATCCGTGCCGAAGATGGCTGCCGATCCGCGCTGTCCGAGGGCGACGCCCAGCACCAGCGGAATGAGATGCGATTCGGGTTGATGGGCCTCCCCGCGTCCGGGCAGCGCGCCGCAAGCGTTGAAGTAGCGTAACGAGGCAAAATGCACTCCGTGGATCTGGCGGTACCATTCCAGCGCTTGTTCGGTCATCAATTTGGTTTGGCCGTAGACATTGGTCGGGCCGAGCGGCGCATCTTCGGTGAGCGGCCGGTCGCTCGAAACATAGACCGCCGCCGTGGACGAAAAAACGAATCTCCCGATCCCGGCCCGGGCGGCCGCTTCGATCAGACCCAGTGAATTGACCAGGTTGTTGTGAAAGAAACGCCCGGGGTCTTTCATCGACTCGCCGGCCTCGATGAACGCCGCGAAATGCATCACGGCATCGAACTCCCCGGAGAACAATGCCGCCTCCAGCGCAGGACGATCCTCCAGCGCTGCCTGAACGAAATGCGCTTTTTCCGGCACCGCCTTGCGATGGCCGGTGATCAGCGAATCGTAAACCGTGACGGAATGCCCGGCCTCGAGCAATGCCTGCGCGGTTGCCGAACCGATATATCCCGCACCGCCTGTGACAAAGATGTTCATAGCTTCCTGTTCCAGTTATCGCAGCAGAACGGTGCTGAGGCGGTTCAACCACCACTGACCGTTCGATGACTCAAGCCATTCCGCCACATATTGCAGTTTCAGTTCGTAGCTTTGCCCCGTTGCATCGGTCCCCTGCTCGTCGTACGTGCCGAGCACCGCGGCTACATCACCGTTCAGGACAATGGTATCAATTGTTGAGATCAGTGAATCGATATGTGCGGATTCAAACGATTGATTCAGGTAATTGCGGATCGCCGCGGGACTGCCGGCTCGGATGATGCCGGTATTGAAGATCTGTCCCTGCGGGGCAAATAAGGATGCCGTACAATCGGCGTTCATTTGTGAGAAGCATTGATTGTATTTGCCCATCGCGGCGCGTACGCCGGTGGAGCGATCCGGGGTCGGCGTGACCGTGACATTGCCGGCGCGCGTGCACCCGGTCAGCGCCATCAGCACGGCCGCCATGAAAAGCAGACAGAGAGATCTTGTCTTTGCAAAGAACATTTTCTGCGATTATCTCCAGAGGCTCCGATACGGATGCTCGCCAACAACAGGCTTTCCTGCGGCAAATCGTGTCGGTGAATAGATCGAAAGATCGACGCTCTGCGATCTGCCGTCCAGGATCCATTCCGACAGGCACAGCCCAACCGCGGGCGAGACTTTAAATCCCGTGCCGCTGAACCCGCAATCGAGATAGAGACCGTCCGGCCCGGCCGGGCCGAGCAGGGGATGTTGATCCGGCGTGATGCCGTCGTAGCCGCCGTGGGCGGAATGCAGAGCGCCGTTCTCCATGCTTGGAATGCGCCGGCAGATCCGGTCAATGCCGCGCTCGACGAATCCCGGCCTGGCATGATCGGTGTCGCCCTCCGGCGACTCGCCCAGCGGGTTGCCGTCTTCCAGGCCGACCAATGTTAAATTTCCTTCGGGACGAAAATACATCTCATTGCCAAAGTCAATGACCGCGGGATGGCTCGGCCCAATTTGCGCCGGACGCGCCACGAACATCGTATCATGGCGCCACGTGTCATACGGCAGATCCAAGCCGGCCATCTGATTGACCTGGCCTGCCCAGGCCCCCGCCGCGTTGACAACGACGGGCGCATTAAACTCGCCCTGCGCCGTCTGCACGCCCTTGACCTTTCCGCCGCTGACACGGATCCCCCGCACGGCGCAATCTTGAATCAGCTGCGCACCCTTGTCCTTCGCCGCATTGACCAGGCCGTTGGCCGTGTCGCTCGGCATGGCGTAACCCGATTCGGGTTCGTATGCCGCGAGCTCAATATCCTCTGTGGCGAACGACGGCGCCAGCCGCTTGACATCGTCGGCTTTGATCAACATGACCGGGATGCCAATCTGCTGGTGCATGCTCACGTTGGCTTTGAGCCGGTCCACATCCGCCCGCGCCACAAGTTGGACAAAACCGGTGCGTGTAAAACCGCAGCCCGCCCCGGCGCCCCCGCCGACCATTTCTTTCCAATTGCGAAAGTATTGGAACGAAAGCCAGGCCAGTTCCGAATCCTGTTTCACATCATAATGCATGCGGACCAATCCGCTCGATCTGCCCGTTGCACCCGCCGCGATGAATTTTTTCTCCAGCACAATGACCTGCGCGCCGCGCCGGGCGAGATGAAAGGCCAGGCTCGCTCCGTGCACGCCCGCCCCGATGATGATGACATCTGCTGACCTGCTCATGCCAGGGCATCCTTGCCGCGCTGTTCCATTCGCAGAATCAAAAGGGAAAGTCCCTGAATGACGAGCGCAGCCACGATCGCCGAAAGAAATCCGATGGTGATCCCGGCGCGTTCGATCAGCAGCGCTAAGGCCAGAAAGAATCCTGCGAAGCCGAACAATCCAAATAGCAGCCCGCGCAGGACATGCGCCGCGCCTGCCCCTCCCTGCAAACGATGTGCAAAGACCGCCAGGATGGTCGTGTAGAGCGGAATGGTGGCCAGGAGTCCGGTCAGGCGCGCACCCAGCCACGGCGCCAGCTCGGTCAACAAAATGATAAAAACCGTTCCGATCAAAATGCGCGAGGGAATATCCCAGCGCCCCGGCTGAACACCGATGGGCTGCATGATCCCGTTCCGGGGCATCAGGAACAGACCCAGCACGATCGTCAATGTCACCGCGATGATCAACGGCGCAAATGGGATCAGGCTGTTTTGCATCAGCAGCACGATTCCAAAGTATGCCAGCATGCTCCCCGTGAGCGAGATGCGCCAATCGGATCGCCGCGCCAGCCAGGCATAGACCAGACAAAATGCAACCAGGGAGAAACCGCCGCTCAACGTACCCGAGATGGCGGCAGCCGCGAAGGCCGGGCCGTGACTGAGGGCGAGGAAAAAGATCACCGGTCCCGAGGTAAGGGGCAAGCCCACCAGCCAGCCGCTGACCGCGGGTCCCCAACGCCTTCCCGCCAGACTTGCGCCGCCGATGATGACGGGCGCCAGAACCAGTTTCAAAACAAATGTATTCATGGCTGGATCGTAGTGATGATGGTATTCCTGGCGCCCGCCTCTTTCAATGCCCTCGAAACGGCTTCTGCCATTTCCGGCCTGACCAATGCGATCATGTTGCCGCCGCGTCCGCCGCCGGACATCTTTGCACCCCAGGCGCCCGCGCGGCAGGCCGCGCCGACCAGTCGATCCAGTTCCGGCGAGGATACACTCAGCTCCTGTAACAAGGCGTGGCTTTGCCTCATCAACCCCCCAAGCTCTTTCCATGCCTCGACTTCGCTCCCGCCAGGCTTTTGGCTTTCGATATTCTCTTTTGCTTTCCGGGTAATGTCGCCGATCGCATCAAACACTTTTTCCCATCGCGCCATGTCTGCCTCCCACAGCTTGCGCACGTCGCCGACCGCTTCTTTGGTCGGTGCAGAAATTCCCGTATCGCCGATCACAATTGTAAATGGTTTTCCCGCCCGGAATGGTTCCACCGCGCGGCCCTTGATGAAGAAGACGGGCCGGGCATAGGTGATGACGGTATTATCGATACCGGACGGCGTACCGTGATGAATCTTTTCGATCTCATAGGCGATTCCATTGACTTGATCGTTTGTCATTGCCTGACCCAGATGAGAGGATAAAGCGCGTATCAAGGCCACGGACACGGCCGCCCCGGAACCCAGCCCGGCCGCGACGGGGATGGTTGACGTGATCTTTATGCTGATCCCCTCGCCCATGCCCCTCGTCCCGCTCCCCGCAGGCGTGCCGCGCGCGGCGCGCGGCGGCGGCTGAGGAAAAAACCTATGAATAACGGCAGCCAGCGGATGGTCGGGGGGCAGCGAACCCAGCTCGGCCTGAAGATTGACATCCGGCGCCTCGATCCAGATACCGTCCCGGGGCGAAGCTGATATTTCCACGTCCGCATGCACTTGGGTGACGGGGATCGCCAGGGCGGG
>DATJBI010000165.1:0-9485 GCA_035515435.1 Anaerolineales bacterium
CGCACTAAAAGGCAGGATCCAGCGGTCCCACCGCCCGCCACAGGTCCGCGCGGAAGAAGGCGGCTTGCTGTGGAATATGGACGTAGCCGCGTCTCAATCGAACCAGATCCGTCTGCGCGGCGGGAAAGCGTCCGATGACGCGGCCATCTTCATTGATGTAGTTTGCATTGCCATACACCAGGCCGGCTTCAGGATGCTTCTGCAAAAGACGTACGGCAGGCGCGATCGCGTTTGGTTCATAGGTATCGTCCGAGTTAAGCCAGGCCAGGACCTCACCTTTGGCATGGGCAAAACCTTTGTTGATCGCATCGGTCTGGCCGTGGTCTTTTTCGCTCACCCACCATGCCAGCTTGGGCGCATAACGCCTGATCACGTCGACGCTCCCATCGGTCGAACCGCCATCCACGATGATGTACTCCAGGCGCGGATAATCTTGTGAAAGCACCGAGCGGATGGTGGCTTCCAGGTAACGCGCCTGGTTGAAGGACGGCGTGACTATCGAGACGAGCGGAGTAGTCAAATTCAATTCCAAGCCACTTCCGGATAATAAAGCTGGGCGGCTTCTTCGGTCACGCGGCGGATGCGGGCGATCTCAGCGGGCGTGAGGCGGCGTTTCCAATTATCAAGATTTGCGCGGCTGTCGAGCTTTACGGAATGGGTCTTTTTCTCGGACAGTTCCGTCGGGTTCTCCGAACTGCTGGAACGAAGTATGGTCTGCTGGATGCGCGACGAGAACTCCAGGCCCAGGGATTGGCACAAAGTCCGATAGCCGGAAACCGGATCGAGCGAAAGGTCTTCGTGGCGGACAATCTGAATCGACGGAATCCGCTGCCGGGTCGCATGAACGGCGCGGTAGATCATCGTCCATAGAAGGCTGGCCTGTCCCAGGATGTCATCGGTTTTCATCAGCTGCATCTCGCGGCGATATGGTTCGAGATAATCGCGCATTAACAGAGGCTGATCCAGCAGATCCTTGAAATCAAAAGGCCAATTGAGCCGCTTGAGACTGCTGGCAAACGCGGCAGGATGCCGTACCGTGACAACCGCCCGGCAGTTCAGCCGCTCAACAAACCACGGCAAAGAAAAGACCGCAAAGGGATCCTTCAACAACGGAATTTGGCCGATCAGCGCACCGCGACAAAAGATGCCCAGGTCGCGACCCATCCGGAAAAGATCCTTGCGGGAGCGAACCGCCTTGATTTCCTCCAGGAGATGATAGTGAAACGAAAGGACCTCGCTGAAAGGGGCCAGGTATCCGGACTCGTTCTCGGTACAGATGTACGTGTACCAATACCTCAGGCGGGCCCGCAGCACTCCCGGGCGGTGCCAGACATTGAGCGGCTCACTGATGTAGGCTGTCTGCGGACCCGCGGACAGCATTTTCCCAACCCAGGTTGTACCGGTGCGATGCGCACCGGTCACAAGGATGGCAGAAGGCGGGGGCATCATCTGCATAAGCCTACGGCGCGCTGATGGAATGGACGCCGTAAAAATGGGCGGCACAAACATTGATCCAGGACTTCGGATCGGCGCCCAGTTCTCCGATGCCCTCGATACTATAGATCTGAAAACTTACCACATCTTCCACACCCTTTGACTTATCGGTCATGATCTGCTCCTGGCGCCTATCCCAGACCGAGGACCAGGTACGATAGTAGGGCTCCTTGTCCTGCAGGACTGTCCACGCGGCGCGCAGAGGATAAACAGCAGAGAGGGCAAAGAAGATCATCGCCAGCGTGGAGCTGATCGGCAGCCAGCGCACCCTCCACTGGGCCAGCAGGCTGCCCAAACATGCGCCTTCCGACATCAAAGCGGCCGTCATCAGCAGACGGCCGATAAAGCGGGCCCGCTCGGCAGGGAAGGCCTGTCCATACACGCTGGGCGCAAAACTGGCCGCAATCAGACCATACCCTAGAATGGGGATGGCCGCCGCAACATAGAATAAGACCCGTCTCCTGGCAGAGGATAAAGCCGGTGCCGCCGCAAACAGGCTGTACCACAACAGGAGCGGTATGGCGATCGAAACGATGGACGGAAGCGGAAGGATCGAGAAGGAATCCAGGACGAATTCAAGAGTGGCCAGAAAGGTCTTGTAGCCCAAGATCAGAAGGTCCGGCCGGGCGGTGCGAATACGAAACGAATTGCCGGGAGAAGCCATCAAAACCACTAACGCCAGCAGGCCGCCGGCGCAGGTCCAGCTCAACAGCATCAAGGCTGGGCGCCGGCGCGATCCCCTCTCCCAGAGCCATGTCGCGGCCAGCGCAAACAAGGAAGTGACGATCAACAGCGCGTCGGGCGGCTCGGAAAACCCTCCTCCAAAAAATGCAATGATGAGACAAAGGAGCCCGATCCAGACGGCGGGCGCGCGGCCTTCGTTTCTGCGGATCCACATGAACAGGAAAGCGGCAAGGGCGGTCAGAAATACCAACGGGGCAAAATGGGTCGCCATGGCGGAACGCCAGTAAATGGTCTGAAAACGATTCGGGGCCTGCAGGATGGAAAAAAAGGCCAGCGAGGCGCCCAGAAAAAAGTCAACCCCAAAGAACCCTGGCAGGGCCAGCGCCCGCCGGGCTTCGTAGACCAGCCAGGTCAAAGCGACTGTCCAAAGGAGGATCATAATCACCGGCAGAATCTCCACATTGTGCGGGAGCAGGAATTCGCTCAAGCCGACAAACAGCAGGTTGGAGTAACGATCGGAGATTGTCTCGTAGCGCTGGATGAGCGATTGAATCAATCCCGTCCTCGCAAGAACCGTTTCGCAGTAATCATCGGCTAGATAGCGGGTGAAGGTGCCCAGGTAGGCAAACACACCGAGCGCAACGGTCATCGAGGCTGCGCCCAATCCGAGGGCAATGCGGAAGAGAAAGGACTGCGATCTCCTGGATTCAACGACAGACATTCACAATCAATCCTTAAGGCGGGGGTGGATTGCGTAGATCGTAAATAACATAGCCGGCGCCCTGGGCATAAACGGGAAACACGGACAGGGATTGCTTGAGAGCAGCTTGACGATCGAGTTCTGAAAAATCGGTGACAAGGAAGAAATTCTTGCCGCTGGTCATCCTGACAAAATTTCTGGTCGAATTGAATGAAGCGCCTCGCAGTTCATGATAATCAATATCGCCGGAGTTTGGCCAAATATCCGCGTTCTGCCAGCCCCAGTAATTCAAGCGTTGACCGTAATCCTGGGTCAGCGCGACGACCCCCGGGCCGTGTCCGAGCCGATCACCGATCTCAGCCCACATGGCGGCTTGCGGACGATAATCCACGGATTTGAGCGTATTGCGAACGTCCCATAGCGCGGAAAACAGACCGAACGCGAGAAAGACCAGCGCGGCCATCCTCAGCCGGCGTCCAGCGCTTAACTCAGCCAGTCGGGCAAGGAACCAATCCGCAAGCGGTGCAAGGGAGACCGCCACAATGGGTATGAACGGCAATTGATAATAATCGTGTGTGGCGATGTGATAATCGAAATACAGACCATACAGAATGTACATGCCCCACAGCCCGTACAAAAAGAATCGTGCGCTTCGGTCACGGACGAAGAACAGGCCCAGCAATCCAAGCATGATCGCCAATCCGCCCGCCGCCAGCGCGGCCTGGGATTCCCAATTTATATAATTGATTGGGCTCACCAATAACGAAGGGAAGAATCGGCCGCCGAACTGCTGGCGCAGGAAATTGTTCAAGATCAGTCCATCGTAGAGATAGGCCGCGGCCGGTAGTATTCCAAGCAGGGCCATCACCCACGCCTGCGGGCTGCGGATCAGATCGCGCCAAGGATTTTTTCCAAGCCCAAGCCCGAGCGCCGCGCCGATCACAAAAAAAGCCGCGGAGAATTTGATCAGGATGGCCAGCCCGCCGAACAGTCCGGCAGCGATCGCCCAGAGCCAGCCCTTCGCCCCGACGCCTTTCCCGATGGGAGAGGCGTCTGAGGTCCGGGATATCCAGCGCTGGAACGCCCACCAGAACGACAGGATGCTCATCACCATGAAAGGGTCGGGCTGGAACGAGCGGCTGGCGATCACCGCATAGGGGAAGAAAAGATAATAGGCAGCGGCGATCACCGCGCCATCGGGGGAAATTAGATCTCGCACGAGCAGGAAGAGGAAGATCCCGCCGATCACCCAGAACAGGGACGAATAGAGGCGTGCGATCCAAAAATGTTCACCGGTGAAGCGGTAGGTGAAGGCGACGATGTTCTCCAGGATGGAGGGCTCAACGTCCGCCCGCGTTTTCCATTGTTGGATCGCCATTTGCCTCTGCCAGGGGGCAATGTCCGGCGCGCCGGCAGCAGCATAATACATGCCGCGCGCCTTGAGCATCGAAAGCAGTTGGCGCGTCGGTTGAAAATCAAGCGGCAGGTTCGTTAATTGATATAGGCGGATGCCGAAACCGAGGCCGAAGAGCAGGACCAGCGTGAAGATCAACAGAGGGCGCGGGGAAAAGAAAGATCGATGTGCTGCGGAGGTGGTGTTCACAAGGCCGCAATTCTATCACTGCACGATGAGCATTCAATGAATCCCATTAAGGTCAGCCGTGCGGCAGGAGGGGCCGGAGCAGGCGGCCAGCGATTTCAACCAAGCCGACAATTGAGACAGCAAATTCGAGTCGGCGGTCGAAGCGATATTGTTCAATTCGTACGGATCTTGTTTGAGGTCGTAAAGCTCGCGGAAACCGCCCTGATATTCCACATAGGTATAACCCGGCGTGCGAAGCGCAAGATAATTTGGGGTGGCTGCAACCGGCAGAAACTGATCAAGGTCCGGCGGCTCCAGCAATGGGTCGAGGTTGTTATAGGCAGCCCGCGAACTGTTGGCGCTCTCGCCTTCGCCGGCGCCATAATACTCGATCAGATAGCCTTGACGCCAATCGGATGGGGGGGGCCGCTGAGCGCGGAGAAGCGGGACGAGTGAGCGTCCATCCACATACGACGGCGGCACCACGCCTGCCAGGTCGGCGATGGTCGGCGCAATATCGATATTGCCGGACACATATCCGTCCAACGCCGCGCCGGCTTGAACGCCGGGTCCACGTACAATGAGAGGCACCACAATGTCTTCTTCATAGGCTGTTCCCTTACCGCCCGCCAACCGATGTTGCCCAAGATGATAACCGTTATCGGAAGCAAAGATGATGTAGGTGTTGTCCAATTGACCGACCTGCTGCAGAGTGTTGATCAAACGTGCCAGCATCTCATCCACACTTTGCATGGATCGCAGGCGGTTGCGGTAGAGTTGGTCGATATTGGCAATTTGACCGCCGTTCAGCAGCGGATCCGCGCGCATGGCCGGCGGTTTATCGGAGACATCGGCCTCGTTAAAGGAGGGGGTGCGCGGCGCGGTCAGATCAGAAAACAGATTCGCATCGCGCGGCGCAGGCACGGCCGGCTCGTGCGGGGCATAGGTTGAGAGGTAGAGGAAGAAGGGATGCGCGTCGGAGGCGGAGGCCCGAATGAAGTCATCGGCCTTTTGAGAAAGGACATCGGTCATGTAATCGTTTTGACCCTGGCCATGATCTTCAAATCTGCCGTTATCGTTCATGGTGTAATTGAATTCTTTGTAGGGGCTGCCCTTGACCGGCACGAGCCAGTCCGTCCAGCCGGGCGGAATATAACCGCGACCGTCCGGATACGGATAGCCGTTCAAGTATTTTCCAAATAGGGCGGTGCGATATCCTGCCTGCTGCAGCCAGGTGGCAAGCGTAGAATCTTCATGCTGAAGTTGATAGAACTGATCGAAACCTCCGAGGGGTGGACCGTTGGTGTACACCTGATGATTGTGCACATACTGCCCCCGCAAAAAAGATGAGCGCGAGGGACAGCACAGGGGAGTGTCGATCAAAAAATCATTGAACATCACGCCCTGCGAGACAAGCAGCTGCTGAAGATGAGGCATATACTGCAACGTGCCAAGCTTCGCATCCAGGTCATCGGTCAGAATAAACAAAATGTTGGGACGGCTGGCTCTGGGAACAACGGTCACATCCAGCAACGGCACAGGCGTGGGCGGTGGTGCGGAAGTTTGAGTTGCTGCGGGAGCCAGCCCGGGCAGGGAAAGGGCACAGCCGGTGGCCAGGACCATAACCAAAAGAAGCGAAAGTGTCTTCCAAATGTGTTTCATCATTGATTCACTGTACGGTCGATATCCTTGGGTTGATATTGTCTTTGTCTGCGATTCAAAATAGCAGCGCGGATGCGGCGCAGCCCGATCAGATTCAACAGCGCCGAGCCAAGCAGATTTAATCTCGCGAGGGCAGTCGGCGGATGGATGCTCAACGCACGCAGCCAGGCCCGGAGGGCATGCCACGATTGGCCGTCATCGAGCAAATAACGTGCATCCACCCGATGCGCACAAGCCCGGGCGCGGCGTCCGACCCGGCGCAGGATCGGTGCCAGCTCCGGTTGAACTTCCGCCCAATCTAAAATGCGGAAGGCCTCGCGTCCAAATTCGGGAGCCTGAGCACGATTCTTGGCTTGCAGATGATAACGCGCAGCCGACCAAGTTTGATCGACATGGACGATCGGTCCTTGGGCGGCGATCTTCAACCAGAGCTGATGATCGAGCATAAAATGAAGGTTTGGGTCAAGTCCGCCGGCCTTTTCGAAGGCGGCGCGTCGCATAAAAACCGCGGGCTGACCGATGATTTGAAAGCAGAGCAGGTCTTCCAGAGTCAATTGCCGGTACACGAATTGATTGATCGTCCGGCCGGCTTGATCCACAGCCAGCATATTACCATAGACCATCACCGCCTGCGGATTCGATCCAAACGCGGCCACGGCCGACCGGATCGTGCCGGGCAGATAATAATCATCGGAATTGAGCCACGCCACAATTTCACCTTTCGCACGGCGCATGCCTTTGTTGATGGCGTCGGCCTGCCCCGAATCTTTTTCCGAAGCCCAATACGCCAGACGAGACGAATATGCCTGTATGATGTCCATGCTGCCATCGGTGGATGCGCCATCGATCAAGATATATTCAAGGGTCTGATAGTCCTGCTCGAGAACAGAGCGGACCGTCTGTTCAAGATAGGCGGATTGATTGAACGAGGGCGTGACAATGGAAACCAGGGTCATGAAATGTAAACGCCCTCGCCCAATTCCTATTTCGGCCTGTGCAGATCATACAGCACAAAGCCCTCGCCCTGGGCGGCGATCGCGTATCCATCCAGGATCTTCTTCAGCTCCGGCTGTGCATCCAGTTGATTCGAAGCGGTCACCAGAAAATAATCCCGCCCGGCAACCAGCTCGGAGAACTTCGCCTGCGCATTGACGCTGGTGCCTTTCACTTCCGTGAGACCATTGACATACGGCCACAACACAATTTTACGCCAGCCGTAATACATCAGCCGATAACCGTAATCCTGGGTCAAACCAATCAGATCGGCATTCGCCGGGATCGCCTTCGCCACATTCTCCCAATACGCCGGTTCGCGGCGATAATCCGCCGCCTGCGCCACCAGATCCGAGCGCGCGATCCAGGATTGATACCCGATCACGACAACGACGATGGCCGTCAGTGCGGCGTTGAGCCAGCGCGGCTGGCCTGACACGCGAACGGCGAGGGCTTCGCTGATCGGCACCAATCCCAGCGCAACCACCGGGATCAGCTGGATGTGATAATAACTGTGCGTGTACATCTGGAAGGGAAGCGTCAAACCGTAGATAAAATAGCCGGTCCAGATCCCGATCAGCATCCAGCGCAGACGCGGCGGAGCGAGGAACACGCCGGCGATGCTCAGGAACAGAATCGTCAATCCAAATAATGATCCGATGAATCCCAGCCAATGCGCGTAAAAACTTGTGGTGGTGATCAACTGGATGAGGCCCACGGTCCATGCAAAAAAGTATTCGTCCGAACGGCCGGGATGACCCAGGATGTAATACACAAACGCGGGGATCGCCATCAAGGCCATCATCGCCCAGACCTGAGCGGATCTCCAAAAGCGCAGTCCCAGCGTGGACAATACCGCCGCAATCGCCGCGCCGATCACCAGGAAGACAATCACAATCTTGACCAAGACCGCCAGCCCGATCAAGACGCCGGCCAGGGCCGCCCATTTCCAGTTTTGTTCCTCGGACCAGCGGTAGAGGAAATAGATCCCGACGATGAAAGCGGAGGTCATCAACGGATCGGGCTGAAAAGAACGGCTGGCTTGAACCGCAAAGGGAAGCACCAGAAAATACGCCAGCGCCATCAAGGCGGAGGTCGGAGAAGCGATGCGGCGCGCAAGATCAAAGAGTGCCAATCCAGCCACCAGCCAAAACAATGTCTCATACAGGCGCGGCACCGCGATGTTCTCGCCGCCCGTCCAGGTGTACGTCCAGGCCGTAATTGATTCCGTGATCGGCGGTTCATATTGTCCAACGGCGTTGTAAAAGGCCTGGGCCAGCACCAGCTTCTGGGCGTCCGGATTCGGAAGAAGCCGATAATAGATGGAACGCGCCACGATCAGATTACGCAGCTGACGCACGGGATGAAAGTCCAGAGGCGGAACCGTCAGATTGATCACGCGCAAAGCCGCGCCCAGCAGAAGCAAAAGGACGAGCAGGACGCGCCAGTTGAAAACTCTCGACGAAAGGGAGGAGGACATCCAATGATCCGTAAAACGCAGATTTCAGAAGAGTGAATTGTAGTCCACTTTCGGAAAGACGGTCAGCCTGCCGCCAACGGTTGCATCGAGGACTTCGCGTCCGGCCTGGCGATAGGCCCGGCGCGCTTTTTGATAACCGATCTCGGAGGTATCGAGGTCGGGCAATTGCCAGCGGAAGCCTTTGCCAAAATAATTGGCGGAGAAATGATTGGGGTCGTCGCCGGTGGACACGACCGTTTTATTCGCATCGCCTTTCGACGTGAAGCTGTGATCGACGCCGATCAGGACCACCTGCTGGAAGCCCATATAGAATGCGAGTTGCAAGGCAACATTGGTAACCGTGGCGCCTTCCCAGACGCGGTGTGTCACGTTGTGAGCAAACCCGGGACCCGTATAGGTGGTGTACAAGAACATCATATCGTCGGGAAAGGTCTTGAAGTGATGATGAGCATGCCACGCGACAAATTTCGGGATCGGCAGCCCGGCGATCTCGTCTGCGCACTGTTCGATGACCAGGTCGTTGATCGAAACAAAATAGGATGTCGTGAATCGAAGTTCGGGAAACAATAAATAAATGCGGTTCATCCCAAAAGTAAACTCATTTTTGAGGTTGGATAGATCCATGTGCTTCAAGCTTGGACCGTTGCCGATGATGAATACGCGCTCGCCTCTGTGAATATCTTTGAATGCCTTGATTCTGCAAACACTCGCACGCCGCCAGGGATGAAGATAGGCCGCGGGAAGCTGAGGCACGCGGCGGATCGCATCGTAGGTGTTTTTCGCGCTTTGCAGGACGGAAGAGGGAAGAATGGATTTGAAGGTCTGCATTCCGGACTCGCCTTTGGGGAGGCAGGAAGTGATTACCAGAGGACGATTCCCGGTCCCCCCTT
>DATJBI010000166.1:0-24510 GCA_035515435.1 Anaerolineales bacterium
GCCATCGGCTGGGAACTCTGGATCCGCACGAACAGCGCCCTGGCGTTGGGCATGGTCGGACTGGTGCAGGTGGTGCCCATCCTGTTGCTATCCCTGCCGGCCGGTCACATTGCCGATCAACACAACCGCCGCCGCATCGTAATCGGGGCGGAAATGGGTCTCGCCGCTTGTTCGCTGGGGCTGGCCGGGCTTTCGCATTATCAGGGCCCGCTCTGGCTGATCTACGCTTGTCTGCTCGGAATCGGCATCGCGCGCTCCTTTAATGATCCCGCTTCCTCCACGCTTCTGCCCGAAACGATCCCGCCCGAACTTTTTTCACGGGCCGCCAGTTGGAACAGCAGTGTCTGGCAGTTCGGTTCGATCACCGGGCCCGCGGTCGGCGGCGTGATCGTTGCCCTGTGGAACAGGGTCGATGTGATCTATGTATTCAACGCCATCGCGGCGCTGACCTTCGCCGTGCTGGTCAGCCAGATTCAGGGACGCGTCCTGCCGCTGGCGCGCAAGTCTGCCACGCTCGATTCGCTCAAGGAGGGCATCCGCTTCATGCGCGACACGAAAGTGATCCTGGCCGCCATCACGCTCGACATGTTCGCGGTGCTGTTCGGCGGCGCGGTCGCGCTGCTCCCAATCTATGCCACCAATATTTTGCATGTCGGTGCGCAGGGCCTGGGGATCATGCGCGCGGCGCCGTCCATCGGAGCCATCATGATGGCGTTCAGCTTGGCGCATCTGTCGCCGATGAAGAACGCCGGCCGGACCCTGCTGCTGGCGGTCTCCGGCTTTGGAATCGCCACCATCGTCTTTGGGCTTTCGACCACATTCTGGTTTTCTGTTTCGATGTTGATTCTGCTCGGGGCATTGGATAACATCAGCGTGGTAATCCGCGCCACCCTGATGCTGACCCATGCCCCCGATGAAATGCGCGGCCGCGTCTCGTCGGTCAACAATATTTTCATCGCCACCTCGAACGAAATGGGCGCCTTCGAATCGGGTCTGACGGCGGCCTGGTTCGGTCCGGTGGTGTCGGTGGTCGGCGGGGGACTGGCGACGATCCTGGTGGTATTGACCGTGGCGCGCCTCTGGCCGGAGATGCGCCACTTGAAGACGCTCGATGGACCCGCGGCGGGGGGTCGGGCCACGAGTGAGTGAACGAATCGTCCGAGAGCACAGGGCGCACGAAGTCAGACAGAGGTTTTGCTTTGGGCCGGGGCGCGCCCTTCGTGTTTCATGGAAATTTCCTCGTATAATCCGATCACAGTGAAAGGATGGTTGGTATGAACAACCGCGATCTGGCTGATGTCTTCACCCTCATTGCCAATTTATCGGAGATCAAGGGTGAGATCATCTATAAGACCCTTGCTTATCGCAGGGCCGCGGAAAATCTGGCGGGGCTGGGCCGCGACGTCAACGAATATTGGAAGGAAAACAGGCTCGAAGAGATCCCGGGGGTGGGCCATGCCATCGCAGAAAAGATCGACGAACTGCTGTGCACCGGCAAACTCGAGTTCTTGGAGAAATTAAAAAAAGAAGTCCCGGCCTCTCTGGCGGATTGGCTGCGGGTGCCGGGGCTGGGACCAAAAAAGATCGCCCTCATTTGGAAGACACTGAATATCACGACGCTGGCGGAGCTCGAGGCGGCCGCGCAAAAAGGAAAACTGCGCGGCCTTCCGGGCATGGGAGAAAAATCGGAGTCGGCGGTCCTCACCGGGCTTGCATCTCTGTCGCGTCGCTCCGGCCGCATTCCGCTCGGCCGGGCCTATCCGCTCGCGCAGGAGATCATTGCCCAGCTCAAAAAGGTGAAGGGGGTCGTCGAGGCGCAGCCCGCCGGAAGTCTGCGGCGGATGCGGTCCACGATCGGCGATCTCGACATCCTCGTGGCGGCAAAGGATTCAAAGCCGGTCATGGAGGCCTTCACGCATCTGGCGGGGGTGGTGCGCGTCCTGGGAAAGGGCGAGACGAAATCATCCATTGAATTTGGTGATGGCGTGCGCGCCCAGGTCTGGGTGCATCCGCCGGAAAAGTTTGGCACAGCCCTGCAATATGCAACCGGCTCCAAAGAGCATAACGTCGCGCTGCGACAACTTGCGCTGGAGAAAGGTCTATCCTTATCGGAGCATTCCTTTGCAAAGGTCAAAGGCGGAAAGGAAATCTTCTGCTCGACCGAAGAAGCAGTCTATCAAACGCTTGGCCTGCCGTGGATTCCGCCTGAACTGCGTGAAGACCGCGGCGAAGTGCAGGCCGCCAAACACCACCGGCTTCCCAGGCTGATCGAAGTCAAAGACATCAAAGCCGATTTGCAGGTGCATTCCAATTGGAGCGATGGCAAATTGACCATGTTCGAGATGGCGCAGGCCGCCGCCCGGCGCGGCATCCAAGTGATCGCCTTCACCGATCATTCGGTGAGCCTCGGCGTCACGGGCGGCCTGAGCATGGACGACCATAAAAAGCAGGCCGCCGAAATCAAGAAGGCTCAGGATAAACTCGGCGACAGCATTTTGATCTTGCACGCCAGCGAGGTCGAGATCAAAGCCGACGGCAGGCTGGATTATCCCGATAAATTTCTGGCAAGCCTCGATCTGGTCCTGGCTTCCTTGCACACTTCGCTGCGGCAGCCGCGCCAGAAAGTCACGCAACGCGTGCTCAATGCCATTCGCAATCCGCACGTCGACATCATCGGTCATCCAACCGGACGCTTGATCCCCGACCGCGAGGCCGCGGATCTCGATATGGACGCAGTGTTCCACGCCGCGGCCGAGGCCGGTGTTGCGCTGGAGATCAATGCCAGTCCGTATCGCCTCGATCTGGACGATATGTATGCCCGCCGCGCAAAAGAGCTGGGCATCCCGATCAGCATCAACACCGATGCGCATTCCGAAGCCGACCTCGACATGCTGTTCTATGGCGTTGCGATTGCGCGTCGCGCCTGGCTGACCAAGAGCGATGTGATCAACTGCTGGTCTGCCAAGAAATTGCTGGATTGGCTGAAGGCTCGCGGCTGAGCCGGCGTCCGGCGCACCCGGCCGGCGGGCAGCGTATTTTTCCCGGGGCGGTAGTTGGGATCTCTTGCTGTATAATGGAAAGGTATGAATAAATAAGGAGGCACGATGATCAGCAAGGCAATGCAAGACGCGATTTGCGAACAAATCAACAAGGAGTTGTACTCCTCCTACCTGTATCTTTCCATGGCCGCATACTTTGAGAACAAAAACCTGGCCGGCTTCGCTCACTGGATGCGCATTCAGGAAGGCGAGGAGCGCGAACATGCCATGAAGTTCTTTGATTTCCTGCTCGAGCGCGGCGGACAGGTCTCGCTCAAGGTCATCGAAGCTCCGCCGGCCGCCTGGAAATCCGATCTGGAGCTGTTCCGGGAAGTCGCGGCGCACGAAGCCAAGGTGACCGGCCTCATCAATGCCCTGTACGAATTGGCGTTGAAAGAAAAGGATTATCCGGCGCAGGTTCTGCTCCACTGGTACATCAATGAACAGGTCGAAGAGGAGAAGAACGCTGCCGAGATTGTCGCCAGCCTTGAAATGATCGAAAAGCACGAGACGGCAGTCCTGCAGCTCGATCATCAGCTCAGCAAACGCGGCAAGGATTAGATCCAAGAACAAAAAATAGAGGCGGATTGCATCCGCCTCTATTTGGGTTGCATCAATTTCAGTTTTTGTGCCCGCGTCATCGTTTTGATGGCGCGTTCGCGTCTCAGGGCATTGGCTTGATCCAGCTGAGCCTCCACGTACACCAATTTCACAGGACGCCGCGTGCGTGTATAACGCGCGCCGCGACCGGCATTATGTGTTTTGAGGCGGCGCTGCGGGTCCGTTGTCCAGCCGGTATAAAACGTTCCGTCCGAACACTCTACGATGTAACAATAACAGGGCATGCGAGTCTTATCTCTTCTTTTTGGGCTTTGCGTTTCGAGCGAAGACGGAGCTTCCAAACAAGGTCTGCCCAACATGCTGACCAAAGCCCGGCACATCTTCCAAATCTCCGCCTTCATTCAACCAGCTGGCCTGCTCGCGCTCATCGAGCCAGGCTTCGCGGTCCTTGACTGCATCGCCGAGACGCTCTGACACGCCATCTTCCCGTCCCTGTTCGATATCGCTGCGCAATCCCTGCAGGGCGGCCAGCAACGTGTCCAGGGCGTGAAGCGTGCTGGCGCGATTGGCCAGGACTGCCTCGCACAACGATTTGGCGTCATCGTGATAGGCCATGCCGCTGGTTACACCCGCGAAGGGACGTCCCGCCAGTTTGCGCGCCTCCCGCCACCCGGGTTGACCAATGGTTGCATTGAGCAGGGCGGCCGCGGCCAGCTGCGGAAGCACGTGCACCGCGGCCATCAGCCCATCCGATTCGAGCAGGTCGGTCAGCATGGGTTTCGCACCGAGCGCATGACAAAAGTCAAAAGTGCGATTCACGATTTCTTCCGGCGTATGGAGCGGAACGTCCACCGCAAAGATTCCCTTTCTGAACAGATCCGGCTCGGCGGCCTTCAGTCCAAACTCCAGGGAGGCAATGTAACGGGAATTAATGCCCGGCACCAGCCCCACATAGAAGCGGCCCGGCGGAATCAACTCCTCCGCCCATTGACGGGGTCCGCTTTTGATGGGCGTTGTATCCATGAGGATGGCATTGTCTGCAAGCCAGGGCGCGATGCGCCGCAAGGTCTCGCGAATTTCACTGAGCGGCAGGCACAGCACGACGATCGCCGCCTGCTTCACCGCCGCCGGCAGATCCTTGATCTCATCGACCACTTCCAGACTTTGCGCGGCTTTGACAACAGCCGCCTCCTTGTCATAGCCCACCCGCTTGAAATCTTTGTTGCCCTTCAACGCCATGCCGATGGATGCACCAATCTGTCCCAGACCGATAATGGTTATTTGAGTGTTCATGTTGACCTCTCCAAAGGGGGTGAGGAGGATTATACTGCCTCCGCGCGCGCGGTCGTCTGTGTTATACTAGAACGTATATTCTACACCATTTCCTCAATCCACGTTAAATTGTGAGAGCCGCGGACGCCGACCGCGACTCTCATTGAAAGGAGGAGAAGAGAAATCACCTTACAGTGGTTATGCTACCATCTCTGTCAAAATCCTACTTGACGTAAAACCTACGTTTTCTATACGATTATTCAACATCTTGCAGAAGTGTAATCGTTTTAAGCCTATTTGAGGAGATTCGATGGTCAAGGAACCGGCCGGGTCGTCAAATCTTGCCGTAGAAACAGAAAAATTGGGGCGGATTTACAGAATTCACGGCAGTACAAAAGAGAAGAATGTCCGCAAGGAACTGGTCGCCCTGCAGGATGTGGATCTGCAGGTGAAACAGGGGGAACTGTTCGGGTTGCTCGGCCCGAATGGGGCCGGCAAGACCACGCTGATTAAGATCCTGACCACGCTTCTCGCACCGAACTCGGGTCGGGCGCGCGTGGCAGGCTTCGATGTGGCGAAAGAGCCGGGCAGAATCCGTCCGCTGATCAACATGGTCTCTGGCGGGGAATCCTCCGGCTATGGCCTTTTGACCGTGCGTGAGAATTTGTGGATGTTCTCGCAGTTCTACGGCCTGCCATCCAAACAAGCCTATCAGCGGATCGATGCCTTGTTGAAAATCGTCGGATTGGAAGATCGCATTCATACGAAATCGTCCGACCTTTCAACGGGCCTGCGGCAGAAGATGAACATCGTGCGCGGCTTCCTGACCGATCCGCAGGTGCTCTTTCTCGACGAGCCCACGCTGGGGCTGGATGTGGGTGCCTCGCGCGACGTGCGCAACTTGATCCGGGACTGGCTCGATCAGGATAAGACTCGTACGCTTTTGCTGACCACCCACTACATGGTCGAGGCCGATGAGTTGTGCGACCGGGTCGCGATCATCAACCACGGCCGGGTGCTGGCATTCGATACGCCGTCGGCGTTGAAGCAGGGCCTGCAGGGCGAGGCGGCGTTTGAAATCACCGTCTCTTCGATGAACGGCCTGGATGCCGGCGCCCTGGAACGCCTGCCCGGGATCCGGAAAATGACCCGCAGGGAACTCAATGGATTCACGGCGCTCAACTTTTCCCTGCAGGAAGAAGCGGCGCTGGCCGGGATCATCAATGGCCTGACCGAATCCAATGTCAAGATCATGCGGCTGGATAAACACGAACCGACGCTCGAAGATGTCTTCGTGAATCTGGTCGGCCGCAGCATGGCTGAAATCGAAAAGGAGGAATCGGATGATGAACAAGCTGAATCCGCTGGCCGTGATGTCGACTGAGAAAGCCGTCGGCTGGAAATTGTTCTGGAAGACCGTGATTGCCCGCGCCTATCCGCGCGTGGTCGGGCAGCAGCGCGAGAAATCCTGGATCTTCTTCGACATCTTTCTCCCGATGCTGGCGGTTTCGGCGTACGTCTTTGTATACCGCGCCATCCATGCGCCGGAGGAATATATCGGCTTCGTAGTGGTCGGCGGCGCGATGACCGCCTTCTGGATGAACATCATGTGGAGCATGTCCATGCAGCTGTACTGGGAGAAGGAACAGGGCAACCTCGCCCTGTACATCATGGCGCCCAATTCGATGATGGCGATTCTCCTGGGCATGGCGCTCGGCGGCATGCTGGCGACCTTCCTGCGCGCCATCGCGATCATTCTCCTGGGCAGCCTGCTCTTTCATGTTCAATACGCAATCGGCAACTTCCTTCAACTCATCGGCGTTTTCCTGGCGGCCATGACGGCCTTGTATGGATTGGGAATGATCACCGCCTCGCTTTTTCTGTTGTTGAGCCGCGAGGCGGATCATCTCGTTCAGCTGGCGCAGGAGCCG
Source organism: Anaerolineales bacterium (assembly GCA_035515435.1). Lineage (GTDB taxonomy): Bacteria > Chloroflexota > Anaerolineae > Anaerolineales > Villigracilaceae > Fen-1038. The sequence continues at coordinate 6,803 of DATJBI010000166.1, forward strand.
GTGTACCTGGTTTCGGGTTTCTACTTCCCGATCCGATCCTTCAACTTTTGGATTGCCGCCGCGGCTTCGATCATTCCGCTGACCCTGGGTCTGGATGCGATGCGGCAGTTGGTCTTTCCCTCCGGCGCCGCGCTTGGATTCTTAAACGTCAATGTGGAGTTGAGCGCCCTGTTGGTGCTGTGTGTGATCTTTCTATTCGGCGCACGAGCGTTGCTCGGTTATATGGAACGCCTGGCGATCCGTGAAGGCCGCCTGACCGAAAGCCGGAGATAAGCCGATGGAAAACACAGCCAGCTCCAATCGATTTGAGATTTGGCGTTCCTTCTGGGTGGCGACCTGGCTCGGCTGGCAGATCGAATCGAATTGGACCCAGCCGTTCCTCTTCGCCATTTATTCGATCATCAAACCGCTGGCAGGCGCGGCGATCCTGGTGGTCATGTACAGCGTCATCACGCAGGGAAATTTCAATACGCCGATCTTTCCTTATCTGTACTACGGCAATGCCTTCTACCAGTACGTCGGCGCGATCATGACCGGTGTCTCCTGGGCGGTGATTGATGACCGGGAGCATTACAAGACCCTCAAGTACATGTACATCGCGCCGATCAGCATCCCGGCCTACTGGCTGGGACGCGGCGTAGCGCGCTTCCTGACCGGTTCGATCTCCGTGTTGATCACGATCGCCTTCGGCGTGTTGTTCCTGCATGTGCCGCTCAACCTGGCCACCGTGAATTGGCCGTTGTTCCTTGTCGCGCTGGGGATCGGCGTTTTCATGCTGGCGATGATGGGCTTGATCCTCGCCAGCATCACCCTGCTGATCGCACACCATTTCTTTTTGATCGGTGAAGCGACGGCGAGCGCGCTCTTCCTCTTGAGCGGCGCGATCTTTCCCTTGGATGTACTGCCCGCCTGGTTGAGGCCGGTCGGCTTCCTGGTCCCGATCACCTACTGGCTGGAATTGATGCGCCGTTCCCTGATCGGGAACGTGGCGCAGGCCTATCCCACCCTGGCGCACTTCGGCGATCTGCAGCTGCTCGGCATTTTGGCCGGTTTGACGGTCCTCTTCGCGATTGCATCAACGTTCGTTTTCCGATTCTGCGATTACCGGGCCCGCGAGCAGAGCCTGATCGATCGGGTGACCAACTACTGAGATGGACCGGCCGGCCATTCTCATTGGCAGTATCAACGGGACTCCGCTGGAACAAGTCTGGGCCGGACTTTCGCCGCGCGGCCTGGTGGCGGTGGACTTCGGCGTTTCACAAACAAATTTTGAACACGCCGTTCGCAGGCAGACGAAATCGGAGATCGAATATGCGCCCAGACAGGTCGAGGCGGTGGTTCGGCAGATCCAGGAATATTTGATGGGCAGACGCCGGACGTTTGATCTGGCGATCGACTGGTCGGTTCTTTCTTCCGGCTTTCAGCGGGAGGCGCTCCGAGCGGTCTTTTCCATCCCCTATGGGCGGACCCGCACCTACGCGGAAATCGCGCAGCAGATCGGACATCCCCAGGCCTTTCGGGCGGTCGGCCGCGCCAATGCCACCAATCCGATGCCGCTGGTGATCCCCTGCCACCGCCTCATCGGCAGCGACGGCAAACTTCATGGCTACGGCGGCAAAGGCGGATTGAAGACCAAGGCCTGGCTGTTGAAGATGGAAAGGGAAAATCGTTGAGGTTTGATTCGTAAGTTACAATCATCGAAGATCTCACAAGCGTTCTTCATTGTCGGAGGAGTCTTGAAACCCAAACACTGGTTTGTCTTTATTCTTCTTGGTTCGATCTGGAGTTCATCCTTTTTGTGGATCAAGATCGCGGTGCAGGAGGTTGGACCGATCACATTGGTCGCGTTCCGTGTTTTGTTCGGCCTGCTGTTTGGCATCGTGCTGATCATGATCCAGCATGTCCAGCTGCCGCGTACGTTCCAAGGCTGGCTTCCCGTATTGATCCTGGGCATCAGCAACGTTGCCATTCCGTTCTTTCTCATCTCGTGGGGCGAGCAAGCGATCGACTCGGGGGTCGCGGCGGTGCTCGATGCGACGGTTCCCCTGTTTACCATCGTCATCGCGCATCTTGCCTTGCACGATGACAAGATGAACTTCCTGAAAGTGACCGGTCTGCTGATCGGCTTTGCAGGTGTGGTGATTTTGGTGAGCAAGGATATCGGCGCCTCATCCAGTTCGATTTTGGGTCAGGCGGCCGTGGTGCTGGCTTCTGCTTTTTACGCGGGCAGTTCCGTCTACGCGCGCAAAGCCACCGAGAGCACACCGGCGATCCTGCGCAGCGCCGGGCCGCTGGTCTCATCCACTGCCGTGATGTGGATGACGACATTGGTCGTTGAGAGGCCGATCGAGATTCCTCGGCTGCCGATCACCTGGATTGCATTATTGTGGCTGGGCATTCTCGGATCGGGGTTTGCTTTTGTTCTCTCGTATTATCTCATCCACGAGATCGGTCCAACACGCACCACGATGGTCACGTATATGTTTCCGCTGGGCGGTGTGATCCTGGGCGTGGGATTTCTTCACGAGCAATTGAGCTGGCAGCTGCTGGCGGGCGCGCTGCTGATCATCGCAAGTCTGGCGGTTGCCAATTGGCAGCCGAAGAAAGGGCTCAGCGAGCCGGCCCATGAATAAGGATTATCGTTCAGGTTTTATCGCCATCCTCGGAAGACCCAATGTGGGCAAGTCCACGCTGGTCAACGCGCTGCTTGGACAGAAGATCGCGGCGGTCTCGCCGCGGCCGCAGACCACGCGTCGGCGTCAGCTGGGGATTTTGACGCGCGACGACGCGCAGTTGGTTTTCGTGGATACGCCCGGCCTCCATGCACCGCGTCACAAGCTCGGAGAGTTCTTGAATCAGGAGGCGGAAGGGGCGCTCGATGGCGTGGACGTGGTCTTGTTTCTTGTGGACGCATCGGATGAGCCCACGCAAGACGACCTGCGCATCGCGGCCCTGCTGAAAAAAGTTCCAGGGCGCATTCATCTCGTGCTGGCCGTCAATAAAATGGATCTGGTCGCGGCCGGAGATCTGAAAACGCGTCTCGAAGCGTATCGGGCGCTGGTCAGGGTCGGTGCGCAGGTCATCTCCATCTCCGCCCTGCATTCTGAACATATCAATGACCTGGTCGCATTGCTGATCTCTTTATTGCCGGTCCGCCCGCCGGAATACGAGGCAGAGCAGATCACGGACCTGTACGAGCGCGAGATCGCCGCCGATCTGATCCGCGAAGCCGCACTGCTGAAACTGCGCGACGAAGTGCCGCATGGCATCGCCGTCCGCGTGGATGATTTCAAGGAGCGCGAGAACGGCATGACGTACATCGCCGCGACGCTGTTCGTGGAGCGGGAGTCGCAAAAGGGCATTGTGATCGGCGAGGGCGGCAAAATGATGAAGCAGATCGGCACCGCCGCGCGCAGGCAGATCGAGGACATGGGCGGGCATAAGGTGTTTTTGGAGCTGCGCGTGAAAGTGGAAAAAGACTGGCGCAATAACGAGAATGTGTTGAAGCGCCTGGGGTATAAAATAAAGAAATAGCGCAGGAACGATGACGGCCACGCTGCTTATCCTGGTTCTGGGTTCCGCCCTCCTCGATTGGATGGCAACGGCCAAACAGTGGGTCAGGGTGGAGATGTTCGCCAAACCGGCGGTCATGATCTTCCTGTTCGCCTGGCTTTATGCAGGGACGAGAATTCAGGGCGCTTTGCTCTGGTTCGGCCTGGGCCTCCTCTTTTCATTGATCGGAGACCTGCTGCTGCTTTCGCCCGATCGTTTGTTCCTGCCGGGGCTGATCGCGTTCCTGCTGGCTCAGGTTGCCTATATCATAGGATTCAGCAGCCAGGCCGCCCCTGCCAATGCCTGGGATCTGGTCTTCGGCTTTACGATCCTGCTGAGCGCGATCCGGATCCTGCAAAGGTTGATCCCTGCCTTGAGATCCAGGGGGCTGAACCGCCTGGTCCTGCCGGTGGGGATTTATGCTTTGATCATCAGCACCATGCTGTTCTTTGCCGTGCGGACGCTCGCAGCCCCCGCCTGGCAGACGAACGCCACCGTCCTGGCCAGCGTGGGCGCGTTGCTGTTCTATATTTCCGATCTGATCCTGGCATGGAATCGATTCGTATCGCCGATTCCGAACGGCCGTCTATTGAACATCTGCGCCTATCATCTGGGGCAGACTGCCCTGATTATCGGCGTTGCAATGCACTTTGGCTGAGGAAGGTTTGCGTTCTAGGCCCACGCGGCCGATCGAAAACGTAACGGGCGACCATTGTGATGATGGTCGCCCGTTCGCGTTCTGTTCAGCGGGTTTTGCCTTATTCTTTCACTTCGCCGTCAATCACATCGCCCTCGCTTGACGAGGCCGATGGTCCGCCCGGCTGGGCCTGGCCCTGGGCCTGGCCCTGAGCCTGGCCCTGAGCGTAGAGCTGCTGGCTGAGCGCGTGGAAGGCGTTCTGTGCGTCGTCGGTGGCTTTCTTGATGCGATTGAGGTCGTCGCTTTGTGCAGCCTGCCTGAGATCGTTGATCTTTCCTTCGATGGTGGAGCGTTCGTTCGAGGGGACCTTTTCGCCCAGCTCCCGCAGGGTCTTTTCCAACTGATAGGCCAGATTATCGGCATTGTTCTTCGCTTCGATCAGCTCGCGGCGCTTCTTGTCTTCGGCTTCATGCTGCCGGCCTTCCTGCACCATCCGTTCGATATCGGATTTGTTCAGGTTGGTCGAAGCCGTAATGGTCACCTTCTGCTCCTTGCCGGTGGCCTTGTCTTTGGCGGTCACGTGCAGGATGCCGTTCGCGTCAATATCGAAGGTCACTTCCACCTGCGGGATGCCGCGCGGCGCGGGCGGAATGCCATCGAGTCGGAATCGTCCGAGCGACATATTATCGCCAGCCATCGGGCGTTCGCCCTGCAGGACGTGTATGTCGACTGCCGTCTGATTGTCCGCCGCCGTCGAATAGGACTCGGTCTTGCGGATCGGGATCGTCGTGTTCCGTTCGATCATCTTGGTCATCACGCCGCCCAGCGTCTCAACGCCGAGCGATAGCGGGGTCACATCGAGCAGCAGAATATCCTTGACTTCGCCGCCGAGCACGCCGCCCTGGATCGCCGCGCCGACTGCCACCACCTCATCCGGGTTGACGCCCTTGTTCGGCTCTTTGCCGTTCGTCAGCGTGCGCACCAAATCCTGCGCCATCGGCATGCGGCTCGAACCACCGACCAAAACCACCTCGTTCAGGTCGGATGGCTTCAAGCCGGCGTCGTTCAAGGCGCTCTCAAATGGCTTGCGGCAGCGGTTGATCAAATCCTCGGTCATCTGCTCAAACTTGGCGCGGCTCAACTTCAATTGCATGTGCTTCGGTCCGGATGCGTCCGCCGTGATGTATGGCAGGTTGATCTCGGTCTCCATCACGGACGACAACTCGATCTTGGCCTTCTCCGCCGCTTCGCGCAGCCGCTGCAGGGCCTGGCGGTCAGTGCGAATATCAATGCCCTGCCCGCGCTTGAATTCATCCGCCGCCCAATTCACGATCCGCTGATCCCAGTCGTCGCCGCCGAGGTGCGTATCGCCGTTCGTGGCTTTCACTTCAATCACGCCCTCGCCCACCTCCAGCACCGACACGTCGAAGGTTCCACCGCCGAGGTCGAAAACGAGGATCGTCTCGTTCTTCTTCTTATCGAGTCCATATGCCAGCGCAGAGGCGGTCGGTTCATTGATGATGCGCTGAACCTCGAGCCCGGCGATCCTGCCCGCGTCCTTGGTGGCCTGACGCTGGCTGTCGTTAAAATAGGCGGGGACGGTGATGACCGCTTGCGTCACCGCTTCGCCGAGATACGCTTCCGCATCGGATTTCAGCTTCGCCAAAATCATGGCGCTGATCTCCTGCGGGCTGTATTCGCGTCCGGTGACCGGGATCTTGACCTTCACATCATCCGCCGGGCCCTGGATCACTTCATACGAAACCATTTTGCGCTCGACTTCGGTCTCTTCGTAGTGACGGCCCATGAAGCGTTTGATGGAATAAACGGTGTTCTCTGAATTCACGACAGCCTGCCGCTTGGCGGTCTGGCCGACCAGGCGTTCGCCGTTCTTATTGAACGCCACCACGGACGGACAGAGCCGCCCGCCCTCTGCGGTGGAGATCACGGTCGGCGAACCGCCTTCCATCACGGAGACAACGCTGTTGGTTGTTCCCAAGTCAATCCCTATGATCTTTCCCATGGCACACACTCCTTGTTGCATTCGTCGCGGCGAGCGCATCCTTCCAGAGGCAATCTGTCCAAGAGCAAGATTGCCGCGCCACTGCCTGTGGTCGCAGGGCAGCGCGGCCCGCAGCGACATGAGGTAATTTTGGCATAGGATACTCCAGGGATGCAAGAAAAACGTTAACGCTGTATAGAAGATTTGTCAGCCCGCGTCCGGCCTCCCCCGGCGGTGAGTCGGATTTTGAACCCGGGCCCCAGCGCCTCACGGCCGCAATCGGGAGCCTCCCCGCTCGAGGGCCCCCGCAGGCAGCGGGCCGGAGCGGCCCGTGCTACGGCTCACTCACCCGTGCCCAATCGAACGCGGCGACGAAAGGCACCTCCGCAAAAGAAGAGGCCGTCAGACCGATATTGCCCTCCTTCAATCCAACCTTGTTATCCTCGTAGACCTGCATGCGCACGTTATTGATGTATGGCGTCAGGCTGTCTCCCTGGCATACCAACCCGATCTGATTGGCCCCGGTTTTGATCTTTTCGGAATGGACTCGGTGAAGCGGCGTATAGCGCGCAATCCCCGGCGACAGCCATTGACCGTACATCAACATGTAGGTCTGGTCCGCGTAGATGTTGAATTCATACCAGCCGTTGACCCGGCTGTAACGACAAACAATGCCCACCGTGCCATCATTTCCGGCGCGGACCTCCGCCTGGGCGTCCACGCGCACATCCTGATAATTCTGCGCGGTATAAATGGAGTCGGCCCAGGTGTTGAGCTGGGCCAAGTTGAAGACCAACGCTCCGCCCTGAACCTGAACATCGGGTGCCGGGTTGTTTGTTCCAAAAGTGGACCAGTAGGGAGATGCTGAATCAAATTCTTCGGTGAAATCGCGCTCGGCCGGGGGCAGGGTCGCCGTGGGCTCGGGGGTGGCGGTCGGTTCCGGCGAAGGCGTGACCGTCCGGGTCGGAGGCAGAGGCGTGCTCTCCGGTTTCGGCTGGCAGGCGAACAAAAAGAGGCAGGCGATCCATGACAAAAGGAGCGGGCGTTTGAAGGTCATTTCCCGATTCTACTCAGGAGTGGATGGAGTTGCCAGATGAGCCAGGCTGCAATTGAAATCCAGATCAGGATGACGATAACCATTCCGAGGATGCCGCGCCGCGGCGCGGCGGGCTGCGTTCATCACCTGCACCGGGATCAATTTCACCGCCAACGCGATTCCGGCCGGGACAATGATCATATCATCGAGCTGCCCCACCCCGGGAATGAAATCCGGGATCAGGTCGATCGGGCTTAAAGCATATGCAAGGACAAATGCGATCAGCGCCTTTGCATACCAGGGTGTGGCCGCATCACGCAGGGCGAGGCAAAGCGCCTCGGTTTCGCGTTTCATCGATTGCGCCTGGAGTTTCAGTTTTTGTAATTTGAGATTCATTTTCGACCTTGGGGCGCGTACGGCGATCGTACGGGTCAGAGGGCCAGACTGTTTAGCGCCCGTCCGAATGCTTCCACCATCTTCTCCAAATTGATCTCCTCGGAAACGATGCGATAGGACTCTGCACCCATCGTCCGCAGGCGCGCCGCATCGGATAAAGCGGCGCGCAGCGTGCGCAGGAGCGCATCATAATCCTCCGGCGGGATCTGCCAGCCGTTCGATTGGCGGACGAGGTCGTCCTGCGTGCCATCGCCCCTTGCGACGATGATGGGCAGGCCATAACTCATCGCTTCCTGCACGGCCAGCCCGCCGGTCCCGGGCAGAACAAAGAGGTCGGCTTCTGTAAAATAGGGCTTCAACTCCGCTCCGTGCCTGGCGCCGACAAACTCCGCAGACGGATAAACCCGTTTTGCCAGCCCTTCCAAATGCCGGCGTTCGGGTCCATCGCCGACGATGATCAGCCGCGGCTTCAATTCTATTTCAGAACAGGCACGCAATAGATCGTTCACTCGTTTTCGCGCCTGCAATCGTCCGACGAAAAGAATGACGGCTCCGTCCTTGAAGGCTGGCGGGCGCCTGGGCAAAGGGGAGGTGGGCCGAGGCGAAACAGAATTGCATGCTGTGAAGATCCTGGTGCGCGGGAAGCCAAGCGCACCATATTCGTCCGCGCCGCGCCGGCTGTAGGCGATGAGCGCGTCGAATTGATTTAGAAATTGGACGCGCCTGGTTTGACGGAGGCCGCGGAGCGGCCCCGCAAGAGGCGGCGCCCCCGATCCCCAACCGATGACTTTGCGTCCGCGGGCATGCATCCAGCGCACCGCGGCGGGTGTTGCCAGATAACGCGGGTTGGCTTCAACGATCAGGGCGTCCGGGTTCGAATTCTCAAGCCATCGAATCAATCCGCCCTGATAACATAGATAGAACGGCCCGCGGAAGATGTGAATGTTGTTTGCCGCAACCGCATCCGCGATCTGCAATCTGCCGTTTATGATCCCTTCCCCGGCTCTCGGCAATCCGGCAAACAGACTCAGTCCGCCCTCGCAAGCCGCGGCCAGCATCTCAAAAAATGACACGCGGTAGGAGGGAAGCACGCGTTGTTGCAGTGCGAGGCGGCCGGAAAACAAGAAACCCTTGATCAAGGACAAGCTCGCCCGGACGGAAGCCGGGTATAAATAATGGCGACCGGGTCGCTGTAGACTTCGCACCACCCCGCTTCCTTGGCGAGCGCCTGCACCAGGAATGGCTCGCCGTCAACGGATATCATCAGGAGATTGATGTGGCTTCGATCAAGAATATCCTGCCACCCCGGTTGAGCATAAGCAACTCCAATATAACGGCTGAATTCTTCGGGTGTATACACCATCCCAAAACGTGTATCGATCCAGACCGCGCGCGAGGGCAGGGCAAAGATCAAATAGCTGGAAAAGACCAGATCGCTCCACATGGGACCCGGCAACTCGGGGTGTTGTGAAAGCCAAACGGTCGCCGCAACCGGAGTATCGGTGCTGATCGGAGGCGAGGCGTGGATCTCCATCCTCGATCGCAGGCTCGGCAGGGCCACAAAGGGGATGATCAGGATCGCCCCGGCCAGGATATAGTTGCCGATGGGATTGCCTTGGGTATGTGGACGATTCAGCCAGAGAACATCCCAGTCGGAAATCAAATAGGCGCTGAAACCCGCCAGCATGAAGATCCCCCAAATGACATAGCGGATGCCGGAGAAGGCCATCCAAAGCGTCCCCAACAGCCAGACCCATTCCAGGGTCGAGAGCCGCTTCTTGGAAAATGAGGCAAGCGGAACAATAAGCAGCACCCACATAAAAAAGATGTTCATCTGCCAGCCGGAGTTGGAAGGCGGGAGAAACTCACTGCTGACATCCCAGGATTGATTCGCAGCATAGGAACGGATCAGGGATAGCCAGAGATTTATATCAAAGGGTGTGATCAACGTGGCAAGAAAGCTGGCAATGGAGACCAGGATCAATTCCTTTCGATCTCCGTGCCCGAAAATCAAGGCGGCCCCCTCCAAAATAAACAGAATCAAAAAAGACTCGTGCAGGTTGGCCCACAACCATGCAATGAGAGGCAGGGTCCACAGCAGCCAGTGGGAGGTGCGTCTCCGTCTGTCCGCCGATCTCCGCTCCATTTCCTCTGCCTTGCTATCACTTTCCCATCTCCATAAAACGAAGAGGCTCAGAGAAAACAAGGGATAAGCGAACAACTGCGGACGAAACGCCCAATTATTGCTGCTGGCCAAACCCGCCACGATGACCAAAATGGAAGCCATCCGGGCGCCCGCCCGCATTTCACGCATCCAGACCCATAAGAAGCCGTATGCCACGCCGATACAGATCGAGCGCAGGAGAAACGTCAGGTTCAGGCCGCCATCGTTGTAGACCAGCCAGAAGATCACCGCCGAGAGCCAGGGCTGATTGAGAACCGATGTGCCGCTCTGAGTGAAACTGTAGGTGTCAACGGTGGGGACCTGCCCCTGCTGAAGAACATCGTGGCCGAGGCGGAGATACCACCAGTAATCATGCGGACTCAAGGGCAGAAGCAGGGCGATCAACAGCAGGGGCAGCAGGCCAATGCTCAGCCACAGCAGTTCATAACTGAGATTACGGTGGACCGTCTCGTTCAAGCACTACTCCTTTGCGTCGGGCGCGGATAACGTTCATTATAACAAGACTCGGTGAGCTCTCGGCGCAGGGCTTTCAAAAACGTCTAGTCCGATGCGGGCTGGATTGCCCCCGGGCCGGGCCCCCCGCCCCGGCAGGGGTCATTTGGGCGGAACGTGGGGCGCCGGCCACGCCGGCGATTTATGGACGTGCACAACTTTCCATTGCCCGGCCTGCTGGACCATGACGCGGCTTTCCTGGTGGGCCACCACCTGCACGCCCTCGGCTGATGCTGTGCTGGTCAACAGTGTGTAGCTGGCGATCGCGGTGCCGCCATAACGCTGAATGCAGAGATTGGCAAGGTCAAAGCGGGTCTCGGCCCGTTCTTTAACATCCGAACCGAAAACCGTTCCGTTCCGGGCGTTGGAGGTCATCATAAATTCATGGAACGGCAGACCCTCAATGCGGTTCGGCGTGACCCACCACTCATAAAGCGTGAGGTCCGAGGCCGTCGTCTCGTGATATGCGGAAATGTTATTTTCCTGAATCGACTTCAAATGACGCACAAGAAAATCATAGACTTCCTGATCCATTCATGCCTCCAGCAAGATCTTCAGATAACCGTCCATCATCCGGTCCAGGCCGAGAGCCTTTTCCGCCTGGGCCCGCGCGGCCTGACGAAAGCGCGCTTGATCGTTCAAGATTTCCGCGGCGGCCCTGGCAAGTGCGGCGATATCCGGACGATCCAGTTTCCACACATCGCCGCCGTAGGCGACCAGGCGGCCCGAATCACCGACGATCAGTTCATTCAAGGCCCCGGTGTCGAACCCAACCACGGGCAGTCCGCAGGCCAGTGCTTCGACGACCGAGTTCGGACAGGCCGGGTTGAGGTCCGCGGAGAAAAGCAAATGGGCTGAGCGGTCCAGCTGCGGGATTCTGTCGCGCGGCACCGTTCCCGCCCATTGAACCGCAGGGCCCGGGCGGGATTGGACCAGGGCCTTCTGTTCTTCCGAAATCCTGCCAACCACCACCAGCTCAAGCGGCAGATGATATTGTTCGGCGAGCGTCTCCGTTAGTTGAATGGCATTCTCCAGTCCCATATCATATCCACCCCCGAAGTTCCCTTCGACAATCAACACGCGAAATCTGCCTGGTGGAAGCTCCCCGGCCCCGCCGGGCCGATACACGTTCAGATCCACGCCGTTGTGGACAACAGAAAAGGGAATGTTCGGCCGGCCGTACCAATCGTCCCACCAGCGATGCGAGAACTCGCTTTGATACAAGATGTGAGTTGCGATTCGTGAGCGGATGAATGAGAGGATCAAATTGCCGTATTCGGCCCGCAAAAAATGCCGGAGGCCGGTGTTCTTCCTGCGCTGGACCCAATTGATCCCGTCCAGGCGCTGGACAACGCGCAGGCCGCGTTGTCTCGCCCTCCATAATGGAAGCAGGTTGCGCGTCCCGGCGATGACCAGAACGGACCGGGTGGCCTCCTCCGGATTGTGAGTCACATCCACGCCGCGCCTCCGGAGTCCCGCCTCGAATCTGAGTCGAAAGGATGTCATGCCGCCCATGCCGTCCACAGCAGGGATGATCGCGATGCGAGACATGAAACAAATTATATCGTAAGGCCGCGCTCATTTTCGTGGTATCCTTAGACATCCCATTATGGTTCGGTCATCCGGAACCATACGGAGTTGACGATGTACGTTGCGATCGAAGGGGTAATCGGTGTGGGCAAGACCACACTGGCCCGTTTGTTACAGCCCGCGTTCGAATCCGAAATCCTGCTGGAGATCTTTGAGGAGAATCCGTTTCTCTCCGATTTCTATGCGGACCGCGAACGCTACGCGTTTCAAACACAGATCTTTTTTTTGCTCAGCCGTTATCATCAACAGCGCCGCACGGTTCCCGGACTTTTGGCGGCGGGCAAGTCGCTGATTTCCGATTATACTTTTGCCAAGGACTCGCTGTTCGCCCGCATCAACCTCAAAGGCGATGAACTCGACATGTACGACAAGGTCCATGAAGCGCTCGGAGAAAAAATCCCGAAGCCGGACCTCATTGTTTATCTGCGCGCTGACACGGATGTCCTGATGCAGCGCATCGCCTCGCGCGATCGTTCGTATGAACGCAACATGGAACGCGATTATATTGACCAGCTCAACCGCACCTATGAGGTTTTTTTCAGCCAACCGCATGACAGTACGCCCGTGCTCAAGATCAACACCGATCCGTTGAACATTGTGCAAAACCCCGACCACCTGAAATCGATCGAGAGCCGCATCCGCCAGACTCTCAAGCTGAGTCCGTTTCAACCGGGCCTGCCCCTGACCGAGAAATCATCCAGCTAGCCGCACGAGGAACCATGCGCGTCACACGTGAATCACTCATCCGCATCGCAAAAGAGAACGCCCAGGAGCGGGCCTTCAATGAAGGGAACATCATCGCCGCCTATCTGACCGGTTCGCTGGTTTCGGAGTCGGATCCGATCTTCGGCGGTGCGGCGGACATCGATCTTGTCTTTGTTCACAACCAACGCCCCGGCCTCCTGCGTGAGATCGTCAAGCTCACCCCGGATTTCCATCTCGACATCCTGCACCGCTCGAAGGATGACTTCAAATCCCCGCGCGAACTGCGGGTGGATCCAATGCTTGGGCATGAGATGTACGATCCTCTGCTGTTATATCAGCGTGAGAAATTCTTTGAATTCGTGCAGGCCGGGCTGCGAGCCGGCTTTGAATTTCATGCGCCGGCGCTGGTTTTGGCCCGGTGCCGCAAACTGCTGGCAGAGGCGCGCAAGGATTGGATCGATCTGAGCGACATCCGTGCAGACAAAGCGGGGCCCCTCCAGCTCAGGCAGTTCTTGCGGTCAGTCAATCACGCCGCAAATGCAATTGCAGAATTGAACGGCGGTCCGCTCGCGGAACGGCGCTTGCTGCTTGAATTTCCCGGGCGGGCCCAGGCCGCAGAGCGCCCCGACTTTACAGCGACTCTGTTCAATATCCTGGGCGCCAGCGAGGTGGATCCAATGCTGGTTTCCACCTGGCTCCCCAGCTGGGAAACCGCATTCCTGGCCGCCGCCCAGAACGCCAAAGCGGATCAGCGCGTTCATCCCGCAAGGCTTAATTACTACAAAAAGGCGGTGGAGGCCCTGCTGGCAGGCGAATCTCCCTTGGCGTCCCTTTGGCCGCTGATCCACACCTGGACCCTGGCGGCCAGTGCATCAGCAGGCGAGCACGTCGGGCCCTGGAGGGCCGCCTGTGAGCAGCTGGGCTTATTGGGGAGCGGTTTTGAACAGCGTACCTCGGATTTGGACCATTATTTGGACGAAATTGAGATTCGGTTCGACGAAATTGCCGCCGCCAACGGTTTGGAGACCTCCTCGGGGGCGTAGCCGCCATATCTAGGCTGGACAACTTGTCCCGGAGAAATCCAAATTGTGGATAAGAGGGGGTAAACTGTGGATAATCAGCACCGGCTGTGGAGAGTAAATCGGTTTTGGTCGAAAATGGCGTAAAACTGCGCGAAAACCTACCCCCATATCTGGGCAGCCTCTTTCGTGTTAGCCAAAATATGGACGCTGCCGGGCGAAGAAAAATCCTGCAAGGAACTACCCTTCGATTATCCACAAGGGACAAAGCTCAGCAGAGCGGTGAAGGCACAACATGTGGTTTGGAAAAACAGCAGAGGGCCAGCCCATGGCGTACGTTCAGGTTATCCACACTTTCAACAGGGCCTACTACGGTTACGACATCCATATCCTGTTTGATTACCGCTTGAATCTAAATCTTAAATCCAGTACAATCTTTTTATAAGAAGCCCCTCTTTCACCCGTGGGAGGCACACATGGATATTATCAAGGTCTCTGCCAACTCGCGTACATCCGCTGTAGCCGGGGCAATCGCAGGGGTTATCCGCGAACACAAACATGCTGAGGTGCAGGCTATCGGGGCCAGTGCGGTGAACCAGGCCGTCAAGGCGCTCGTGCTGGCGACCGGCTACCTGAAAAATGACGGCATCGCTGTGGTTTGCGTACCTGAGTTCGTGGATGTTGAGATCGAAGATAAAGTGCGGACCGCAATCAAACTGGTGGTCGACCCGCGTTAGCACCTCCAAGTCCCGGGCGGACGGGTCCGTTCGCTGGGCCGATCTCAGATGGAGGGGGACCAGGCCGCACTGCGGGGGATTTCTCTGCTAAAATCAAATTGATGCGTCGCTGGAAGCTTGTGGTTCGGACACTTTTCGGCCTCCTCCTGCTGGCAGGATTGATCGAGGCTATTTTTGTTTCGTCCAGCGCATCTGTGCGAGCCGCATCGACCCCGCACAGCCCGACTTCCACGAAGGCACCCAAACCCAGCAAGACGCCCAAGCCCACGCCCACGCCCACCCTGACCCCCACCCTGAAGCCCACGGCGACCCCCAGCCCGACTCCCAACGTCACTCCCTGCCCTGCCAACACAACGTATAACACGCACAGCCTGGTCATCAACGAGGTTGGCTGGGCCGGTACCGAGGCCTCCCCGGCGGATCAATGGATTGAACTATATAATCCTGGCAGCTGTCAAATCGACCTGGGCGGCTGGGAACTGGATGGGGTAAATTATTACTACACGGAAGGCGTGTTCACGATTCCATTGACTGGCATCATCCCCGGCGGCGCATATTTTCTGCTTCTTGCAAATGATGGTGTCTTTGAAAATATCGGTTCTGTCTCTCCTTATTATGAGGTGGATCCCGACCCAACAAACAACCCATTGAACCTCTCAAACTACTATCAGTCGCTTGAATTGTTCAGCCCATCGGGAATTATTGATACAGCCAATATTGCGACTAATGAAAACTGGCCGGCGGGCAATACGACCAATTATGCAAGTATGGAGCGGTATTATCCGCCGGGCGGGACGATCCCTGCGGACGGGGCAGCGGCCTGGGTCACTTTTGCCGGGCCGACTACCGATACGGCTCTCGATCGTAAGGGGAAACATGTGTATGGCACACCCGGGATGGCGAACTGGGCTTCCACGGTAACCGAGACGCCATCGCCGTTCCCGACGGCCACAAAGAAGCCCACCCCCTCTCCGGCGCCGACGCCGGTGCCGGCCGTGGTGATCAATGAAATCCTGCCGCGCCCCGGCTCCGATTGGAACGGCGATGGCGCCGTTAATAATGCCGATGAATTCATCGAGGTTGAAAACCTTGGACCGGGTGTCGCGACCCTGACCCATTGGACGTTGAAAGTCGTACCCAACAACGGCGCAGGCAGCTACATCCTGCCAAGCCTTAAATTGAATCCCAATGGGCGGGCGTTCTTTTTTGGCTCCACCACTCATCTGCTGCTTGAAGACAGCGGCGATACGGTGAGTCTCATTGATACCCACGGCGTGATCGAGGATGCATTTACTTATCCCGCGGTGATTCAACCGGACGATTCATGGTGCCGCATCCGCGATGGGATCGGCTTTTGGCGCGATGGATGTTTCCCCACCCCCGGGTTTGAGAATGCGCTGAGCGGGATCTTGCCAACGCCTCCGCCGCCTGGCCCCGGCGGCGCAGCGGCCTGTCTGCTTCCCGACGTTGCGCCGGATGCCTTCCGGCTTGCAGAATGCAGCGGCCCGGGCGGGGATATTTGGAATCAACAATATTGGAACGATCTGGCCGGTCAAGAGGAATATGCAGTGCCGGATCCAAACAGCAAGGGGCAAACCTATATTCAATAAATCAAGGAAGGAGCCGCAATTTGTCGGCTCCTTCCTTGATGGATATGCCGTTCTCTTTCCCGCAGGTCATGGGCGGGCCTGAAATGATTTTCAATCCCCGGCCGCGCGTGCCACTTCTTCCGCATCAAAGACCACTTCATCTTTTCCGATCAACTTCTCATTCACCTTTGAGATGATAAGATCCAAATGCCCGGAATAGGCAACATAATCCAGATCATCGGCAGGGACGGCCAGCACCGGGCAAAGCACGAAATTGGATATCCACTCTTCGTAGAGATCATTCAGGCTTTGTAGATACTCCGGCGTGATGGTGCGCTCATAATCCCGGCCGCGGCGTGCAATGCGATCCAGCAGGGTGTCAACGGACGCCCGCAGGTAAATGACCAGATCGGGCGGAGGCAAAACCTGAATGATCGTCTCGTAAAGCTCGCGGTACGTTTCGTAGTCGCGCTCCTTGATATGTCCCTGCAGGTACAGATTTTGCGCAAAGATCTCGGCATCTTCATAGACGCTCCGGTCCTGGACGACGGAGGTCGGATGCTGTGCGAGTTGATGATGCGAACGCAGCCGGCGGGTCAGAAAGAACACCTGCGAATGGAAGGACCAGGAGGCCATATCCGCGTAAAAGTCCACCAGGTACGGGTTGTCTCCCACAGGCTCATAGAAGGGCTCCCATTTGAACTGCTTGCATAACAGGGTTACCAGAGTGGACTTGCCTACTCCGATGTTGCCGGCAACTGCAATAAATTTCTTCATCATCTCTCCCGGAAGGTTAGAGCGGAAACCGTGTCTTGCAGATCATTGTGTCTTTAACTGGGCATCAATGATCTGCTCAAAGTAGGCGAGCGGCTCAGCGCCAACTATGCGATACCCATTGATAAAGAAGGTCGGTGTTCCGCCGATGGCCGCCTCGCCGTTGCTGTCTGCAGGAAGGTTGTCGGCATAATCAATATCGCTCTGAACCGCCTGCTTGTATTTTTCCGTTGTGAGGCAGGTGCTGAATGCCGTTGTATCCAGGCTGAGACCGCTGGCCAGATTAACATAAAAAGAGTCGTCCACCACGGTGCCGGCCTGATTGTTGAGCTGGTCGTTGTTGGCGAAGAGCGCGTCGTGATATGGCCAGTACGCATTCTGATCACCGGCGCACATGGCGGCCTCCGCCGCCTTAAATGCGTTTTGATGAAACGGCAGCGGATAGTTGCGATACACGAGCCGGATCTTGCCCGGATAGGCCGCCATCAGGGGTCTATAGGTGGTGTCATGCCACTGCGTGCAGTAAGGGCATTGATAATCGCTGAATTCCACGATCACAATCGGCGCATCCGTTGGACCAATGCTTGGGAAACCGGCAGTTGTAATATCATATTTTAATGGGACCGGCGTTGCCGTTGGAGCTTGAGCAACCGCCGGCGGAACCGCCTGACTCGTCTGGTCCGAATTGCGTCCCCATGCCATGAATCCGACCAGCAGGCCCGCCGCGAAGGCCATCACAACCATGAACGAGTAAAAATGGCCGCGCTTGAAGGTTACCGTGTCCGCCTGGTCCTCTTGCTCCACCATCGATTCAAACGGCGGAAGAGTCGTTCTAGGGGTTTTGGATTTGGTAGGCATAGGCGGATTATATCACCTGGAACCGAAGTGGAATTAGTACGTATATCCTATATGACCATCGGAGGTAAAATGTCTGCCATGCACAAACAACATGTTCCCTGGTTTCTGTGGCCGTTGGCGATGCTCTGGCGTCTGC
>DATJBI010000167.1:0-9414 GCA_035515435.1 Anaerolineales bacterium
TCACCTTCGCCCAGGCCTCCAGCGTCAGGTCATAATTACTGCGCAATTCCGCGGCCGCGGATTTGGCCTGCCTCAGGTTCTTCTCGATCGTATCCACAATGACCCAGATAATGACCGAGGCGGCCAGCAGCAGGACGCCCAGCGGGACGAGGGTCCCGAAGCTGGTCGGGCCGATCCTGGGATGGATCAGCCGGCTGGTTTCCAGATAAACGATCAGCCCCAGCGACCCGAAGCTGGCTGCAGCAAAATAAGGCGCGGCCCTTTTCCCGAACAGCAGCGTACCGATCATCAGGAAGATCGGGTAGGCCAGGATCCCGGGATCATGAACACCATTCCCGTCAGACAGGTTGAAGGTGATCACGACCAGAACAACCACGCTCAGCAGCACAGCCGAGAGATAAAAGTGTCCCTGCCGGTTGAGGATGAGCACCGGCAGGCAAAGCACTGCCATACTGAAGAGGGCGATGACCGAGACCCATGTGTGAAACTGAAGGTCGAACCAACCCAGGATGACGGAGGCGATCAAGGCCGTCCAGATAATCACCGAAAGAGTGCGTTGACGTTGCGTGCGTTCGTAATCAAGAGAGTTTTCCGGCATATGATTTTCCTTACTGGAATCCGAAACAGTCGGAAGCAAACCCAATGAATTCAAGCATGGACCACTTCACTCCTCGTATCCATCCCACAGCGTGCGCGCGGTTCGGGATCACGAACGATGCGAGCGTGCACCCGGTTAAGTCAGGGAGAACGCCCTTCCGAAGACGGGCGTTCCCGCGCTGCTGCAAGCCGCTTTAAATTCAAAAGATACTAGACTATGAGGTCCGGAGCATTTTAGGCCGCCTCATGCTCTGAAGAGTTTTCAGGGCGCCGCGGCAGGTCTCCAGACCGGATCAAAGTCAACGCCCGGGTCAACCGTGATGCGGGTGCGCTGCGCACCGGAAGCAGCGGCGTAGAATATATCGTTGTTCGAGTCACTGCTGATCCCCTCGAAAACCACCCATGCACCATCCGGCGAATAATGCACGTTTTCCACAGGCCAGGGATTTAGTTTCAGTTTTTCCGCCGCATCCGTGCCGCGCTTCTCAAACGGGATGACCATCACCCACGGCTGGACCGGGCCGGTGGAATTCCGTTCATTGAACAAAATCAATTTGCCATCCGGCGACCAGGTCGGCAGATAATCCCAAAGCGCGGGGCCGCTGATCGCCACACGCTGCGATCCTTGCCCGGTATCTGTCATCGTCCAGATCTGATAGGCGCCGAAACGTTTCTCGGCATACGCGATCTGATTGTTGAACGGCGACCAGGCCGGTTGACGTGTATCTGTATCGGAGGGCGTATTGGTAAGGCGCGCCACGGACTGGTCCGCAAGATTGATCGAATAGATCTGCATATGTCCATCACGCAGCGAGGTAAAGGCAATCCGTTTGCCGTCGGGCGACCAGGCTGGTTCAAAGTCGCCGCCCAGAGCGGTTGGCAGCGGCGTGAGATTGGTGCCATCGGTATTGATAAGGTAGAGTGCAGTATTGGCCAGCGGAGGTTCGGAGAGGTCAAGCCGCGCCTTGCATGGCGAAACAAAGACCAACTGCTTTCCATCCGGTGACCAGGAAGGCTGACAGGCACCCTCGGCCACATTGGTGATCGGCTGAACCGTGTTGCCGCTTAGATCGCTTAGATAGATTTGGGGAATGCCGCTGCGATCGGACGCAAACGCAATCTCTCCACTTCCACCGCCAACCGGTGTTGGGCCGGCGGTCGCCGTGGCAGAGACGATGGCGGCAGGAGAGCTGACCGGAACGGTCAGGGTACCGGTCCCCAGGCTGATGAGGGTCGGGGTGAGCGTAAACGTCGCGGTCGGTGGAAGCGAAGTAGCCGTAGCGGTGGGAAGCGAGGTGGCGGTGGCCGTCTGCGTGGGAATGGAGGTGGGAGTCGGGGTTGGGGTCGGAGTAAACCGGGCAAATGGCAGGACACCGCGCATATTGGCAGGCAGCAGGCTGGGATTGAAATTCGCCGCACCGAATAGAACGCCGAGCAGAAGGAGCAATAACAACAGCCATAACCCGGAGCCGGCTGCGCCCCGCCGCCTTTTGCTGGGCGGCACGAAAGGTTTGTCTTCATTACCAGTAGGAGGAGGCGGGACCGGCCCCGTGAGCTGTCTGGGCCTGGGGCTTTCCGGTTCGTTTACGGCGCCTTCCGCAGGAACCGCGGGAACATCGGGCGGAGGCACAACCGTATATTTGCCCGTCAGCTGCTGGGTCTTGGATTTGGAAGCAAGCAGGGCCTTCTTGAAATCTTCCGCAGTTTGATAACGGTCGGCCGGATCGACCGCCATCGCTTTTTCAATTGCGGCGGCCAGACGACGCGAGACCTTGGGATTGCGTTTACGAAGGGGGGTGAGCTGGGCGTTATCCATGGCGCGCGCCAGTCCATCTTCAGGGATGATGCCGCACAGGGTCGCATATAAGGTCGAACCCAATGAATAGATGTCCGTACGGGGATCGGTACGCGCGGTGCCATATTGTTCCGGCGGAGAATACCCGGGCGTCATGGCACGCGCCCCGGTGGTGGTGGCCTGAGTGCCCTGGACCACCTTGGCAAGGCCAAAATCCACCAGGAAGATGTGCCCATCGGGCGTGACCTTGACATTGCCCGGTTTGATATCACGATGAATGATGGGCGGCTTGCGCGTGTGCAAATAGTCCAGGGCATCGCAAATTGCCGCGCCGACCATGATCGCGTCGTCCTCACTGATCATGCCCAGGCGCTCCATGCGCTGACGCAAATCTTCGCCGTCAATAAAATCCATGACGAGATACTGCCCCTGATCCCCGACCACAAAATGATCCGACACGCGCGGCAGGTTGGGGTGGCGCAGATTCGCCAGGATCACCGCTTCCAGCCGGAACTGACGCGCATATTCATCTGTGGTAAAGAGATTTTCCTTGAGGGCCACATCCACGCCAAGATTCTCATCCACGGCCCGATAGACCGATCCCATCCCGCCCTGGCCCAGAATCTCGACGATGCGATAGCGTTTATGTAGAAGCGTTCCGCGTTCGAGGGTCATTCCATCTCATTACAAAGGTTGTGTACAAAGCTTCGTGATTATATCAGATAGCATCCCTGCCCATCGGCAAACTTAACTGATTTTCAATTAATTTGAAAGGAATCTGTCAAGTGCCATTTGGCCCCTCCGGAGCGGCCAGGCCGCATTTGACGGTCGCATAAAAAGTATTAAACTCAGTCCATGGAAAAGTCCTCCGTTCAGGCCTGGGACTGGCTTTCAGCCGCCCTGGTGTTCTTCATGCTGCAAGTTACCGCCGGAAGGCTGGTCATTGCCAATTGGGCGCCCTATCTTTATTTCGCGGAGACTCTCACCGCATTCGGCACAATGCTCGGTCTCGCTCTGGGAACCAGCCGCTTCAAGGGGTATCTGGTCACGTGGCTGGCCATTGACTATACGCTGATGATCCTTCCGTGGCAATGGACGGTGATCGCACAAAGCGACGTTCCGATCAACTTTCGCGATCAGCTTCAGATCATTGCATCCCGGCTGGCAGTCGCCTTGACACAGTTCGTCCAACGCACACCGGTCAACGATTCGTTCTTCTTCGTTGCATTCGTATCCCTGGCCATGTGGCTCATCAGCTTAACCTCGGGTTATTGGCTGATGCGCCATGACAATCTGCTCGCCTCGGTGATTCCATCCGCGATCGTGATGATCATCGTTCAGGTCTATGACAACCAATTCGTCCTGCGCGCCTGGTGGCTGGCCATCTACCTGTTCCTGATCCTGATCTTGGTTGGGCGCAGATATTTCCTGCACAGCCGTATTCACTGGAAAAAGAAACACATCGCCGTATCCGAGGATGCCTGGGCGGATATTCTGAACGGATTGACGCTCATTACCTTGACGGTTGTCATCATCGCCTGGATAGTTCCGACTCCGCTTTCGAGCCTGCAGGCCGTCTCCGGCGCGTGGAATGATCTGTCAAATCCGATCCGCACCAGGCTCTCCAACGCGGTGGTCTCGCTTCAATCTCCGTACAGCAACGGGGGCCCGGACTTTTATAGCGACCGTCTCCCGCTGGGGCTCAATGCGGCCCAGGGCAACCAACCTGTGTTCAACGTGGAGGTTATCTCCTCGCCCGTCTCGATCACATATTATTGGCGCGGACGCGTCTATGATTTTTATTCCAACGGACAATGGAGCAATGTGGGCGCCTCCAGCCTGGACTTTGAGCCGGCGAACGGGAATTTGGATCTCGCCAACGCTCAAAATCGCGTTTCGGCGCAGTTCCAATTTACCATGCGATTGCCTGAGCAGAGTTTGTTGTATGCGCCCTCCGAGCCAGTGTGGATGGATCAACCCGGCAGCGTATCGGTGACATCCATCACGGCAGGCCAGGACGATCCGATCGCCTGGTTTGCCGATCCGCCGATCGGGCGCGGAGGCCGCTACCAGGTCCGGGCCGAGATCGCCGATCCAGCGGTCGAGGAACTGGACGCAGCCGGGACGGATTATCCGGCATGGGTTCGGGATCGGTACCTCGAAGTCCCGCAGGGTATCCGCCCCGCTATTCAAACGCTCGCCGAAAAGGTCACGGACGGACGATCGACCTCGTACGACAAAGCCGAAGCGGTTACGGAATATCTGCGCAGCACAATTCAATACTCGTTGACGGTTCCCCCGCCGCCGCCCGGCGAGGACCCGGCCCTGTGGGTGCTGTTCGATGTCAAGAAAGGATTCTGCAATTATTACGCCAGCGCGGAAGTATTGATGCTGCGCTCCATTGGGATCCCCGCCCGTTTGGCGGTGGGCTTCGCCGAGGGTGAAATCAATAACGAGCTGCCTGGTCAGCACGCCAACAGCGAATCTTTTACTGTTCTGAACCATGATGCCCACGCCTGGCCCGAGGTTTACTTCCCCGGCATCGGCTGGGTCGAGTTTGAGCCGACCGTGAATCAAAATCCGATCGTGCGCCCCCTGACCAAGGCCCAGATCGCAACCCAGCCAAAGAACCAGGCTCCGTCCAACGCAAACTCCGGCCGGCCGGGGGAGAATCCTTCCGGTAAATCAAATACAGCCAGCGGCGGGCCTGCGGTCTATGCCCCCTTCGCCGACATGGTGTTGATTGCCTTTTCCCTCCTTGGGATCGGTTTGATGATCATCGCATTTCGCCGCTATCATGTGCTGGATCACGTGCCGGTCTATCTATCGAGTGGACTGGCGCGGGTCGGCGTCTCGACCCCGTCCTGGATCAACAGCTGGATCCAATGGAATCAAATGACCTCCGTGGAACATTCCTTTGCCGCCATCAACGCGAGTCTGCGCTGGCTGGGAAGTCCGCAGCCGATCTACGCCACCGCCGCCGAACGCGCCGCGCAGCTGATCAAATTATTGCCGTCTGCAAGGGAATATATCGAGGCCGTCACATCCGAACACCAGTCCGCACTCTTCACCAGGCGCCCGGTGGATTTCGGGCGGGCGCGGCGTGCCGGCCTCCTGATTGTCGTCCACACCCTTCGCCTGACGATCCGG
Organism: Anaerolineales bacterium; assembly: GCA_035515435.1. GTDB lineage: Bacteria > Chloroflexota > Anaerolineae > Anaerolineales > Villigracilaceae > Fen-1038. The sequence goes on from DATJBI010000167.1 coordinate 5,543, forward strand.
AGATTTTGGAACGCGATTTCCGGCGGTGATGTATACTCAGGGAATTAATTATGGACTCAGACCAAACCCGTCCCACGACCGTTCATGAACATATCAACACGCTCGCCCTGCAGGCAGGCAAATTGCGCGACGAGCTTCAAAGGAAAAAGCCGCGCGATCTGCCGGCCAACGCCCTGGAGGATCTGGGTCATCTCGCAGCCTCGCTGAGCAGGATCGGTCTGCAGATGGAATCGTTCGAAGCCCAGCATGGAAACTTGCGGGCACTGGCAGACATCGGCCAGGTGATCAATTCGTCGCTCGAGCTGGATGAAGTGCTCCGCATCGTGATGGACAACATCGTGCATCTGACGCGCGCCGAGCGCGGCTTCCTGATGCTGCGGGATGAAAAGGGCGAAATGGTCACGCGCATCGCGCGCAACTGGGAACAGGAGTCGATCAAGTCGGGCGAGGCCGCCACCAGCCGCACCATCGTGCAGCGCGTCATTGAAAGCGGCGAGCCCATCATCACCACCAACGCCCAGGAGGACCAGCGCTTCAGCGGACAGGAAAGCATCGTCGCCCTGAATCTGCGCTCGATCCTGTGCGTGCCGCTCAAGGCCAAGAACGAACTGATCGGCGTCATCTATGCCGATAACCGCATCCGCTCCGGCATCTTCGCGGAGACGGAAAAGGATTTGCTGATCGCGTTTTCCAATCAGGCCGGGGTCGCGATCGAGAACGCGCGTTTGTTTTCATCGCTGCGCCGGACATTGGCGGAGGTCACCGAACTGAAGAATTTAATGGACAATGTGTTTGCGTCCATCGCCAGCGGCGTGATCACGGCCGATATCAGGGACCAGATCACGCTTGCGAACCACGCCGCCGAATCAATTCTGGGCGAGACCGCGCTGAACATCGTCGGTCATCCGCTGAACGAGGTGCTGGCCTCCATTGCCAAGGAACTTCAACCGCGTTTGAACGAAGTCCGTCAAACCGACAGGCCGATTGTCGACCTGGAGGTCAGCCATAACCTGCCTCGACGCGGCAGCGTGGACTGGCGCTTGAATCTGTCCCCGCTTAAAGATGCGCGCCAAAAGACTCAGGGCGTGACGATCGTGCTGGACGATATGACCGAGCGCAAGAAGCTCGAAGCGCAGCGCCGGCTGCTGGAACGCATGGTCTCGCCCGCCGTGCTCGATCAGATCAATCCGAACAGCTTTCAGCTCGGCGGCAAGAAAGTGGATATCACCTGTTTGTTCGCCGATATCCGCGGCTTCACCAGTTACAGCGAAAAACAATCGCCGGAAGATCTGGTGGCAGTGTTAAATCTCTATCTCGCCGCCGCCGCCGAGGCGGTGCTGGCCCATGAAGGCACGGTCGATAAATTCCTGGGCGATGCGGTGATGGCCTGGTACAACGCGCCCTTGCCGCAGCCGGACCATACGCTGCGGGCGGTGAAGACCGCGCTCGCCATCCGCCAGGCGATCGAGAAACTGCACAAGGATCTGCCAAAGAAAGACCACCTGGACTTTGGCGTTGGGATCCATTACGGCGAGGCTGTCCTGGGCTGGATCGGCACGGAGAAGCGACTCGAATACACGGCGATTGGCGACAGCGTCAACACCACCAAACGTATTCAGGAAAACTCATCGAAGAATCAGATTTTGATGAGCAGGGAGGCCTACGAGCGCGTGCAGGATCAGATCCACGCCAGGCCGTACGCGCCGCTCACGGTCAAAGGCAAAACCGGACCGATCGAAGTCTATGAGGTGACAGGCTTGAAGTAAAAGAGGAAGTCTGCGCTTCGGCGCCGCCTCCGTCCGGCAGGGGGAGGCCCGGCAAAGTCAAGAAAAAAACAATCTTGATCCGTGTTTCCATCCCGGCAGGCGCAGCCAGAAAAGTCTGCCCGTCTCTCTCCGTGCTGGCCGATCCGCCGAAGACAGCCGGATGCGGCGGGGGTCTCCGGAAAAGCTGATCGGCGCAGCGCGCTCCGCGAAGGCCCCACCCCCACAATTGCTTTGGTTCATTGTCGAAAATCCTGATCGATCAGCGCTCCCAGACCTTTTCCACAAAACCCGCCAACTGTTCCATCCCTTTTTCCACGGTTCCAACCTCAATATATTCATGCACGGTATGCGCGCCGCCGCCGCGGGTGACCCCCAAGACGGTAGCCGGAATGCCCCGGCTCAACGGAATATTCGCATCCGTCGAACCGGATGTTAATTCCACCTTCAATCCCTGCTCGCGCAAACACTGCTCGGCGAGCCGGATCAGAGGATGGTCGGGTGCGATCTCACCGGCCGGGCGCGAGCCGATCACTTCAAACTCGATCTGCACCCCCTCCTTTTCTGCCGAGCGGATCAACTCCTCCGTTTGAGCGATGAGCGCGTTCAACCCTTCGAGGCTTTCGGAACGCAGGTCCAGCTCGAAGGTCGCTTCGGAGGCCAGCACATTGACTCCCGTTCCGCCCGAGATCTTCCCGATGTTCAACGTGGTGCGCGGCAGCACCGGAACCGATAACGAGGCGATCTGTGTAACAAGCCTCGCGGCTTCATGCACCGCCGAGGGCTGCCCATAATCCGACCAGGAGTGTCCGCCCGCGGTTTTTGCCGTGACCCGATACCGCCTGACGCCGACGGCCAGGTGATAGATATGTCCGAGCGACAGGCCTTCGATCACAAGATATGCTTTTACGGCCTGCCCGGAGCTGGTCGAGGGGCCGCCGCCGAATCGATCCACGACCGCCCTCATGCCGCGCAGATCGCCGAGTCCTTCCTCGCAGACATTGGCCACAAACCACACATCACTCGGCAGTTGGATCCTGCGTTCGCGCACCATCCAGATCAATCCAAATAGCGCCGCCACGCCCAATGAATTATCACCGATGCCCGGCCCGTAAATTCTATCCTCCTCACGGGTCGCATGCAGACTCGTATCCGATGGAAAGACCGTATCCAGGTGCGCGCTGACAATCAGCGGCTTGGAAGGTTCCAAGCCCGGGAAACGCGCATACACATTGTTCAGCGAATCCATCGCAACATCTTTCAATCCCTCTTGGAGGAAGCTTTCGCGCACAAAATCGGCACGCCGTTTCTCCTCAAACGTCGGTGCGGCGATTTGCTGGATTTGAACGGCCCGATCAAGCAGGCGGCTGATAAGATCTTTCATGGTGGCTGAATTCAAGCTCAGGGCTCAATCCGAAAATTGGACCTGACCAGGACCGGCGCGGGACTTTTCACAAAAGAGTGTACTCGAAACGCCCTGCGATGTCGATAACGTCCGCCGGGATTTTTTGGCCGGGGCGGCGAAGCATCCTCGCAGCCAGGCGCTGATTCCGATTCCGCCCGCCGCGGCCTGAGCCGGCCTGAAACAAAATTCCCCACGCAGGCGGGAATATTCATGTCCTGCCGCTCAAAGGGTAATGAGAGTTGGCTGCCTGGCCAGGGCGGCCTGCATGGACCATGGTCCCGTCCAGGTGACCGTAACGGGAACGATCCTGCCCTTCAAATCTTCCCCGGATTCGGTGAAGACGAGTTTGTTGGTCGGCGTGCGGCCCTTCCAGCGGTCTTTGACTTTCTGCTCGAAGAGCACATCCACTGTCTGACCAAGATACTTCTGGTTGATCGCCTCCACGATTTTTTCCTGCAGCTCTTCCAGGGTGCGGAAGCGGCTCATCTTCTCTTCGCCGCTTACATTATCGTCCATGCGGCGCGTGGCGACCGTCCCTTCCCGGGGGGAGTAGCGTGCCAGGTGGGCCACATCCAGCTTGAGATCCGACAGCAGGCGGTAGGTCTCCATGAATTGCTCGTCGGTCTCGCCCGGGAAGCCGACGATGATGTCCGTCGCGATGGAGCAATCCGGGATCTTCCTGCGGATTCTCCCAACAAGCTCGC
>DATJBI010000168.1:0-8020 GCA_035515435.1 Anaerolineales bacterium
CCAGGCCAGGATACGATTCAAACGATAAAGCACGCCCTGCATTATAACCAGATTGGTGAAATCCTCGATAAAAAGCAAGAGCGAGTTTGAGTCTCGCTCTTGCCAACCCCGCACTGAAGATCTCAGTGCCGACCTGCCCTCGGGATATTATTCTCTGGTTTTCAGATATTCGTCGATTGCCAGGGCGGCCTTGCGTCCGGCAACCATGGCGGTGACCACGATGTCCGGACCGGTCACGCAGTCGCCGCCGGAGAAGACGCCCGGCCGCGAGGTCGCGCCGGTGGCCTTGTCTTTGACCGTGATCAGCCCCCAATCATGGGTTTCAAGTTCGGGCGTGGTCTTGCCGAGTACCGGATCGGGCCAGTAGCCCAGGGCGAGGATCGCCGTATCACAGGCCACGCTGAAATTGGAATTCGGCACGGGCACCGGCTTGCGGCGGCCCCGGGCGTCCGGTTCGCCCAGAACCATCTCGATGCATTCGACGGCTGCCAGATTTCCGTCTTCGCCCGCGATGAATTTCACCGGCTGGGTCAGGAAGCGATAGTGCGCGCCTTCATCCCTTGCCATTTTCCGATCTTTCCTGCCACCGGGCATCTCTTTTTCTGTGCGCCGATAAAGGCAGCTTACTTCTTCCGCGCCCAGGCGGAGGGCGGTGCGCAGGCAATCCGAGGCGGTATCGCCGCCGCCGATCACCACCACCCGCTTGCCGATCTTCAACGGCTCTTTCAGGTTGGGCGGCAGGAGAGTTTTGGTCACGTTCCCGCGGATCAGGAAATCCGTCGCCTGATAGACCCCGGGCAGATCGGTGCCGGGCGTGTTTTCCATGGGGGCGTCGATCTCTGAACCCACACCGACAAAAATCGCTTCAAAGCCTGCACCAAACAAGTCATCCATGGTCCGGTCTTTTCCGATATAGGTGTTCGGAACAAACTTCACACCGGCGCGCTCGAACTCATCCCATTTCTCGAACCACACTTCCTTCGGAAGTTTGAAATTTGGGATGCCGTACAAAAGCAGGCCGCCCGGCGCGGGCTTGGATTCGAAGATGGTCACCTCGTGTCCTCTTTGGAGGAGGACATCGGCGCAGGCCAGACCGGCGGGCCCGGCCCCGATGACCGCGACCCGTTTGCCGGTCGGGGGGGTGAGCGGAATGACATAGCCGGCGGACCGCCGTTCGTAGTCCACTGCAAACGCCTCCAGTTCGCCGGTCAACACGGGTTGTTGATGTTTATTCAGGACACAGGAGCCCTGGCAGAGTTGTTCGTGCGGGCAAACGCGTCCGCAGATCTCCGGCAGCGAACTGGTCTGGTGATAGAGTTGGGCGGCCTCCACAAATTTGCCCTGTTCGATCAGCCACATGGCGGACGGAATGTCATTATGGGCGGGACAGGCTTCCATGCAGGGCGCCGGATCCGGGCAGTGGACACAACGACCCGCTTCGACCATGGCGCGCTCTGCATTAAATTCGATCACGACCGCGTTGAAATCACACGTCCGGATCTCAGGCGATCGCAGATCCAGGTCATAGAACGGTTTGTTCGCCCGGGCTTTACGGTCTATTGCTAAGAATTCGCTGGGAACAGCCTGCATAGCTCCTCCGATCCCATAATTGATAAGCCTCTGCCATAAGACGATAATACTCAAAGCCGGCCCATGCACAAAGGCTCTAAAGTCACCAAGCCGGACGACAATCGTCATGATTTTATTAAGAAGAAATTTATGTGGTTTCAACGGCAAATTCACTGACAATTCATCTTTCTGGGGTAGAATCGTGCTCCGGCGAGGAAGCACCTCGCGGAGGAACACTCAATGTCGAAGATATTCAATTGGATCAAAAGAGGCTCCGGAAATTTCCGGGGTTTCCTGAACAAACATCGCGGACTTTCGATTTCACTCGGGATCGTTCTGCTGGTGGTTCTTGTAATTGCATTCCTGCGGAGCCGCGCCAGACCACAATCGATCTTTCAAACGCAAGTGCTGGGCCGCGGGGATCTGACCGCCACCATCGGCGCGACCGGTACCGTGCGTGCCAACCAAAGCGCGGTGCTGTTATGGCAGACCACCGGCACCGTGGATCAGGTCGACGTGAAGGTGGGGGATCAGGTTAAACAGGGGGACGTGCTGGCCTCGCTGCTGCAGACGTCGCTGCCCCAGAACGTGATCCTGGCGCAGGCGGATCTGGTTTCCGCGCAACAGGCGCTGACCGACCTGCTCAACTCCGACACGGCGCGGGCCAATGCCTGGATCGCTTTAAGAAATGCACAAACTGCGTATAAGACGGCCCTCAATAATCGGACGGCCCTCAACGGACCCGTGACCTATCAGGCCGTAACGCTGGTCCAGATCGGTTCCGTGACGGTCCCCCAGCTCAAAACCTACCGCTCCAACCCCGACCCAAGCGATATTGCCGACGCGGACGCCCAACTGGCATTGGCCAAGGCACAGCTGGAGGATGCCCAACGCGCTTATGATCGTGTGCAGGGCGGACCGAACAGCGATGACCTGTCGGCGGCCCAGGCCCGGGTCGATGCGGCCCAGGCGGCTCTGAGCGTGGCCCATATTGTCGCACCCTTCAGCGGGACGATCACCCAGGCCCAGCCCATCTCCGGTGACCAGGTCGCGGTGGGAACGCAGGCCTTCCGCCTGGACGACCTGTCGAATCTGCTGGTGGACGTTCAGGTCTCCGAAGTGGATATCAACAGCGTATCGCTCGATCAGCCTGTGACGATCACCTTGGATGCAGTTTCGGGGAAGCAATACGATGGGATCGTCTCGGAAGTCTCCCAGGCCGGCAACGTCGTCTCGGGCGAGGTGGACTTCACGGTGACCGTGAAGCTGACGGACGCCGATTCGCAGGTGAAGCCCGGGATGACCGCCGCCGTGAACATCATCACGAATCAGGTCAAGGATCAACTGCTGGTGCCCAACGGCGCGGTGCGGCTGGTCAATGGCAAGCGGGTTGTCTATATTCTCGTGAACGGCCAGCCCAAACAGGTTGAAGTCACGCTGGGGGTCTCTTCGGATACCATGAGCGTGGCCACCGGAAGCAACTTGAATGCGGGTGATTTGATCATCCTTAATCCGCCGGTGCTGTTTCAGGCCGGGGGGGGAGCGCGTTTCGGTGGTGGAGGCGGATAGATGGATTGGGTGGTCGAAGTCAAAGACCTGAAGAAAGTCTATAAGATGGGGGAGGTGGAAGTCGAGGCCCTGCGCGGTGCTTCGCTGCAAATTGCGCGCGGCGAAGTGGTGGCGATCATGGGGCCATCCGGCTCCGGTAAATCCACCATGATGAATATCCTGGGCTGCCTGGACCGCCCAACTTCCGGCGAGTATTTTTTGGACGGTCAACCCGTCGCTTCGCTCACCGACGATCAGCTGGCCGCCATTCGCAACCACAAGGTCGGATTTGTTTTTCAATCCTTTAATCTGCTGTCCAGACAGACCGCGCTTTCAAATGTTGAGCTGCCGCTGCGTTATGCGGGCGAAATGAGCAACCGGCGGCAGCGCGCCAGGGAGGCGCTCGAGGCGGTTGGCCTGGGCGATCGGATGAATCACCGCCCCACGGAACTTTCCGGTGGACAACAGCAGCGGGTGGCGATCGCCCGCGCGATCGTCAACGGCCCGGCGATCGTCATGGCCGATGAGCCCACCGGCAATCTTGATTCCCGGGTCGGCAGGGAGATTATCGCGCTGCTGCTCAACCTGAATAAACAGCGCGGTACGACGTTGATCATTGTGACCCACGATCCAACGGTCGGGGAGCAGACCCAGCGTATCATCCGGATTCGCGATGGAATGGTGGAGAACGGGAATGGAGGTCAGCAATAAATGAACCTCGCACAACTTTTGCTGGAGGCTCTCGAAAGCCTGAATTCAAACAAGATGCGTTCCGGCCTGACGGTCCTGGGCATCGTGATCGGCGTGGCGGCGGTGATCGCCATGATGGCGGTCGGGAACGGCGCGCAGGCCTCCATCCTCGGATCCATCAATGGCGTCGGTACAAATCTGTTGTTTGTGTTCTCCGGCGCGCGAAACAACCCGGATGTTAAGAACCCGCGGCCCATGACGATGGGAGATGCGAATGCGATGGCGGATCCGTATGCGGCGCCGGATGTCAAGGCGGTGGCGCCCGTTCTGCAGGGGAATGCCACTGCAGATTATAACGGGACCACCGAGACCACTACCGTGATCGGTGTCACGCCGGATTACTATTCTGTTCGTAACATCAGCCTGCTGGACGGGCAATTTATCAATGAATCGAATCAGCTTGGCCGGGCCTCGGTGGCCGTGATCGGCGTGGACGTGGCGGATGCGCTGTTCAACCGCCGGGATGGGCTGGTCGGTGAGACCATCCGGATCGCCAATCAACCGTTTCGGATCATCGGCGTCCTCACCCCCACCGGTGGAGGCTCCTTTGGCTCCCAGGACAACGAGGTGCTGGTGCCGATCACCACGGCGCAGGCCCGGTTGATATCTCGGCCCACGCCGGACAGCGTGGATGTGGTTTATGTTCAGGCCACCGATTTCAGCACGGTGAATGCGGCCTCCGATGAGATTTCGCAGATCCTGCGCACGCGGCATCGGACCCAGGTCGGGTTGGATGATTTTACGGTTTTCACGCAGCAGAGCATCCTCAGCACCGCGCAAACCGTGACCGGAGTCCTGACCATTTTCCTGGGCGGCATTGCAGCCATTTCATTGCTGGTCGGCGGCATCGGCATCATGAACATCATGCTGGTATCCGTCACGGAGCGCACGCGTGAGATCGGACTCCGCAAGGCGCTCGGCGCGCGCAAACGGGACATTCTGATCCAGTTCCTGGTGGAGTCATCCCTTTTAAGCTTGATCGGAGGCCTGATCGGGATCCTGTTTGGCTGGCTGATCGCTTTCGTTGTCGGGCGAGTGGCCGCGGCGACCGGAACCAATTTCACGCCGGTCGTTGGCGGGGACGCCATTTTGCTGGCCACCTTGTTTTCCGCAGCAGTGGGACTGTTCTTCGGAATTTATCCGGCGAACCGCGCGGCGGGCCTGGAGCCGGTCGAGGCCCTGCGCTATGAGTGAGGCCGAGCTTTACGGTTTGGAAGTTCCAGCCGTGTTAAAATCAGGAGCAGCGGATCGCCAATGACCCCTCAGGAGATTTTCACCCATGAATGAAAAACTTGTCCACTTTAAGGAAATTATGGCCGAGGTCGCGGACCTGAAAGCGGCCGCGGCTGTGTTGAGTTGGGATCAACAGGTCAATATGCCGCCGGGCGGGGCAGAAGCGCGCGGCAATCAGCTTGCGACCCTCAGCCGGCTGGCCCATCAGGCGTTCACGACGGACGAGGTCGGCAAATTGCTGGAAGCGCTTCGTTCGAACGAGGCCGCTCTCAGTCCGGATGAGGCAGCGATGGTGCGGGTTGCCGGGCGCGACTTTGATAAGGCCACGCGCGTCCCGTCCTCGTTTGTGGCGGAGCTGGCGGTCGTTTCGACTCAGGCGCACGAGGCCTGGGTGGAGGCGAGAAAGAAGTCCGATTTCCCGATCTTTCGCCCGCATCTTGAAAAAGTGGTTGAACTGACACACAAGTACATTTCATTCTTCCCGCCCGCGGATCATCCCTACGATGTTCTGCTGGACGATTACGAGCCGGGCATGAAGACCGCCGAGGTCACGGCCATTTTCGATTCCCTGCGACCGCCCCAGGTGCGGCTGATCAGGCAGATCGCCCAGGCCAAACAGGTCAGGGATGCGTTCCTGCACAAAAAGTTTGATGAGCGAAAGCTTTGGGATTTTGGTGTGGAGGTGGTCAGCCGGTTCGGCTATGACTGGGAGCGCGGCCGGCAGGACAAGGCCGCCCATCCGTTTGAGACCTCCTTCAGCGTAAACGATGTCCGCATCACCACACGTTTTGAAGCAGATCATCCCCTTGCAATCTTGTTCAGCACGATGCATGAGGCGGGACATGGAATGTATGAGCAGGGGAATGATCCCTCCTACGAACGCACACCGTTGCATCACGGCGCGTCGCTGGCCGTGCATGAGTCGCAATCGCGCCTGTGGGAGAATCTGGTCGGTCGTTCCCTGCCGTTCTGGAGATACTTCTTCCCGCGGCTGAAAAGACTGTTTCCATCCCAGCTTGGCAATGTGGATCTGAGGACTTTCTATAAGGCGATCAACAAAGTGGAGCCGTCCCTGATCCGGGTCAATGCGGATGAGGCCACCTACAATCTGCATATCATGCTGCGCCTGGAGCTGGAGATCGCCATGGTCGACGGCCAGCTGGCGGTCAAGGATCTGCCGCAGATCTGGAACGAAAAGATGAAGGAATATCTCGGCATTGTCCCGCCGAACGACGCCCTGGGCGTCCTGCAGGATATTCATTGGTCCGGGGGAATGCTCGGATATTTCTCCACATATGCGCTGGGCAACCTGATCTCACTTCAGTTGTGGGAAAAGATCAGGAGGGATATCCCCGATCTCGATGAACAATTCCGCAGGGGAAAATTCGAGGCCCTGCTCGCCTGGCTGCATGCCAACGTACACCAGCACGGACGCAGGCATGACCCTCAGGAACTTGTCCAGAGAGTAACGGGTTCGAAGATCACGCCGGAGCCTTATGTGCGTTATTTGACCGAAAAGTACAGTGACATTTATGAGTTGTAGACTCCCCGCCGGAAAAAGGACGCCCTCCTTGCGAGGGCGTTTTGATGCCGTCTGGCTGCCCAGGATCATTTTGCTCGCGGCTCTGGCCGGGAGCCTGGCCGGCTGTGCGCTGTCCGATGCCTCTCCTGGGGCGACGCCTTACCCGGCCGGCTATCTTCCGACGGTCATCTATCTGACGGCCCGCGCAATTCATGCCACGTCTGCGGCTCAGACGGCCGCCGCGGTCACGCCCACGTCTACGCCGACCTTTACGCCCTCGCCCCTGCCTCCCACCCCGACCGCGAGCGACACGCCGACCTCTCCCCCCGGCATGTCGCTGGGCGCCATCCAGGTCAACTCGCCGGGGCCGGCCTCCAGGATCATTTCTCCCCTGGAGGCACGCCTGACCGTGGTTTCGTGGAAAAACACCAGGGCCTATATTGCTTTGTACGGCGAAGACGGCCGCCTGCTGGGCGATGAACTGCTGAACATCCCGAATTCTTCCAGCGCGGAATATCTGTTTGTCAAGATTCCATTTGAGATCCGCGCCGTGGCCGAGGTTGGGATCCTGCAGGTGACCACGCGGAACAGCATGGGTGTGGTGATGGCGCTGAACACGGTGCGGGTCCTGCTCTTATCGAGCGGCGTCAGCCAGATCAATCCCCCCGGGAATACCATCTACGAACGGGTCGCATTGGAAACGCCGGCCTATGAATCCACGAACTCGGGCGGTGTGTTGGCCGTGCGCGGCGTCTATGTACCGTTCAACTCCCAGCCATTGATCCTCGAGCTCCTGGATTTCAACGGCAAAAGCCTGAACGCGACCCGCGTCCTGGCGATCACGGATCCGGATTCGCAGGTCATCAATACCACGCTGCCTTACAAGGTGGACGGTCCCACGCAGGCCTACCTGGTTATTCGCCAGCAGGACGATACGCTGAAGAACCCCGTTTACCTTGCCAATCAACAGAACGAAGTACTGACCGGGCCGGCGTACATTTATACTCAGTTGATCACGCTCGACCCGTAAGAGAAACCCGGCCGCAAAACTTGTCAAAAGCGAATCGGACAGTTATAATGCATCCTGCACTTCAAAGGACTGCTTCAGAATTTCGGGGCGTGGCTCAGCCCGGTAGAGCGCACGGTTCGGGTCCGTGAGGTCCCGAGTTCAAATCTCGGCGCCCCGACAAGAACGAACCAGAGACCCCACGGAGAACCAAATCTTACATCCGTGAGGTCTCTGGCAGCAAAAGGGGAAGAAATTCGTTGTACCGCAGGGTGCACGGTTCGCAGGCTTTCAATGTACGAAAAAAAGCCTTTTTGATTATCACAACATCAGGTGATTATCAAAACAAGCGAAACAGTACCAGGAGGTGCACGGATGAACAATCTCACTAT
>DATJBI010000169.1:0-12573 GCA_035515435.1 Anaerolineales bacterium
GCACATTTTGGAACGGCCCTCTTAGGAATCCGGCCGGCATTTGAAGGGGCCATCTCTGCCAGATTGCTTCCGCCGGTCAAGTTCAATTCTCAGGTGGAGGCGCGCGGCCGGTGCCGGACCCGTTATCGTAACTCTCCTCCCGCCCAGGCGGCGGCCGTTTCATCCCCCGTTTGCCGGCCGCGGCCCGGTGGGCAACGGCCCGCGGTGGACCTCCTGCGTTCTTTCCATCACCCAGAAATGCGACAGACCGAAGATCCTGAGGGGGGTTTTTTCCAGGAACTGCAGGGCGGTTCGCAGGAGCCTTCCCGGCACCCCGAAGCGCACGATAAGATTGTCGTACGCGCCGAAGATGATGGTCCGTTCGATGCATCGGACGGGCAGGCCCTCAAACAATTTTTCCAGGTCATGCCTTGAATAGACGCGGACATGCGGGGCGAGTTTGTTGCGCCACAGGCGCGGCAGATAATTTATAAACAGCTTGTTGCCGAAATGATATTTGCCTTTCCAATAGATGCCATGCGTCTCAAACGGATAACCGCGGTTGGGGCAGAACAAAACGATCCTCCCGCCGGGTTTGAGCACGCGCACCATCTCGCGGACGGCGGCATGGTCGTCGGCGACATGTTCAATCACTTCGTGGCTCAGAATTAAATCAAAAGCGCTGCCCGGGGCGGATCGAAGGGTCGCAGAGGGGAACGGAAGGAACTCGCCAGCTGCGTTCAGGATGCGTGTAGAATTCTGTGCGGCCTGTGCGGCGCGTTCAAAGTCGTACTCCAGTCCATAAACAATTCCGCCCAAGACGGCCAGATGCTCAACGTACATTCCCACCCCGCAACCGTCTTCCAGGATGCTGCCCCGGATGCGTTCTCCGGCCGCTTGGATGATCATCTCGAGTCGGCGTTGTTGTCCGGCACGCCAGACGTAGGAAGGTTCGCCGCGCAGTGCGGCTTTTTGCAGATCGCGGTTGGCCATGCCGACAATTATATCTTGCATCTTTTATGCACCTATGCTAAAATAGGCTCTGCAAGGAAGATCAATATCGTAGACATTGAGAAGTGGGCAACCCCCACTTTTCTGCTTGTATATGAGGAAACCACACGGAGCAAGGTAGCATGACGAAAAACGAATTCGCCCTGGCGTTCAACGAAGTCCTGGAAGAAAAACAATTATCGAAGGATATCATCCTCGGTGCGATCGAATCTGCCATGGTGTCGGCCTATCGGCGGGCTGTCAACGCCTCGACCGCGCAGCATGTCGAGGCCAAAGTGGATGCCGAGACGGGCCGGGTGGTCATCTTCGCGGAAAAGGAAGTCGTCGAAGATGTGCAGGAGATCAATACCGAGGTGACCCTCGAAAATGCGCGCAAGGTGAATCCCGAAGCGCAATTGGGCGACATGGTGATCGTCGAATCCACGCCCGGAGACTTTGGCCGCGTTGCGGCGCAGACCGCGCGTCAGGTGATTCAACAGCGCATCCGTGAGGCCGAACGCTCGGCCCAGATGGAGTATTTTGCGAGACAGGTGGGTGAGATCGTGAGCGGGGTGGTGCAGGCCGTCAACGCCCAGGGTGCGACGATCGGCCTGGATATGAAGGCGGAGGGTGTTCTCCCCGCGAATCAAAAGATCCCGAATGAACGTTTTAAGGTCCACGACCGCATTCGCACCGTGGTGATGGAGGTCAAGGACGGATCGCGCGGTCCGCAGATCATTCTGTCGCGCGCCCACCGCAATTTCCTGCGGCGTCTGCTGGAGAACGAAGTCCCTGAAATCTATCACGGCGTGGTTGAGATTCGTGCCATCGCACGTGAACCCGGCGCGCGCGCCAAAGTCGCTGTCATGGCGACACAGGCCGGGGTCGATCCGGTCGGCGCATGCGTGGGCATCAAAGGGGTTCGCATTCAAGCCATTGTCAAAGAACTGCACGACGAGAAGATTGATATCATACAATGGGACCCCGATCCGATCGTATATATTTCCAAAGCGATCAGTCCGGCACGGGTCAGCGGTGTCTATTTAAACGAGGTGGATGGCAACCGCACGGCCACCGTGGTTGTGATGGAGGATCAGCTCAGCCTGGCCATCGGGCGCGACGGTCAGAATGCGCGTTTGGCTGCCAAACTCACCGGCTGGCGCATTGATATTAAGTCGGTGGTCGAAGCCGCCAGCGATACGCTCGCCAAATTGCAGAACGATCCTGAGCTGGCCGCCTCGCTGCCGGCCGCAGCCGAAGTGGTGCCCCAGGTGGAAGAAATCCTCGCCAAGAAAGCCGAGAATCGTCCGGTCACGCCCGAGGAGTATACGACGCTCGGTCAATTTGTCGAGCGAGTCGAACGCCGCACCATGCAAATCAAGGAAGAGGCGGTCCGGGTGGACGACGAGCGCCTGGCCGCGGCCAAAGCCGAAGTGCCGCCTGCCGCGTTTAACCTGACGCTGGATCAGCTTGGTCTCAGAGAACATGTCTTCAACATTCTCACCGAGGCGGGTTTCGAAACCGTCGGTGATTTGATGTTGGCCCTCAAACTCGATGCGAATAATGTGCTGGGCCTGCCGGGTGTTGGACCGAAGGCCATGCAGAATATCGAAGAGCAGGTCGCGGCCTTGAGCTTCCCTGAACCTGCGTCGGAACCCGTGCAGGAAGTCCCCTCAACGCCGGTTGCGGAAGCGGCTCCGGTTGAAGTGATGGCGGTTGAAGCAGAGCCGGAGGCAGCCAAGAAGGATGCGAAGCAGGCGGTTGCCGAAGAAGAGGAAGAGGAAAATGCCAAGGATGGCGTCTCGCTGGACGAGCTGTTCAAAATGAAACCCGAGATCTTCCAGTCCACCGGCGCGGCGGAAGAAGACGATGACGACAAGAAGAAAGGTAAGAAGAAAAAGAAAAAAGGCGTCGAGTTGGTGCTCGATGAGGATCTTGGCGAAGTGGTTGGCCGCAAGATACATAAGCGCGGCGAAGAGGAACTTGCGGACGAGTAGAACGTGCTCCTTTCCCCTGTCACTCGAGGTTGCAAAAGGCAGGGGATCGGAAAGTTAAGTTGAAGGTGTCGAAGAAACCTGTTCAGCGCATGAAGCATGTTCCCCAGCGTACCTGTGTGGGATGCCGCACCGTGATGGCAAAACGCCAGCTGGTGCGCGTGGTCCGCACGGCGCACGGGGTGCTCGTTGACCCGACCGGAAAACTGGCGGGGCGCGGTGCGTATCTGCATGACCGCCGTTCCTGCTGGCAAGCCGGTTTGATGGGGAGTCTCGCCCACGCGTTGAGAACTGAGCTGACCGCGGCCGACCGCGCAGGCTTGGAAGCTTTTATGAACACGCTCCCGCAAGCGGAGCCTGGCGCATAGTGTTTATGGACGAATAGCCACCGCTCATAGACCATCGCCAGTTCGAATCGGCATTGTCTCAATATTGCTGATTCGCTGATTCGATTTTCGGAGGTGGCCTATGGGAAAAAAGATTGAATTGCCTGCCGGCATTGTGATACGTGATCTGGCGCAGAAGATTGAAGTAAGCCCAATCGAGGTGATCAAGAAACTGATGGCGAACGGCGTGATGGCGACCATCAATCAGTCCGTGGATTTTGATACGGCGGCGATCGTGGTTGCCGAATATGGATTCGAGGCGGTGCCCGAAGCGCAGGAAGAGCTCAAGAAGGAAGAGACCGGCGAGGTCCCGCTCTGGCGGCGCCTGATCGCGGATGAAGATGCCGCGAAGCTGGTCAACCGTCCGCCGGTCGTGACCATTCTCGGCCATGTCGACCATGGCAAAACCTCCCTGCTGGATGCCGTCCGTCAAACGGACGTGGCCGCCGGCGAAGCCGGAGGCATCACCCAGCATATCGGTGCGTATCAGGTCGAGAAAAAGGGACGCACGATCACGTTCCTCGATACGCCCGGCCATGCCGCGTTCACTGCCATGCGGGCGCGCGGCGCCCAGGGCGCGGATATCGTGATCCTGGTGGTTGCGGCGGACGATGGCGTCATGCCGCAGACCCGCGAGGCCATTGCTCATGCCAAAGCGGCGCGGGTGCCGATCATTGTGGCGTTGAACAAAATTGATAAGGCCAACGCCAACCCTGAACGCGTCAAACAGCAGTTGGCCGAGTTGGAACTTGTGCCGGATGACTGGGGCGGCAATACGATGGTGGTTCCGGTTTCTGCAAAACAAAAGGAGGGGATTGATGATCTGCTGGAGGGGATCCTGCTGGTGGCGGACAATGCGAACATCAAAGCCAATCCGTCCGGCAAGGTGATCGGGACGGTCATTGAAGCGGAAGTGGACAAATCCAAAGGAACGATTGCCACGCTCCTCGTTCAGAACGGAACGCTGGAAGCCGGCAGCATCGTGGTGGCCGGCAAGTCCTATGGACGCCTGAAAGCGATGACGGACTACAAGGGCAAACCGGTCAAGAAAGTCGCGCCTTCCACGCCGGTCGTGGTGATGGGTCTGAACGATGTCCCGGCGGCAGGCGATGTGTTCCGGGTCGTTGATTCGGAACGGGAAGCGCGCGCGATCGTCGGGGAGCGCATCCAAGCCGAGAAATCCCAGGCGCACACCAAGAAAAAGGTTTCCCTGGAGGATTTGTTCGCCAGTGTTCAGTCCGGTGAAACGAAGGAATTGAATCTGATCGTGAAAGCCGACGTGCAGGGTTCGCTTGAACCGCTCGTCGTGGAATTGGAAAAACTTGGCAAGGGTGAAATTGGCCTCAAGATACTGCATGCCGAAGCAGGCAACATCGGCGAGAACGATGTGATGCTGGCCTCGGCTTCGAAAGCGCTGATCGTTGGCTTCAATGTGCAAGCGGATGTTTCGGCGCGGCGCCTGGCGGAGACGGAGGGCGTGTCCATCCGGCTCTACGATATTATTTATCGCATGACCGAAGATATCGAAAAGGCGCTCAAAGGAATGCTTGAACCAGATCTGGTCGAGAAGGTGCTTGGCCGCGCAACGGTCCTGGCGGTGTTCCCCGCCTCCAAACTCGGGCGCGTGGCCGGCTGCCGCGTCACCGAAGGCGAATTGCACCGCAACTCCAGAGTGCGTTTGTTCCGCGGGACCGACCTTGTCTTTGAAGGCGAGATGGCTTCTCTCCGCCACGAGAAAGAAGATGTGCGCGAGATCCGGACCGGCTTCGAATGCGGCGTCGGCTTCAAGAACTTCCACGACATTCAAGTGGGCGATCAACTTGTCTGTTATGTCATCGAGAAGAACGAAATTTAGCGGACGGCAATGCCCTCGGGACTGCGGCTCCAACGCATTGCGGATCGCATCCGCCACGAAATCTCGGACATGCTCATTCGCGAGATCAACGATCCGCGTTTGAAACTGATTTCCATTACCGACGTAAAGGTGGACAAGGAACTGGCATTTGCCGATGTTTATGTTTCTGCCGTGGAAGGGCGGAGCCGTTCCACGGAAATCCTGGCAGGCCTGGAATCTGCCAGCGGCTTCCTGCGGCGGACGTTGGCAAGCCGCATCGCACTCCGCGTTTTCCCGCGCCTGCGCTTTCACTGGGATCCGACGCCTGAGAATGCCGATCACATTGAGAAAGTGCTGGCAGAGCTGCGCGCAAAAAGCAAACCTGAAAAAGGGCAGTAACATTCTTGCAGCCGATGACGACTGGTAAAGGATGCACAAGAGTGGAGGGCATGATCGGATGAACGAATCAATAAATCAGGCAATCCGGGCTCGACTCGCTGAGGCCAAGGACATTCTTATTGCTTCCCATGTGCGCCCGGATGGCGACGCGGTCGGCGCGCTGCTGGGAATGGGGTTGGCTCTTCGACAGTCCGGCAAGCCCGTCCAGATGGTCCTGGCGGACGGTGTGCCGTCATCCTTCAAACATTTGGAGGGTGCGGAGCATATCCAGACCGGCATCGCAGGGACATTCGACACATTCATCACGGTGGACTGCGCCGACTTTAAGCGCACCGGCAAACCATTTGAATCCCTCGACCGGCCGGATATCAACATTGACCACCATGTTACCAACGAGAGGTTCGGCAAGATCAATTTGATCGAGGGCGAAGAAGTTGCAACCTCAGCCATCCTCACCAACCATCTGCCCCGCTGGGGATTCCAGATCACCCGGCCGATTGCCGCGGCCTTGTTGACGGGCATCATTACCGACACCTTGGGATTTCGTACGTCCAACGTCACGCCGGAATCGATGCGGCAGGCCGCGCGATTGATGGAATCCGGCGTGGACATGCCCGAACTTTACATGCGGGGACTCGTGCGTCGTTCCTATCCTGCCACGCGCTATTGGGGTGCAGGACTCTCCAGGCTGGAACGAAAGAATGGCATGGTATGGGGAACGCTGACCATCGACGATCGAAAAGCCGCCGGTTATTCGGGAAATGATGACGCGGATTTGATCAACATCATTGCCTCCATTGAGGGATTCAAGGTGGGAATGATTTTTGTGGAACAATCCGATCACCGTGTGAAAATATCATGGCGCGCCCTCGAACCCGGCATCGATGTTTCGCCGATTGCAAAAGCCTTCGGCGGCGGCGGCCACGCCGCGGCCGCGGGTGCCGATGTCGAGGGAACGCTTGCAGAAGTTCAGATGAATGTCTTACGCAAAACTCAGGAAACCTTAAGACTCTAGTATATAATTAGGACAATGGCGTCGGATTAATTGTCTTGAAAGAGACCTAGGAGGAAAAAATATGGAGAGTAAGATGAACAGTCAGGACGTAAAGAATGCCATTTCCGGTGTTCTGGTTGTAGATAAGCCCGTCGGCATGACATCGCATGATGTCGTGCAGGTCGTTCGCAGCGGCACCGGTTTACGGCGAGCCGGACATACGGGTACGCTTGACCCGCGCGCTTCGGGCGTGCTTGTGATTCTGGTGGGGCCCGCGGTCCGTTTATCGGAATTTGTTTCGGCTTCGGACAAGCGTTATCAGGCGATCATCCGCCTGGGGAGCACGACCGATACGTTTGATGCGGATGGAAAAGTGACTCCCTCCGAAGGTCCGGTCAATGTCACGGAGGAACAATTCGAGGCGGTGCTCAAGACCTTCATCGGCGAAATTGAACAGACGCCGCCGCCCTATTCCGCCGTCAAAGTGCAGGGACGCAAGGCCTATGAGATGGCCCGCGAAGGCGAGGAAGTGGAACTGGCGCCGCGCAAGATCACGGTTCATCATCTGGAAGTGCTCGAATGGGCACCGCCGGAAGTGGTGATCGACGTGCATTGTTCATCCGGCACCTACGTCCGTTCACTGGCAAATGACCTCGGCAAGGCGCTGGGATGCGGGGCGTATCTGGTGGGCCTGCGCCGCACCAAGAGCGGACGTTTCTCATTGCGCGATGCCACCCCGTTAAGAAAACTCCAGGACGCTTTTCATGCCGGGAACTGGTATCAGTTTCTGATCCCTGCCGCAGAGGCGCTGGCCGAATGGCCGGCCATTGATCTCAGCCCGGATGAAGTCGAGGCGGTGCGCCACGGTCATCGCGTCAAGGCCGCAGCGGAGGCCCAGCCCGGACTGGTGCGCGGCGTCAGCACCCAGGGTGAGCTGGTCGCGCTGATGGACCTGGTCACGGGCGAGGCCGGCGATCCCGAGTGGCAGCCCAAGAAAGTCTTCTTCTCATAGCGTAGATTCCGATCTCGAGACACAAAGGATACGAAGACAGGCCTTTGTGTAGCTTCGTATCCTTTGGGTTTAGAATGATTCACGCCCATTCCCTGAACGGCCTTCAGCTGCAAGACAGTTGGCTCACGATCGGCGTCTTTGATGGGGTTCACCGCGGCCATCAAGCAATCGTCAGCCGCCTTACGGCCGGCGCGCATGCCATGGGAGCGCCCGCCGTTGTGTTGACGTTCTGGCCGCATCCCGCCTTTGCCCTGGGCAGGGGCGGGGTGAAAAGCCTCACCCTGCCGGAGGAACGCGCGGACCTGCTCGCTT
Source organism: Anaerolineales bacterium (assembly GCA_035515435.1). Taxonomy (GTDB): domain Bacteria; phylum Chloroflexota; class Anaerolineae; order Anaerolineales; family Villigracilaceae; genus Fen-1038. Next base: position 7,901 of record DATJBI010000169.1, read on the forward strand.
TGCTGGGGGTGGACATCGTGCTGACCCATCCGTTTGACTCGGAAGTTGCCAACCTGTCGGCGCGCGAGTTCATGGGGCGGTTGAAGGAACACCTGGGCCACCGCCATTTGTTGATGGGCTATGACTTTGCCTTGGGCAAAGGACGCGAAGGGGATGCGACCCGCCTGGTCGAGCTTGGACGGGAAATGAATTACACGGCGGAAGTGATTGACGCCGTCAGCGATGAAAGCGGGGTGATTTCGTCGACGGAAATCCGCAAATTGATTACGGTCGGCGACGTGAGCGACGCCGCGAAGCTCCTCGGCCGGAATTACAGCCTGCGCGGCTCGGTCATCCACGGCGATGGTCGGGGCGGAACGATGAACATCCCCACCGCCAACGTTGATTATCCGCGTGACAAGATCATCCCGGCCAATGGAATTTACGCGGCCTGGGCATGGGTGGACGACGAGAAATACATGTCTGCCGTTAACATCGGAATCAATCCGACCTTCACACCCGACAAACAAACGCCCAATGTGGAAGCGCATCTGCTGGATTTCCATCGGGACATTTACGGAAAGGGTGTCAAGGTCGAATTTGTGACGCGCCTGAGGGACGAGTTGAGATTTGATTCTGTGCAGGAACTGGTCGAACAGATACAGCACGATATCACGCAAACGCGCAAGGTTCTCGCGGCGGGCTGATCCCCTTTTTGCCGATTGACCTGCTGCGGGTATTCATTTATATTTGATGTTTGGCTGAAGGAGGCTAGGATGAGAAGACCGTCAGCTCCAATGGTATTTGCTTTAATCAGTGTCAGTCTCCTTCTGTCTTTGAATTGCATGGCCGCTTCCGCATTGTTCCCGCCCACGCCCACTCCGACCTACACCCCCACCCAAACCCCAACCGCAACCCCGCCGCCGACCCCGACTTTCACCCCGACCGTTACGCTCACCGCGACCCCCGACATTTCCTCGGCGCAACTGGAATTATCGGATCTGCCGCCGGGATTCAGGCCCCTTTCTTTTCCGACGGACGCAGATCCCAATTTAAAATGGTTTGCCTACGGGGACTCTTCGCCGTTTCAGGTCATTCTGGGTGCGGTCGAACCGCTTGGACCGGACGACCAATTCGATTTTGATGCGCTGATCGAGAACCCTGATCTTCTTCTGCAATCGATCAACGCCAGCGCCGGCACGGCTGCCATCAAAAGCCTCAAGCCCATTTCCGGACTGGATCAGTTTGGCGACGCCTCGAACGGCTTTACCGGTCTAACCACGAGCCATGGGATTACGTTGAATGCGGATCTCTTCCTGATGCGCAAAGGCAGGGTTGGAGTCTTTGTCATCAGCATGTATCCCAGGGGGCAGGATCCTGCCATCACTACTCTTGACCTTGCGAAGATCCTGAACCAGAAAGAGGGCCGCTTCCCCTTGGACTCTTCGATCGGATAAGCGGCGGAATTGACATGCCTGGCCGACAGATTTATTTGCTTTCGCCGAAGGAACACAGTCCCGAAACCATTGCCGTGGCGTTCGCCAAGACCTCGCGCTCACCGGAATCGTTCCGCGAGATCGCGGCCGGATTGACCGAGGAGAAATCGGCGCAGTTTCACGAGAAGTGGGTTGTGGGTTATGGTCACGCTTCGGTGGCCGAACATGCGGTCCTGCATGTTGCCTTTGAGAACGTCTCGCGCCTGGCCGTGGAGAGCATTGAGTCCAATCGTCTGGCCTCGTATACGGAAAAGTCCACCCGTTATCAAAAATGGGGAGCGGATAATTTCTTGATTCCATCCGAACTGGATGGACATGCTCTGCGTGACGAGTTTATCGCGACCTGCCGCCTCCTGTTCAAGACCTACCGCGACTCGCTCGATCCCGTGCGAGCGCTTGTCCTGCGACGGGCCCCGCGCCGCGCGAATGAATCCGATGAGGCCCTGGACCGCCGCCTGCGCTCACAGTACGTGGATGTCTGCCGTTTTCTTCTGCCTGCCGCCTCCCTGGCAAACGTGGGGATGACCGCCAACGCCCGGATCCTGGAGAACATGATTCGTAAGATGCTCTCCCATGAACTGGCGGAGGTCCGCGAGATCGGCGAGGAGGTCAAAGCCGTTGCCAGGGCCGAGGTCCCGACCCTGGTGAAGTATGCGAATGCCGTGCCCTACCTGATCGAAACAACCCATGATTTCGCCCTCCTTCCGGCCCGGCTGCCGCCGGGGGAGGCTCCACCGGCGAGGGGTGATTGGTGCCGGCTGATCGACTTCGATCAGGAGGGCGAGACAAAAGTATTGGCCGCCACCCTCTACCGTTTCGGCGAGATGCCGTTTGAGGACGCTGTGAGGCATGTCCAATCGCTCAACGAATCCGAGCGCCTTCAATTCGCAGATACTCTGCTCGGGCGGCTGGGTGAACATGATATCCCACTCCGCGAATTGGAGTATGCGAGCTATACCTTTGATCTGTTGATGGACCAAGGCGCGTATGCCGAGTTCAAACGCCACCGCCTCATGACGCAGACCGCGCAAATGCTGACGGCGCGGCTGGGATACGCGATCCCGCGCATGATCACGGAAGCAGGCCTTCAGGCAGGCTACGAAGCGGCGATGAAGGCCGCCGCGGCCACCTATGAAAAGTTATATCAGCTTGATCCGCACCTTGCACAATATGTGATCCCCAACGGATACAATCGCCGCGTCCTGGCACGGTTGAATCTGCGCGAGGCGTATCACTTTTGTCAGTTGCGTGCCGCCTCGAATGCGCACTTTTCGATTCGACGAATCGCCTCCCGGATGGCAGAGGAACTTCGCGCGGTTCATCCCGCCTTGACGCGGTTCATGCATTTACCGGATGAGACCTGGCAGGAGGTGGACGCGGGATATTTTACGGAATGATCTGCGGCCGCCCTGGATTGCGCCCCTGCCATCAATCTTCGTCCGCCTTCTTCTCCATTCCAAAAATCTGATCTATTCGCTGCATGTGCTCGGGCGTCAACTTTGGCTCAACCTCAATCGCCTTCATATTCTCCTGGACCTGGCTGACGCGGCTGGCGCCGGTGATGACCGTGCTCACGAACGGATTCTTCAGGCACCAGGCGAGAGATAACTGCGGGAGCGTGCAGTTGAGTTCCTTCGCAATCGGTTCCAGGGCGCGGACCTTTGCAAGCTTTTCCTGATCGGTCATCTGTTTCTGCAACCAGTCATATCCTTGGAGCGCGGCGCGGCTGTCCTGGGGGATGCCGTCCCGGTATTTGCCTGTCAACAAGCCGGAGGCCAGCGGGCTCCAGGTGGTCGAGCCATAACCGTACTGTTTATATAAGCGCACGTAGTCGTTTTCAAACCGGGCGCGTTTGAAGAGATTGTATTGGGGTTGTTCCACCACCGGCTTGTGCAAGTGATGCCTTTCCGCGATCTCCAGCGCCTGCACAATTTCCGCGGCGGCCCATTCCGATGTGCCCCAATACATGGCTTTGCCCCATTCGATGATGTTGTGCATGGCCCACACCGTCTCTTCAACGGGCGTCTCCGGGTCGGGACGATGGCAAAAGATCAGGTCGACATAGTCCAGTTGAAGCCGCTGGAGCGAACCGTTGATGCCTTCGATCAATCGTTTGCGGTTGAGCGTGCTCTTTTCATTGACTCCATCATTCAATCCCCAATAAAATTTGGTCGAGACGAGATAACTGCCGCGCCGCCAGCCAAGCTTCTTGAGCGCCGCGCCCATCACCTCTTCCGACTTGCCGCCCGCGTACACTTCATCGTTATCAAAAAAATTCACGCCCACATCATAAGCGGCGGACATACATTCCAGCGCGGCCTTCACATCGACCTGATTGCTAAATGTAACCCACGAGCCAAACGAGAGTTCGCTGACGCGTATGCCTGCGCGTCCGAGATGACGATATTCCATACTGCCTCCAATGATTGACATGTCATTGCGAGAGTGCTTTCCGCGAAGCAATCTACTGTAACAACCAATTGCATGTTCAAAGGAGATTGCTTCGCTTTGCTCGCAATGACAATTCCCTCCATTATAATCATCTCATGCGAAAGTTTTTGACCTTATGCGTTTTGATTGCAACCGCTTGCAGCGCAAATGTTTCTGGCGCGACAGCGGTGCCGAAAGATATCAAGCAATACTTAACCTTGACTCCCAGCGTCACCGCTTCTCAACCGGACGGGCTGATGGTTTCTGTGACCACGCCTTTTCCCACACCGACGCCATTCACGTACACGGTAAAGTCCGGCGATACGTTGAGTCAGATCGCACAGAAATTCAACGTCTCACTTTCTGCGTTGGTGCTGGCTAACCCAAACGTGAACCCGAATTCGATGTCTATCGGGCAAACGCTTAAGATCCCAATTCAGCAAAATTCAGCAGGCGAATCGACTCCGACACCCGTGCCTTTTCCCGTTAAACAAATCGCTTGTTATCCGACAGCGGATCGCGGCCTGTGGTGTTTTGTGTTGGCCTATAACAATTCATCCAATCCGATTGAAGATGTGACCGCGCAGATCAGTTTAATGGATTCAAATGGAAAACCCCTCGCGAGTCAAACTGCGACTCTTCCGCTGGATATTTTGCCGCCGAATTCTTCCATGCCGTTGATAACTTACTTCATGCCTGACATTCCATTGAATGCAAAGCCGCAAGTACAAGTGTCGACCGCGATTCAAATCCAGCCTAATGATCCGC
>DATJBI010000170.1:0-5763 GCA_035515435.1 Anaerolineales bacterium
CTCGCGTTCAGCGATATCGGCCAGCAACGCGGCCTCCACTCCAAAGTCACCGACCAGCATGCCCGCCGAAACGTTTTCATCGCGAATGATCGGCATGGCCCCCGCCGCCGCCGAGAACGGCGTCAGCCCGGTCAGGCGTCCAGAGGTGGGTTGATAGAGATCGCCCGCGCCTACGCTCTGATAGCCTGCTTGAAGCGTATCCTGCGCGAGCAGAGCCAGCGAGGCTTCACCTGCCACCGCGACCGGAGGACGGTCACTTAATGAGGCGCGTTCTGCGATCTGGCGCAGCAGGCCCAGACCCTCCAGCGGTGCCCCCCCGCGCGCGGTGAGCAGGCTGGTACGGCCCAGCGCGACAAAAAGCCGCGTCCCATCCTCCACGCTGAGGTCCAGGGCGCGGGAAAGCTTCGCCAAGGCCGGAAGGACGCGCCAGCTTGGAGGAGACTTTCGTTTGATCAAGGTGAGTGCCAAAAGGAGAATCGCGGCAAAGCCGACCAGGCCGAGTCCGATCAGGTTCATGAGTCCGTGCCTCCGTCGAGCAGGGAAACGAAAGCGCGCAGTTCATCATCGGATTCAAGGGTGCGCGCCAGCGCGTCTGCATCCGCTCCCAGGAATGGCTGTCCAAAATACAGCGCCTGGGCCCCCAGCACGGCCAGCGGCCTGCCCGCCTCCAGGATCCAGCGGGCGAATCCGTCAAGCTGATAACGCCGCAGGGTCTGAACCCAGCAGGACCAACGGTCACGCGGCGACATTTGCCTGTACATGGGCTGCATGGAATGCAGTATAGCATATTTCGTTAAGGTGAGGCTACCTAGAAAATATGGTGAAGTTGCAGAAAGTTTACAAAAAACGGAATTGAAAGGGCGCATTTTCGGTGAAAATCGGGCCTGGACCCTCTCATTTATGAAAAATGACCCATAGTATAATCTTATGGATTTCATCGGCGGAGGAACCATGGTCAAAGAGCAATCCACACTGCCTGAGAAAAAGATCCGCGTGCTGGTGGCCAAGCCCGGGCTGGATGGCCATGACCGCGGCGCAAAAGTGGTGGCGCGCGCTTTGCGGGATGCCGGCATGGAGGTCATTTACACCGGCCTGCGTCAAACGCCCGAGATGATCGCCGAGGCGGCGTTGCAGGAGGATGTGGACGTTGTGGGACTCTCGATCCTGTCCGGGGCGCATATGGCGCTGGCGCCGCGCATCATGGATCTATTGAAAGCCAACGGACAGACAAATGTGAAGGTGTTCATTGGCGGCATCGTACCGGACGAGGATATTCCGCGATTAATGGAGATGGGCATCGCGGGCATTTACGGGCCCGGCGCCTCGACGGAAGATATCGTCAAAGACATCCAGAACGCGGTGAAATGATCTCCCTGGCCGAAACAGTCCTGCGCGGCGACCGCTTGGCGCTGGGGCGCGTATTAACTCTGGTTGAGAACGACACGGCCGACGGGCGTGCCGCGCTGGAGGTTCTGTTCCCTCACACGGGCCAGGCGCATCTCGTCGGCGTGACCGGCGCGCCCGGCACCGGCAAGTCCTCGCTGGTCAATCGGCTGGCGCTGCAGTTCCGCACACAAAACAAACGCGTCGCGGTTGTGGCGGTGGACCCATCCAGTCCATTCACGGGCGGCGCGCTCCTGGGCGACCGCGTGCGCATGAAGGATTTGAGCGGCGACACGGGCGTGTTCATCCGTTCGATGGCATCGCGCGGTTCGATTGGCGGACTGGCGCAGGCAACTGCAAGCATGGTGCAGATCTTCGACGCGGCAGGCTATGAGATCATCATGATCGAAACGGTCGGGGCGGGACAAAGTGAAGTGGATATTGCCAGATTGGCGCATACCACGCTGGTGGTGGAAGCGCCCGGCCTTGGCGATGACATCCAGGCCATCAAAGCGGGCATCCTGGAGATCGCCGATATCATTGTGGTCAACAAGGCGGATCGTCCCGGCGTGGAAAACACGGAGAAGGCCCTCAAGTCCATGCTCGAATTGGCACATCCGGCCCCAAGAGTCTTTTCCCACCACGGGGGGACCATCCCGCCCACGGCTCGGGGCGGAAGCGCTTCGCCAGGGGAAGGGCAAGGGGCGGGCAAAACAGACACCAATATCTGGATCCCGCCTGTTCAACGAACGATCGCAACAGATGGAACAGGGATCGCCGAGCTCGCGCAGCAGATCGTTAAGCATGGCGAGTATCTGCGCCTCAGCGGAGACTGGACGGTTCGGGAACGCGCCCGTCTCGAGTCCGAGCTGGAGGCCGCTCTCCGGTCTGCCCTGATGAATCAATTCCACGCCCGGGTCCCGGAGGAGCAGTTCGGCAGGGTCGTGGATCAGGTTCTTGAAAGAAGCATGTCGCCATCGGAGGCCGTGAGGGCCCTGCTGAACGGAAGGCCGAAATGATTTACGGAAAACGCATCCGCCTGCGCGGCGTCGAAAAGATCGATATACCCAGGTCCTTTGAATGGATCAACGATCCCGAGGTCAACGACGGCCTGGCGATCTATCTGCCGATGTCCCTGCAGGATGAGGAACAATGGTTCGAGCGGATCTCCCAGCGCGATCAGGCGGAAAAGCCGATGGCCATTGAGCTGCGGGAAGGCGAGGGCTGGAGGCTGATCGGCAATTGCGGCGTCTTCAATATTGAATGGATGCACCGCGCGGCCGAACTCGGGATTATGATCGGAGACAAAACCGTCTGGAACAAGGGATACGGCACGGAGATCATGCAGTTGTTGTTACAGCACGGTTTCGAAACGTTGAACCTGAACCGCATTTACCTGCGGGTCTACTCCACCAACCCGCGTGCCATCCGCGCCTACCAGAAGGCCGGCTTTGTTCTGGAGGGCACCCTGCGCCAGGCCGCCTACCGGCACGGAAAATACGCCGATGTTCACGTCATGAGCGTCCTGCGTTCAGAGTGGAATTCGAATGAGGCAAAGAAATGAGTCATCATCTTCAACATCATGAAATGAAGGTCTACGGGGAGATCAAACTGTTCACAGGCACGGCCTCGCCGGTGCTGGCCAATAAGATCGCGAACTATCTCGGCTCGCCCTTATGCGAGCACGAGGTCATTGAGTTTCCCAACGAGAACCTCTTCGTCAAGCTGAAGCACAGCGTGCGCGGGCAGGATGTGTACCTGATCCAGCATACCGCTTCACCGGTCCACCGCAACATCATGGAGCTGTTGATCACGATCCAGACGCTGCGCCTCGATTCGGCGGCGCGCATCACGGTCGTGGTGCCCTACCTCTCTTATGGACGTTCGGATAAGAAGGACCAGCCGCGCGTTCCGATCACCGGCCGGCTGATGGCGGACATGATCGAGGTCGCGGGCGCCGACCGCTACATGACCCTCGATCCCCATGCGGGTCAGATCCAGGGATTCTTTTCCATCCCGGGGGACGTGTTGACCTCCTCCCATTTGATCATCGACCACATCAAGCGGACCATCCGGCCGAATCTCAAGGACCCGGTCGTGGTCGCGACCGATCTGGGATTCGCCAAGAAGGGACGCAACTATGCCGCCGACATGGATATGCCGATCGCCTTCATTGAGAAGCGCCGCTCAGGCAACGATGCCAGGGCCGAAGCCCTGACATTGATCGGCGAGACCAGAAACCGCGATGTCATCGTCGTGGACGATGAGGTGGACACCGGCGGTTCGATCGCCCAGGCGGTGAATCTCGTTCGAAGAGAAGGGGCACGCGATGTCTATGTTGCCTTCGTGCATCCCATCTTCTCTGACGGAGCGGCACAAAGGCTGGCAGAACTACCCATCAAACACATCATCACGACCGACACCGTCCCCATCCCCGCCGACAAGCTGGACTATATCAAGGACCGCCTCTCGATCGTTTCCGTCGCCGAACTGTTGGGCGAGGTCATCAAGCGCGCTCATGAAGGCAGAAGCGTGGGCGAAATGTTCAATGAATAGGGATCGCCCGGAGGACCTCCCTGCCCTGCCAATGGCTGACCGCGACCATGCCTGAACTTCCCGAAGTCGAAACCATTGCGCGGATGTTGCGCCCGCAGCTGATCGGCAGGAAGATCGTCCGGGCCGACGTGCGCTGGGCGCGCACCGTGGCCATGCCCTCCGCCCGGAAATTCAAAGAGCAGGTCCGGGGCCAGAAGGTCGTCGGGGTTTCGCGCCGTGCAAAATTCCTGAACATTCAACTCCAGGCTTACAATCTCCTAATACATCTCCGCATGAGTGGAGATTTGCTCGTCCGGCACGGTAAAATAAAACCGGAGAAACATGATCGGCTGGTCCTGATCCTGTCCGGGGACCGCGCGCTGGTCTTCAACGATACCCGCAAGTTCGGGCGCGTGTGGCTGACCGGCGAGGTCGAGCAGGTTTTGGGCCATCTCGGCCCGGAGCCCTTGAGCCGCGACTTCACTCCGCAGTGGCTGTACGGGGCGCTGCAGCAGCATCATCGCCAGCTCAAGCCCCTGCTTCTCGATCAGTCGTTTCTCGCAGGCCTCGGCAACATCTATACGGACGAAGCCCTGCACATGGCGAAACTGCATCCGCGGGCCCTCTCGGATTCGGTGACCGCCCCACAGGCAAAGAACCTGCATCAAGCCATCCAGGCCATTCTAAAAGAGGGCATCCGCCGCAGCGGCGCCAGCATCGACTGGGTGTATCGCGGCGGCGATTTTCAGAATCATTTTCGCGTGTATGCCCGCCAGGGTGAGCCGTGTCTGCGGTGCGGCACGACCATTCAAAGGATCATCGTCGGCCAGCGCAGCACACACATTTGTCCAAATTGTCAAAAGGGATGAGCCATGCAAATCAATTTTCTTGCCATCATTGGCGTGGGCCTCGCAATGCTGTTCGTCGGCTATTTCGTCGGCATCTCCGAAGGCCGCCCAAAAGCAAAAAGGATCGAGACGCCGCCGGGCGTGCCCAGGGAGAACAACCTGCTCAAATTGAGCTTGGATCCAAACAACCAACTGCGGCTCGAGGTTGACGGTCAGCGGGCGGAGGCGGCCGAACTCACGCCCGAACAGCGCAAACGGTTGATCGAGCTGATGGTGACGATGCGTCCATGGATCGATGCCAGCGCACCGAAACCGCCTCCTTCCACGCCGATCACGGCACCCGTTTCCCAGCCGGTATCCAGGCCGATCGCCCCCGTCCCCGCCGTAAAACCCGTCCCGGGACCCAAGAAGGACTCGAAGAAGGAAGAACCGGCCGCTCCCACCTCGATGGTTGGACAGATCGACGCGATCCTGCAGGCGCATCTGGCCGATTCACTGCTGGCCAACCGCGGCGTTCGCCTGATCGAATCACCGGAGGGCGGGGTGGTGGTGATGGTGGGCCTCAGCAAATACAGCGGCGTGGGCGAAGTGCCTGACCCGCAGGTGCAGGGGATGATCCGCGCCGCCATTGCCGAGTGGGAAAAGAAATACACGCCGGGCGTGTGAAAAGCGCGCCCGCGGCAACGGGTTCAACCGGGCGTCATTTCGCGGGTCTGATCAAGCGGCAGCCTGCAGGAGGTTGCCCCGCTTCCGATCCTGTTAGATCTTCCGGATCTTGGACAATACCGCGGGCTGGTCGCGGTCGAAGATGTTATAAGCGATCAATTTCACCTGGTCATTGATGCGGCCGCGGCTCATTAAAATGCGAATGTCGCACCGCCCGAAAGTCCCGATCTCCGGGGATGGGCGAGGCTCCTTTGCCGAGGCCAGGGCGAACTGCTGAGTGCGTCCGGCGGAATGCACTTCGTCGAGCTGAATGGAAAGGCATGCGCTGGGA
>DATJBI010000171.1:0-15026 GCA_035515435.1 Anaerolineales bacterium
CATGCTGACGCGCGCCAAGCCCGATGGGCAGGCCACCGTCACCTTTACCAATCCGGGAGGCAAATCCCAGTCCGCGGCATTGGCGGCGATCGCGAATCAAGCTGAATTCGATTCGCTGCGCAAACAATTGGGCCTAAATCAAACGCCCAATTTGCTGCCTGTGAATTTACAGACCCTGACCATGAATGGAACGAATATCGGATATATCCAGGTCAATACCAATGCGGATGATCTGAACCTGATCCTGCGCCTGTTTGAACGCGGCCTGAAGGATTTTCAGCAAAACAAGGTGGCCGGACTCATCATTGATTTAAGAAGCGATGCAGGCGGCGTCCCGCTGGGCCTGGCGGGCTTCCTAACGAATCAAACGATCACCATGGGACAGTTGGAATACTACAATCATCTCACCGGGAAATTCGAGCCTCAGGATCAGCCGGAACAAATCCTTCCCAATCAAGATCAGTATCAATTTAATAAGATTGCGATTCTGGTGGGTCTTAACTGTGACAGCGCCTGCGAACTCGAAGCCTATGGATTCAGCAAGGTGCCCGGCGCGGTGGTCGTCGGCGAATACCCGACGGCCGGGGTCGAGGCGGAAGTCTCGCGCGGCCAGATCAAAATGCCGGAAGGCATCAATATGCAGTTCCCGACCGGACGCGAGGTCCTGCCGGACGGCTCGTTGTTCCTGGAGGGAACCGGCGTTCAGCCTACTCTCAAAATACCGGTGAATGAAACCACGCTGCTGTCCACCGATGATGTCGTGCTGACCGCGGCTGAAAATTCGATTCTGGGAAAATAGCCTGGCGCGCCGGGCCGGCGGTCGTGCCGTCCGATGCCCTGCCGGACAAACCGCGTCCGGTGGAAGGGTCTGGTTGGAGGCCGGATCAATCCGTGAACCTGTATTTCAACAGTGTCCAGACCGCCTCCATGGCATCGCGGAATTTGATCTTCTTTCCCTCCGAATAATCGCGCGGATTGAACGAGATCGGGACTTCATAAATGCGGTGGCGGCGTTTTAAAACCTTGGCGGTAAACTCGGGCTCAAAATTGAAGCGATTGGAACGGAGCTTGATGCCCTCCATGACTTCCCGCCGAAATACTTTATAGCCGGTTTCCATATCGCTGAGGATGGCATCATAAAGAATGTTGGTAAAAAATGTCAGCAGATGATTGGCGATCATGTGCCAGAACATGACCGCGCGCCGCGGGCCGCCCAGGAAGCGCGATCCATAGACCACGTCCGCGATGCCTTCCTCAATGGGTTTTAGCAGGGAGGGATAATCGTGCGGACTGTACTCCAGATCCGCGTCCTGGATCAGCAGGACGTCGCCGCGCGCCGCTTGGAGTCCCGTGCGGACCGCGGCGCCCTTGCCCTGATTTCGATCATGGAGGATGACGTGCAGGCCATCCTGGCCATCCAGATCCCGGAGCAGATCGCGTGTCCCGTCTTGGGAGTCGTCGTCCACGACGACAATTTCCGATGCCAGGGCCGTGGCTTTCACCCGCCTCAGGATTTCTTCGATATTCTGCACTTCATTGTAGACGGGGATGATCACCGAAAGTCTCATCGGCGACGATTATAAACGAAATGTCTTTCCGGCGAAGGCGGATTTGCCCGCATGCTATAATCCAGCTGCGCCCCGCCAGATCGCCGAGCTCACCAGATTTCTTGGATAGATGGCATGACTGCTCTCAGACAATCCACTCCACCCCGGGCGCTCGTGAGAGGCCGCAGCTCAGCAGGTCAAGCCCTGTGGCGGGTCACCCACTCCGAGGGTTCGAGGCGGCGCCGCGGGCAACAACGAAGGAAACTGTTTAACTCTGAAATAGGTCTTCCAAATGAATGGCAACGAGAAATTGAGCACGGTCCGCGGCTTCCTGCTGGATATGGACGGCACTTTCTACTTGAGCGACCGGCTGCTCGAGGGTGCCCTGCGATTTATTGATCTGTTGCGCGCCCAAAAGAAAGAGTTTCTCTTCCTCACCAACAATTCCTCCAAGCATCGACGTCAGTATGCGGAGAAGATCAGCCGCCTGGGGCTGCCGCTCGCGGAAGAATTGGTGCTGACGTCGGGGGAGGCTACGGCGCTCTATTTGCAGGCCCGGCACCCCGGCGCCAGTCTGTTCGTGGTCGGTACGCCCTCGCTTGAAGATGAATTCCGTCAGCACGGCTTTCGACTTGTCCAACAGGCCCCGCAGTTTGTGGTGCTCGGTTTCGATACGACCCTCACCTATCAAAAGCTGTGGGCCCTGTGCGATTTTGTGCGGGCCGGCGTCCCTTACATCGCGACCCATCCGGATTTCAATTGCCCGACCGAGACGGGCTTTATGCCGGATGTGGGTGCCATGATTGCGTTTGTCAAAGCCGCGACGGGCCGGGAGCCCGACCTGGTAGTGGGCAAGCCCAATCGTCTGATCGTGGAGGCCGCGGCCGGGAAGATGGACCTGGCGGTCGACCAGCTGGCCATGATCGGCGACCGGCTGTACACGGATATTGCGCTCGGCCAGACGAGCGGTATCACCACGGTGCTGGTATTGAGCGGGGAATCGCGGATCGAGGATTTGAAGGATTCTCCTTTTCAACCCGATTACACTTTCCAGAACCTGGCCGGTGTGGCAGATTGGCTGGAAAGGAACTGCTAGACGATGGCCGGGCATCCCGGCTCCCCAGGCAGAGGCCGAGCCGTTTCGGACGGAAAAGAGCATACCGCAGAATCAACTCCGCGGGATGCCGGAAATTGACCAATTTCCTGCCTGAGCTCCAGGCAGGTTCTAGCCTCCGCCAATCGTTGCCCGGATAACCTTGTATCCTTCCTTTTCAAAGCCCGCCGCGACCGCCTCCTGGAGTTTTTTCCCGGGTGTCAAAGCAACCATATAGCCTCCCCGGCCGCCCCCGGTCACTTTGGCTCCCAAAGCCCCCCGCTCCAGCGCTGACTTGCACATCTGGTCCAGAATCTCGTGTGAATACTCCATCTCGGCCAGGAGTTGATGATTGGTTGACATGATCTTTCCCACCTGTCGCAGCTCGCCAGCTTCCAGGGCCTTTTTCATTTCCTGGCCCTGGACGGTGATGGTCTTCATGCGCGCTGCGAAGACCTCCGGATCTTCTTTCTTTTGCCGATCACTAAATTCATCCAGGAGAGCGGTATTCGCGGTGACGCCGCTGTTGGCCAATACGATCTCAAAGGGCCTTGGCGTGGAGATCTTTTCAAAATGTTGTTCTTTGTTCTTTAGATAGAAAAGAAGAAGCCCGCCATAGGTCGAGGCCGTGTTATCCACCCCGCTCGCCACCCCATGATAGGGAAATTCACCCTGCCAGGCCACCCGGTTGATCTCCTCGATGGGATAGCCCAGCTTGAATTCCGCGTTCAAGGCCCGCGCCAGCGATACGCAGCTGGCCGCGCTGGCGCCCACCCCGCTGCCAGCCAACAGGGTGCCCCCCACGGTAATCTTGATCGGGTTGTGCTTGACGTCGATGTTCATGACTTCGAGGATCCTGTCAATCGAGCGCGCCTGCTGTTCCTTTTTCTTTTCCTTGTATCCCGGAACCTCGATCCGGTTGTCCTCCAACACCCACCCCTCGCCGTTGATCCTGGTGACCGTCGTGACGGTTTCGAAGGAAATTGCCGAAACGATCGCCGGGACCTCCTCCAGCACGAATTGGTCGCCGATCAGGATCGTTTTTCCAAAACCTGTTCCTTTACTCATTCGATTCTCCTCGGATCATCTGCTCCATCTCCTCGATCAGTTTTTCTTCCTTCCCGATCCCCACCGTGGTGGCAGCCGTCAGGCTATGGCAGGCGTCAGAAAATCCTCCCAGCCTGGCCGTCGCTGCGGGAAGCAATACATTGAGTCCCATGATCTTCCCCGCCCGGATTTGCCCTTCCATCAGGGGGGAGACCCTCATGGAGATCTTCACCTCGTTAAACTTGATGGCGCCGAACCTCGGGATCTCATCGGGGATAATTTGAAATCCCGCCAGGTACTTATGGGGATCAATCAGTTTTGTCTCCCGGATCGCATCACAGAATGCGCCGATCATTTTTACGCCCATCGGGAAAAAGCGCTTTTCAACATGGAACCACTGGATGTGCGGGGCCTGTTTCCATCCGCCCGATTGAAGCCTGGCGATCTCAGCCTCAAACAGCTTCGTCCTGGTTGCTTTTAATTCCTGGACCATGCGGTCCGACTCTGCGGAGACACCTTCCAGGCAAACCTTGATTCCCATATCCGGTCCGTTCTGGTAATAGCCGACGCCGCCCAATACATCCAGATAGTCGCCAAATTCAATGCAAGGCATTTGACCTGCCGAACCGGTCAACAGGTACTGTTCTCCCGTTCCCTGCGGCCGAATCTGCATTCTTCCCTGCTGAACGGCCTCCAACGCAACATCGCGGTTTTGACTCACCAGTTTGGCGTCCACAAAAAAACCGTCTCCCACGGCGCCGACCGCAGCCAGCAGAGCCAGATCGTGATTGGCAGGATCCATGGTTACCGCAAAAAGATAACAGGTTGTCGAACCGGAAATATCCCGGTCCCCCTTCAAGCCGAAGAGATCCGGGTCCAGATTGATCACCCTCGGATCGGTCGAGGCTTCCGCCACATGGTGATCCAGGATCAGCACCAGGTTTCTTCCCTGGTTCAATTCGGACAGCAATGGGGCGATCCGGCCGGCAAAATCGGCAAAGATTAGCAGGCGTCCCCGCGATTCGAATACCTTTTTGAGCACGGCCGGATATGGCTTTTCCAAACAGAAGCGCTGGACTTTAAATCCTTGCCTCTCAAAGGCCCGGGTCAGTATGGCACCCGCGGTAAGCCCATCGGAATCATTGTGGTGAAAGACCTGGACGGTCTTTTCAGGCCATTGCCTGACTTCCCGAACGGCCTGTTCCATCGCATCGATCAAAGCGGTCAGCATTTTTCTCCTTCTGCCGGTGCGAATTCTATCACAAAGGAATCCCGGCAGGCCCGGGATTAAAATGCGATTGTCAGGGAGGGGAATCTGTTGGCCGTGCTATAATCTGGCTGATCGTGCGATATTTTTGAGGTGCTAGTCCTTTGGGAGAGGTGGCATGACCGAGCTTAGACAATCAGCTGCATCCAGTGTTGCTTTTGTTCCGCCGCAGGTAAACAGTCTGGAGGATACCGGCCTTTCCCCACTCTGGCTCCAGGACCTGGTGTTGAAGGTCCTGTATTTTCGCGGTTACATGACGGGTTTCAAAATTGCCGAGGAAATCGCGCTTCCATTTGCAGGAGTAGTGGACCAGTTGTTGACGACCCTCAAGCAGGAAAAACTGATCGAAGTGAGGTCTTCGCAGGGCGGGTTGGGGGAGGGCGCCTACACCTATGGCATTACCAATATGGGAAATACGCGGGCGCGCGAGGCCCTCGAACGCAGTCAATATGCGGGCCAGGCGCCTGTGCCTTTCGAGGTCTACAACGAAGCGATTCGCCGCCAGAAGAGCGGACGGCTGAGCGTGACCACCCGAACCATGCGCCAAATTCTTTCGCAGCTGGTGATATCCGAGTCCACCTTTCAGCGCCTGGGGCCGGCCCTCAATTCAGGGACTTCCATCTTCCTGTATGGTCCACCTGGAAACGGGAAGACCAGCGTGGCGCGCGCCTTCGGCAACCTGGTACTCAGTCAGACCATGTACATCCCCTTTGCCTTGTATCTGGATGGGCAGGTCATTAAAGTATATGACGCGACCAGCCATCGGCTCGCCGCGGATTCCGATGCGGGGGGCGGGAGCGCCACCACGGGGAATCTCCGCGCCACTGCGCGGCGTGACCCGCGTTGGGTGAAGATTCGGCGGCCGTTCATTGTGGTGGGCGGAGAATTGACTCTCGAAGGTCTGGATTTGGTCTTTGATGATACACACAAATATTACGAAGCGCCGTTTCAGGTCAAGGCCAACGGCGGCATTTTGCTGATCGATGACTTTGGCCGGCAACAGGTCCGTCCGCGCGACCTGTTAAACCGCTGGATCGTTCCGCTCGAAAATCGCGTGGACTTTTTGCGCCTGCATACCGGGCGCAAGGTGGAAGTGCCATTCGATGTGTTGATCGTTTTCTCCACCAATCTGCCGCCCAAGGATCTGGTGGATGAAGCGTTCCTGCGGCGCCTCCGTCACAAGATCGAGATCGGCGATCCTTCCTATGAAGACTATCGCGAAATCTTCCGCCGCGTTGCGAGCGACAAGAAGATCGAGTACAGCGATCAGGGCTTGGCCT
This sequence comes from Anaerolineales bacterium, assembly GCA_035515435.1. Lineage (GTDB taxonomy): Bacteria > Chloroflexota > Anaerolineae > Anaerolineales > Villigracilaceae > Fen-1038. The sequence continues at coordinate 6,235 of DATJBI010000171.1, forward strand.
ATCTCCTGCAGGAATGGTACATCAAACGCAATCGCAAACTGCGCGCTTCCCATCCGCGCGATCTGTGTGACCAGATCCTGGATATTTCGCACTACCTGGCAGTTCCGCCCACCATGTCACGCGAGATGATCGATCGGGCGGCCCAGGCTTACTTTGTGGAAATCTGAATCTTCCAGCGGACGATGTTCGAAGCTTTTCATCATCCGGTTATCTTTGCCCACCGCGGCGCCTCGGCGCAGGCGCCCGAAAACACTCTTGCATCTTTTGAACTGGCTTGCTCTCAGGGCGCCGACGTGATCGAGCTCGATGCCCAGCTCAGCGCGGATGGCGAGGTGGTGGTGATCCATGATCCAACCGTGGATCGCACCACGAATGGTCATGGCCGCGTGGCCCAATTGCCTTCCACCGCACTGCGCGCCCTGGACGCAGGCAGCTTCTTCTCCGAGAAATTTCGCGGCCAGAAGATTCCGCTGCTTCAGGAAGTCTTTGAAGCGGTCGGGCAGCAGGTCTATTTCAATGTGGAACTGAAGGACCCCGCCGGGCGGCACGGTTTGCTGGCGGAGAAGGTTTGTGCCTTGGTGAAAGAACATGATATGGAAGAGAGGATCATCTTTTCGTCTCTGCTGGTGTCCAACCTGAAAAGAGTCAAACGCCTCGTACCGGAAGCCCCCCGCGGGTTGTTGGCCCCGCGCGGCTGGAGGGGCGCCTGGGCCCGTTCCTTTGGTTTTAACTTTGGGGATTACGCGGCGTTGCATCCATACCTGACGGACGTCACCAAGCAGCAAATCGTCCGGGTGCACCGACTCAAGCGGCGGGTCCACGTCTGGACGGTGAATAAGGCCGAGGATATGGTCCGGCTGAAGAATTGGGGGGCGGATGGCATCTTCACGGATGATCCGCAAGTGGCCCTGCGGACGTTGGGAAGAGCCTCGTGATTCTTTGCAGGCAAGTCAAGGCACCTTCAACAGGATAACGGAACGATGAGATTGAAGCATGCCCTTTTGGCGCTTTGGCTTTCGGCGCTGGTCTTGACTTCGGTCGGCGCGCCCCTGGCGGTCCGGGCCCAGACCGCCACACCGCCGCCCGCCGTTCGCCAGCTTTTTGAGGCCATGACCCCCGAAGAACGCGTCGGTCAATTATTTCTCGTCACCTTCACGGGGACGGATACAAGCCAGCAATCCCAGATTTATGACCTGATTGCCAATCATCATGTGGGTGGCGTGGTTCTCTTGGCGGGCAACGATAATTTTGTGGCCGCACCCAATACCATCCCAGCCGCCTATCAGCTGATCCAAAACCTGCAGGATATCGAATGGAATACCGCGCAGAATGTTCCAGGCATTCCGTTGGCGACACCGACCAGCCCGCATGCCTACGTGCCCCTCTTGATTGCCATGACCCAGGATGGCGATGGCGCACCCGGCGATCAGATCTTCAATGGATTGACGCCTCTTCCGTCCGAGATGGCCATCGGCGCCTCATGGCAGCCTGACCTTGCCAATCAGGTCGGGACCGTGATGGGACGCGAGCTCGCCGCACTCGGTATCAACATGTATTTTGGCCCGGCGCTGGACGTGGTGGATTCCCCCAATCCAGCTGCCCCCGGCGATTTGGGATCGACCGTCTTCGGCGGCGACCCGTACTGGGTCAGCCAAATGGGAAGCGCTTATATCAGCGGCCTGCACGTCGGCAGCCAAGACAAAATGCTGGTCATAGCCAAACATTTTCCGGGCGAGGGAAGTTCGGACCGGCTCAGTACGGAGGAGGTGGCCACCGTCCGCAAGTCCCTCGACCAGTTGAAGCATACCGATCTGAGTCCCTTCTTTGCTGTGACAGGCGGGGCGTCCTCTTCGGATGGAACCGCCGACGGGCTGCTGGTTGCGCATATTCGCTATCAGGCTTTTCAGGGGAACATCCGCGCGACCACGCGCCCAGTGAGTTTTGATCCGCACGCCCTGGCGACGATTCTCAGCCTGCCTCAACTTGGTCCATGGCATGATAAGGGCGGCCTGATCGTCAGCGATGATCTGGGCACCAATGCGGTGCGACAATTCTATACGGCCGGCACGAACTTTCCCGCTCCAACCGTCGCACGGGATGCACTGGTGGCCGGGAACGATCTTTTATATTTGGGCAATCTCGTCTCCAGCGATGAGCCGAATTCGTATGCCACCGCCCTGGAAATTCTCACCGTCTTCGCCCAAAAGTATCGGCAGGACCCCACGTTCGCCCAGCGCGTCGATGCTTCGGTGCTGCGCATTCTAAGTCAAAAATACCGTCTCTATGGGACCTTTGGCATTGCCAATGTGCTGGTCCCGAAAACGGGACTGGATGCGATCGGTCAGTCACAATCGGTTACGCTGGATGTCGCCCGGCGCTCAGCCACGCTGGTCAGCCCCGGACCGCAAGACTTAACGACGTTGATTTCGGCACCGCCCCAGACTTCCGATCGCATGGTATTCATCACGGATGGGGCCCAGATCAAACAGTGCACTGCCTGCCCGCCCCAAGCCAGCCTGGATGTTGACGCGCTGCAGAGCGCGGTTACCCAGCTATTTGGTCCGCAAGGCGTCAGCCCGGGTTCGTTCTTGCGTCTCTCTTCCTATTCGCTCAATGACCTTTCTGCGCTTTTGACGAACAACAATCCGCCTCCCAATCTGGAAGCAGATCTAAGTCATGCCGTGTGGGTCGTCATTTCCATGGCGAATGCCGATAATGGTCAGCCGGGATTGATCGGCCGCTTTCTCTCGGAACGGCAGGATCTGTTGAGCAACAAGCATGTTATCCTTTTCGCCTTCGGCGCGCCCTATTATTTTGATGCCACCGACATTTCGCATCTCACCGCTTATTATGCGCTGTACAGCAAACAGCCGCCGTTTGTGGAAGTGGCCGCCCGTTTATTGTTTCAAGAGTTGACCCCCGCCGGGGCGCCACCGGTTTCGATCTCATCGTTGGGCTACGATTTGATTTCCATCACCGCCCCTGATCCGAGCCAGATCATTTCCCTCACGCTCGACCTGCCCGCCCCGCCCGCAGTGACAGGTGCTTCGACCCAGCTTTCCACACCGCAGCCGACTGCCGTGCCGCTTTTTCGGATCGGGGATACCATCGCAATCCGGACGGGTGTGATCAACGACCATAATGGAAATCCGGTCCCCGATGGGACGGTGGTGCACTTTTCCATGACGCTGACCGGAGAGGGCGGCAATATCCTGCAGCAGGCGGACGCGACCACCACGAACGGCATTGCCCGCGTTTCGTTTGGCCTGGACAAGCCGGGCCTGCTTGAAATTCGTGCGACCAGCGAACCGGCGACCATTTCCGAAGTATTGCAACTCGACGTGAGCGCCGGTCAGGCCGCGGCCGTGACGGTGATCGTTCCGCCACTTTCCACTCAAACGGTGGTCGCCCGGATCGCCACTCCCCAACCAAAACAAAGTCCATTTATGACGATCCAGGGAGCACCGCTCTTCAATGCGTGGCTGCTCTGCATGATCCTGCTATTGGCCGGCGGATGGCTGGCATTTTTTGTGGGCAGTCAACTGCAGTCCAGACAGTGGGGAATGCGCTGGGGACTGTGCGCGCTGTCCTGCGGGCTGCTGGCTTACAGCTACTTTGCACTGGAACTGCCCGGCAGCCAGGACTTTGCCCTTTCCCACGGCATGACCGGCATTTTGGGGGTTGCTTTCTCCGGATTGCTGATCGGTTGGGGGCTCGGCTGGTTATGGTCCAGAATCAAATTGTAAATGGGATCAGTGGGTTAGAGTAACGATCAGGCTTAGCAGCATCAATCCCATGCCGAACCCCAGCAGGATCAGATCGGCAAGGTTGCCGAAGATCTGCAAGGGGGGCATTTCGAATGCGGTGGTTGCGTAGGGCCGCGCCGACATGCTGCCTGAGCCAAACAAAAAATCACTGAAGACGCTGATGGAATGAGGTCGTTCGTCCGGATGCAATTCCAAGGCCCATAAAATGGCCTTTTCGGTTCGTTCACTCAGGGCTGGATTGAATTCGCGCGGCGGCCGCAGGCTCGCGGGCTGGAGGAAGCGTTTGCGCGCGTCGACCGGCGGTTCGTTCGTCACGAGATGATAAAGCGTCGCGCCGAACGAGTAGATGTCGGCGCGCGCGTCCGTGTGCGATTCATCGGTCGCATATTGTTCGATGGGTGTATACAGAGCGGTGCCCTGTCCCTGAATGACGGTGATCGTGACTTCCTCGGGAGCCATGATCTTAACCAGTCCAAAATCCACCAGTTTAAGCAAGCCGGATGGCGTGATTTTGAGATTGCTCGGCTTGATATCGCGATGGACGATGGCGGGCTCCTGCGTATGGAGATAATCCAGGGCATCGGCCAGCTGACGGGCCCAGCCCAGCACCTCACGTTCGGGAAGAAATCTTTTTTCACGGCGCGCATCCAGCACCATCGTCCGCAGATCCTTCCCGGGGACGTAATCCATCACGAGATAATCGCGCGGCCCGTTGGAAAAGAAGTCCGAGACTTTGGGCAGGTTTGGATGGTCCAGGCGCGCCAGGATCGTGGCCTCGCGCAGAAACTGCTGACGGGCTTCTTCCAAAAGATTCTCTGGGAGGGCGCGATCATACTCGACCTCTTTGAGCGCGCACTGGCGGCCTTCCAGCCGCAGATCGTCGGCTAAATAGATGGAACCAGCGCCGCCCTGTCCGATTCTCTCGCGGACTTTGTAGCGGTCATGCAGCACCTCTCCTTCGTTTAGCGAAAGGGGCACACTTCTCCTTTGTGCGGCTGTGCAATGAATTTCGGCGTGGATTCTGCACAGAAACAGGATTTATGCTATATTATAAACGTCTTTGTTCCAAAACTCGTTCTGAATAAACTGGAGAGTGGCCGACATCCGAAATCCTATGTCATTCAAAACGACTGCACCGGGAGCGCAGCCTCCCGCCGCACCGCGGCGGAAAGCCTGCGCCCCGCTCACAGGATCCCGAGGTCGTTCGCAGGGCGGCCGATGAATTCCTGTCTTCGGATCGAGGCATTCCCGTAAACCTGAGGGCATTTATGAATCGTCGAACGGAAGAATTTCCCATGCTGGTGGCCGAAGAGGGACCGCTCAAAGGTCAACGCTGGCCGTTGAACCGTACCGTTGTGCTTGGGCGCGAATCCACCTGTGACGTGGTCATCGCCGATCGGCAGGTCTCGCGCTTTCATGCCAGGTTGACACCTACCGAGGAGGGCATCATGGTCGAGGATCTGGGCAGCAAGAACGGCACCCATTTGAATGGGACGGCACTGACCTCCCCCATGATGTTGAAGGACGGGGACAAATTGCAGGTCAGTTTTGTTCAGGAATTTTTGTTTTTTACTTCTGATGCCACCATGCCGTTGACGGAGGCCGCCGGTCATCCGGGACGCTTGATGATGGAACATAAATCGCGCAGTGTGTGGGTCAATCAAAAACAGCTGGTCCCGCCGCTTTCCGCACAGCAGTTCAGGCTCTTATGGCTGCTTTATGAAAATCAAGGGCAGGTGATCTCTCGGCCCGATCTGGTCGAGACGGTGTGGGGGGAAGGGCAGGCGGCAGGCGTTTCCGATCAGGCCCTCGATGCGCTGATCCGCCGCCTACGGGACCGGATCGCCGAGTTGGATTCACAACATCAATATATTGACACGGTGCGCGGTCACGGCGTGCGGCTGGACAACCCGCCCCTCTGAATTGACAAGGTGCTAAAGGGTAGAACCTATGGCGAGATCTGACCTGCCCCTGAATCATATTATTCAGGGGGATTGCGTTGAAGAATTGAACGGCTTACCCAAGAAATCGATCGATCTGATCTTTGCGGATCCCCCCTACAACCTTCAGCTGTCCCAGGAATTGTGGCGTCCCAATCTGACCAAGGTCGATGCGGTCGATGACGCCTGGGACAAATTCGGCAGTTTTGGCGATTATGATATTTTCACGCGCAACTGGCTGTCTGCCTGCCGACGCGTGCTGAAAGATGATGGAACGATCTGGGTGATTGGGGCTTATCATAATATCTACAGGCTGGGTACAATATTGCAGGATCTGGGTTATTGGATTCTGAACGATGTGGTTTGGATCAAGACCAATCCCATGCCCAATTTTCGCGGAACACGCTTCACGAATGCCCACGAAACCTTGATCTGGGCCCAGAAAATAAAAGGCAGGCGTTACACCTTCAATCACCACACCATGAAGGCCTTGAATGAGGATCTGCAGATGCGCAGCGATTGGAACCTGCCAACCTGTTCAGGCAGTGAGCGAATAAGAATAAACGGGCAAAAAGTCCATTCCACGCAGAAGCCGGAAGCGCTGTTGTATCTGGTTCTGCAGGCGAGCACGAATCCGGGGGACGTTGTGCTGGATCCATTTTTCGGTACCGGTACCACGGGCGCGGTCGCGCAGCGCTTGAAGAGGAACTGGATCGGGATCGAGCAGAGCAGAGATTACATCCGGGCGGCCAAGAAACGTATCAGCAATATGGCTCCCTTGCTTCTGGAGGATATCGTCTTGTCGACCACGCCGCGCAACAAGGGCTTCAAAATACCGTTTGGGAACCTCTTGACGTTAGGCTTGCTGCAGCCCGGCGACAAACTCTACCTGGCGAAAAACGGAAAAGTAGCCACGGTGCTTGCGGACGGTCATATCCTATCGGGCGAATATCGGGGTTCCATCCATGCCGTGGGGAGTTCCTTGCTGGGTGTGCGCTGCAATGGCTGGACCATTTGGGAGTTCGCGGATCAGGATGGAAAACGCGCAAAGATCGATGTGCTCAGGCAAGAAGCCCTGAAGATTGTTTCGGCCCGCCCGGCCTGAATCATAGATGACCCTCCGGCGGCCGCGCTGAATTTGTTTTCGCGGCAGGCACCCTTGGCAGAATAAGCATGGCCCGCTCCTGCACGGAGCGGGCCATGGCATTCATTTCATCTTTTGTTTCATCGAAAATTTGAGGGCGACCCTGTAGACCTTTTGCAATTTGTCCGCCACGGCCTTCGCCTCAGCATTTCCCTGACCGGCCTGCGCATCGATCTGCGCCACCAGCCCGTTCAGTGCCTCGATAAATCCATCGTTCACCACGGAGGCATTGTCGCCCAGCATCTTCTCGAGGGCGGCCTCATCCGGTGCATCCAGCAATTGCTCGATGAATGCCACCTCGGGCGGCGGGGCGGACGCCTCTTCGAGGACTTCCATCATCTTTTGCAGTTTGCCCATGCGCGCGTAGTCATTCTTCTCGGAAGCCTCCCTCAGCATTCTTTGAACAATTTCCGCCGCATCCTGCGTGAACGACGGCAAATTATCCTTGGTTGCTTTGGCGACATCCTCCTGCGCCAAGAGTCTTTCCACCAGGTCCTGGGCCTGCTTGTAGCGCGCCTCCAGTTGTTTATCCAGTTCGTTCGTGAGATCCAGGAGCTTGGTGCGCAAATCTTCCAGCTTCTTCTTTGGATCGCCGGAGGCCCGGTCGATCATCTCGGTCAAGTTCTGGAAGAAGGTGTAATCCATGCCGCTGCGCGCCAGGGACACGTACGCCTTGAGGCGCGCCTCGCTCGGAGCCTGGATCATCAGATCGAGCAGCTTTTCGCGCGTGAGCCCCTGCCCGGCCTCCTGGAGCGACTTCGCAGCGGCTTCCAATTCGCCGACCTGTTCCTGCAACTGCCGGCCATACGCCGTCTCCGTCAACAGTTGCTTTTGCAGATCCGACATCTGTTTGGCTAACTGCTCCTGTCCGCTCTGGGCACCGGCCTGTAGCAAACGGCTGAACAGCGCGAAGAATTGTTCATCGAACAGCTTCACATTCTGCTTGATCAATTCGCTGCGCACATCGGCGGATGTCATTTGTAAGAGCCGGTCGATCAAGTTCAGCCGCTCCTGCTGCGCTTTGATCATTTCCGGCGTAATGCCATCCTTGCCCAGGATGGTTTCCATCATGGATTCGAAGGTCAGGTTTGCGGTGGGTTTGAGCAGGTAGCCCTTGCGCTTTTCAGGCGGAAGGCGGTTCGTGATCTGCGTGATCATCGGACCGATCAATCGCTCCTGCTCATCGAGCGGCAGTGCGAGCTCTGGCGGAAAGTAGGTCAGCAGAAGCTCCTTATCTGCATCGTGATAGACGATTGGCGTGGCGAGTCTGCCCTCGTAGCCGCAATGCGGACAGCGCGCCATGTTCGAGACGCCGCCCAGCAATCGTTGTTTGGCTCCCGGGTCGGACGTCACGTCGAATAGCTGCTCGACATTGGCAGTGATCATCTGTTTGCAGCGCGGACACGCAATTTGTGTTTGAGACATTGAACGATTTCCAATTTCTGAATTTTAGATTTCAGGGCCGGCGCGCGTCCCCGGACTTCTCTCCGGGCGGAACCACGAAGCAACCTCGTTCGAGCGGGGCCTGCCGCGCCGTCCGGGGCGCCTGGCCATGTCCTTGCTTGATTAGCTCACCAATTCTTCCAGCCGATCAATGTAGCTTTCCATCACGCCAAAGGTTTCTTCAACGGGCCCGGGGGTGGTCAGGTCCACGCCCGCCTGCTTTAACACATCCAGCGGATACTTCGAACCACCCGATCGGAGAAAACCCAGATAATCGTCCACGGCACCCCGTTCGCCGCGTAGGATGCGTCCCGAAAGCGCGTGCGCACCGGAGATCCCGGTGGCATACTGATAGACATAATAATCCGTGAAGAGATGCCCGAAGGTGGACCAAACCCTCCCGACGCGTGGCCGATCTACTTTCACCTTTGGCCCAAAGCCTTCGGTGAACAAGTCCGCCATCAGCTCGATCATGGAATCGGCAGTCAGCGCCTCACC
>DATJBI010000172.1:0-17179 GCA_035515435.1 Anaerolineales bacterium
TATGCTCAGCGGAGTGACGCTGGGCGTCATCGGGATCGTCCGCACGGGAAGCCGGGCTCTGGCAGCGGTACCCCTTCAAGGGGGATTGCGTGCTGCAGGCGGAGGATTGTTCACCGGTTTGGGAGGATTGATCCTTGTGATCTTTATCCTTGTACAGGGCCTGATGATCATTGCCACGGGCGAAGGACTATATCTGCTCGCCAATCTGGCAGCCTAAACGATCCCTGCATCCATCTGATCAGATAGTTTCCCTCCAGCTTTGTGAAGGGATGTCCAGAGGAGTCTCCGCGCAGGAGGCCTTTTTCATAATGGCTTAATCATTGCGCGGCATAATTGGCCGATAATTTGAAGCGAAGCAAGGAGAGAGCCTCCATGAAGAAAACTCTTAAAGGTGCCGTCTGGATCTTGTCAATTCTTATTCTATTTGCCTGTACCTTTGGAACCGCACCAGCCCGCTCCGTGCCGGCCCAAGCTTCACCGACCCAGGCCGCGGCCGCAACGCAGGGGGCACCAACCTCGAGCGCCGCGTCCCAGCCTCCCAGCGCCCCGTCCGCATCGGACGCATTGGCGCAAGCCCAGCAGAAAATTAAACACATTGTCATCATCATGCAGGAGAACCGCTCCTTCGATGAATACTTTGGCACATTCCCCGGTGCGGACGGTATTCCAATGCAGAACGGCGTGCCGACTGTCTGCGTGCCTGATCCGCAAACCAAGGCATGCCTCAAGCCGTACTACGATCCAAACGATATTGACTCCGGCGGGCCTCATGGAGGCGCGGCTGCTTCCGCCGATATTGATGGCGGAAAAATGGACGGCTTTGTCGCTCAATTCCGCGATGCGGCAAAGGCATGCAAGAACCCGGACGCACCGGGATGCATCCACGGGCAGACGCCGGACGTGATGGGTTGGCACGACGCACGTCAGATCCCGAATTACTGGACCTACGCAGAGGATTTTGTCCTGCAGGATAAGATGTTCGAGCCGAATGCCTCCTGGAGCCTGCCGGCTCATCTCTTCATGGTGTCGGCCTGGTCCGCCTACTGCAAAACACCGGGCGACCCGACGAGCTGTGTCAATGCCCTGGACGGCCCGCCCAGCCGACTCAACACGTCACAGAACGACTATGCCTGGACTGATCTGACATACCTGCTGTACAAGGCAAATGTCTCGTGGGGCTATTATCTCAGCAACGGCAGCGAGCCAGATTGCGAGGATGATGCGATGCTCTGTCAGCTTAGGCCGCAGGCGGTGAACGTACCGGGAATCTGGAATCCCCTGCCGGCCTTCGATACGGTCAAGCAGGACAATCAACTTGACCACATCCAGCCCGTCGACAATTTCCTGAACGCCGCAAAAGCAGGGACGCTCCCTGACGTTTCCTGGGTCGTACCTGATCAGACGGTCAGCGAGCACCCACCCGCCAGGATCAGCGCGGGCCAGGCCTACATTACTTCGCTGATCAATGCCATCATGCAAAGTCCGGATTGGAACAGCACCGTCATCTTTCTGGCCTGGGATGATTGGGGGGGCTTTTACGACCACGTTGTTCCTCCGTCCGTTGATGAAAATGGTTACGGGTTGCGCGTGCCCGGACTTGTTATCAGCCCATATGCAAAGAAGGGCTTCATTGACCATCAGACTCTGAGCTTTGACGCCTACCTCAAATTTATCGAGGACATCTTTCTGAACAGTCAACGCATTGACCCCTCGACCGACGGCCGCCCCGATCCGCGTCCGGACGTGCGCGAGAACCAGGCCATTCTCGGAAACCTCCTCAAGGATTTCGACTTCTCGCGGGCCCCGCTCCGCCCGTTGATCCTCCCGACCAATCCGCCGCCAGGACCCGCTTCCATACCGGGATCGTAATATCCCGCAGGGAACGGACCGCGCCGAAATGCATTTCAAAAGATTTCCGCGCGATCCCTTATGGTAATTTGGAGCGAGGCTGCGACTCGACCGCATTTCATCAGGTTGCATTCCTCGAATGATCTAAGTGAAGGAAATGAAATATGCGTCGTCTTGCTTTGTTGGCTTCGATCTTCCTCATTGCCGCTTGCGCCCTGACGGCACCGAAGAATCTCTCCAACGAACAAACAACTGCCATAGGCCAGCCCGCGGCGAGGGGGACCTCTTCTTCATCGGCCAATCCAACGGAGGGGTTCCCTCCAGCTTTAACCGCGGGCAATCTTGTCTACGTGAGCGGATCCACACAGAAGATCTGCCAGTTGGTCGGCGAGACGGACAGGGAGTTCAACAGGCCGACTGCGAATCAAACCCAGTCACGCTTCGGACTGGTTGGCAACGATCTCGGCTACTCATTCGAATCGAATGGCAAGCTGTTCTTCCTTTTTGGCGACTCAAGCCCGGCCGCGACCTTCCATGGCAGGCCGAACCTGGACAACGATCCACCGCGGACTCCGGATGACAACGATGCGATTGCCTTTACGACCGATGCAAGTCCCGACCCTTGCGTCAAGTTGAACTTCACGACCGACTCGATCGGCGCATATAAGAACCCGGTCGTCCTGAACGCCCAGGGACAGCCTGCGATCACACTGCGGGCCTTTGAGATCCCCCTCGCCGGCATCAGTGACGGCGGAAAAATGTACGTGATCTTCGCAACCGACCATCGCGGAGCTTTCGCCACGCGAACGGTGGTGGGCGAATCAGACGATGATGCCAACACCTTCCACTATCTCTATGATTTCTCCCAGGGACCGGATGCAAAGTTCATTAACGTTGCCATTGCAGCGGGGAATGATGGATACCTTTATTTCTGGGGAACCCAGGGCGGGAACCTCTACCGGAAAAGCCCGCCATTCCTGGCTCGCAAACCAATCGGTTCCATGAATAGCTTGAAGGGCATCGAGTATCTGCAGGCAGTGGATCCCCAAGGCACGCCCGTTTTTACATCCAGTGAAAATGACGCAATGCCGCTTTTCCACGATATGTCGGTCAATCCGGCTGGGGGGCAGCAGGTCTCCGACTGCATGGGCGAACTGGGAGTCGGGTGGAATCCGTTTGTGAAGAGGTGGGTGATGCTCTACAACTGTCTCGACAACACGGCCGCGCATCCTCGCGGCATCTATATGAGATACGCCCTGCAGCCGTGGGGACCGTGGAGCGCGGCGCAGACCATATTCAACCCGATCACGGACGGCGGATATTGTCACTTCATGCACCGGGCGGTCAATGCTCAAAACCCTGCGCCTTGCGACAGCTTGAGCGATCCCGGCAGGCTGGACGTATCGGGCGGCGAGTACGCGCCGTACTTCATTTCCCGTTTCACCACCGGCGATGCGGCGGGAACGACTTCAACGTTCTATTACACCCTATCCACCTGGAACCCGTACACGGAAGTGATCATGAAGACCACGATCCAGGCTCAAACACGGTGACGCGCCAGTTTGATCCTTATTTGGGAGTCAGGAAAAATGCGAAAATATATTTTGGTGGTTTTGGTATTCATGCTTGTCGGATGTATTCCAGCCCAGGGGCAACCCGCTTCTTCCACATCGCAGACGACACTGGATAATCCAAAGATCGCCTTTTCGGTGGGGCCTGATCAAGTGTTGACATATCCCGGCAGTCTGACCACGCTTCCGGACGAACACACCACCTTTATGCCTCCTGCACCCGGCTCGGATACCTATCTGGTATTTGGCGCTTCCGTTCCCAAGACCGGCGGTGGATTGGTGCTTACCACGAAGGACTTACATTCGTTTGTGCCTGCCGGCGGTTATCCGTCTCCGGTGATTTCCCCAGCCCTCAATTTCACCACCTGCAGGTCCACGTATGATCCAGAGTTTGATCTGAATTATTCTGCACCCGGGTCTGTCCTACAAGACCCGACGCGCGCACCCGGCAATTTAATCATGATCTATGAAGCGGAGAATCATTGTCCCGGAGGAGTCTGGCAACAACCGTTCTATGTTACCGTGGGACTTGCCCGTTCCGCGGACAACGGAAGGACCTGGCCTCCGCCGGTGGACAGTGAACTTGGGGGACCCGAGCGCTACCCTGTCCTCAAAGGCTCCGTACCCGAACCGACCACGCCGGAAAGGCCGCCGGCGGCGCTGGGAGATGCTCTGCCGAGCGCGTTCATTGATGGAAGGTCCATCTATATCGCTTACACTTTTTCAAATCCTGGAGGGGATCGGATCGTCCGCGTCGCCCGGGCAGCGCTGGGAGGAAACGGTCAGCTCAGTTTCTTAAAATGGAACAACGGCGCCTTCAGCGGAGCCGGGATCGGGGGTCCCGATAGCGGCGTATTGCCCTCGCGGGTTTGCAATGGCTATCAGTTGATGCCTTCTATCAGCTATAGCGATTCACTCCATGTGTACTTGATGACCTTCGTCTGCGTCTCCGGCAATCTAAATGCGGGCGGCAATTTTCAACCTGCACGGGCCGCGTGGTATTTTTCCACCGCCACCAGTCTCGACCTTCAAAATTGGTCGATGCCGCAGATGATCCTGAACTCTGATTTTCCTGTGAGCCACGCCTGCAGCCCAGGCGGCAGCGGCGATTCGTTCGACGGCTGGTATCCCTCATTCCTCTCACCCGGTTCTGCCGCCGGACACGTCTCCCAGACGGGATATGTGTTCTTCTTGAATGGATGCGATACCGGACGGCGAACCTTTCGGTCGCGGACATTTACGATCACTGTCCAATGAAACCCCGCGACGAACCGGGGATCGGATCCAAAAACGAATTGAGGAGAACAATGCCCCTTGCGATGGCAGCCGCGGATCAATTTGAATCCTTGCAGTCAGGAGATCAGAGACAATGCGAAGATATATTTTAGTGTTCTTGATATTCAGCCTCGCCTCATGTTCGCTCGGGCAGAAGCGTGCGCGTCCCTCCCCGGGCGCACCGACCAACGCGCCCGCGCAGACAACCCCCTCCAGCACACCCGTACCGGCAGGGACGCGTGTTGCCAGATCGGCGCCAACCAAAGGGGCCGTGCCGCTCACAGCAGGTCCGGCCGCGCCCGTGCCAAGCCGACTGCCGGCGCGCCGGCCGCTGGGCGTCTACGCCCACCTCGACATTTCAGACTTCATCGAAGCGCAGCAGAAGCCGAAGCACTCCCTCACACCTGCCCAGTTGACTGGGCAGTTGGACAGCCTCTATGAGGGTCTCCTTGCCAACCCGGCGATCTCGGGACTTGCCATCGGGGTGCATTGGGTGCTGGTCAACCCGGATCCTCCGACGTCCCCCAACGCCTACGATTGGGGTTATTTGGACGATGCCTTCAACCAGGTCACGATGTGGAACGCTCAGAATCCGGCCCGCCCCCCGAAGACCCTCCAACTCATCGTGGATGCGGGCTTCGATTCGCCTCCATGGCTCCTGAATCAGATTCCGTCCTGCGATGGACTATTTGCGTCACCGCCGCAGGATCCTGCGGCCAATTGCGGAAAGGCGACGTTCACGGGCTATGCGGAACGGGCCGAGGGGGATGTATTTCCGTTGCCGTGGAACCCCACCTACAAGGCGGCCTGGCAAGTGTTCCTGACAGCGCTTGCCGCTCGCTACGGCTCAAACCCCGCCTTCGTATCCATTGCCGTCGGCGGTCCGACAGCCGCATCCACCGAGATGATCTTGCCCAGTGATGGGTACGCGGCCAACCCGCAGACCCAGTTCGGAGCAGGTATCTCGCCGGATGACATGTGGCTGAAGCTGCTGGCATTCGCCTACCCCAACCAACCGAACTATCAGAACTCGGACCAGGCATTTATTGACGAGTGGGGCAACGCCATTGATCTGTATGGAAAAATCTTCAGCGGCATAACCCTGGTTGTCTCCCCTGATACGGGCGGCTTTCCGGATTATGGTGCGAACTTCACCATCCCCAGCGCTTTCACCGCCTATTGCCCAAGTCCTGACATGGACTGTGCGGCCAAAGCGATGATCCTCTCCCATTTCACAGATCCCGCGGCCGGCGGCGCCAACGCCAAGTCCACCCAGACTGGCGGGATGAGGGCCTATCTTAAGCCAGGTGAAAACTTCGGTGTGGCGGGCGTCAAACGCCTATCGGCGATGACCGCTTCACTTCCACCTGCGGCTCAGATCCTCGGCGGGGAGCAGTACGACCACCCCTTCTCTTCTGACGCCCAGGAAGAAGGCTGCGCCACGCGGAAATGTACCGACCCCATCACGCCCGAGCAGGCAGAATACAATGTACTGAGGGTCTTCTTCGATGGAACGCCGGCCGCCGCCGCCTTCGGAGGAACCCCGGGCAGTGCGTCCCTGAACTACCTGCAGGACAACTATGAGGATATTCAATACGCAACGGCGCACGCCAATGCCCCGGTCCAGATTGTGCAGGCCGATGGCTCAACGATGACGACCACGGCCCAGGAGCTCCTGAACCTGGCCGGCCAGAGCCTCCTGCAAATCGCCGAGAGGGGCCAAACGCCATAGATCCCACCGCCCCGACCCACGCCCCCTGCCAAATGATGGAGATCGGCCATTTTCGCGTGCCCTTCGTAAGGAGAAGAACAAATGCATGAACTGCCGTTGAAACCAAAACAGCCCGACACGTATTCGCTGGAGATGATCATTGTGCTGGCGATCATCACGCTTCATGATTTCCTGCTGTCGAATACGCTGTCGATACCGGCGGCACTGGGCCGGATTGCACTGGCGAGATTGATATCGTTGGACCGCGTCGTATCGGGCCTCGAGTTCGTCGTACCCGTTGCGATCTTTGCAGCGATGCTGGTTCTGTGGGCAACGGAACGGGACCGCGGGGTACACAATCTGGCGGTGATCTATCTTGCCTGGGTTACCCTGAGACTGGTCGCCAAAATCTCACTGGTCTCATACATTATCGCCTCGCGTCCGCAGAACGGAGTGGGCGTTTTGCTCAAGGATACCGTCGTATTGTGGATCGCGAATGTCCTGCTGTTCGGCACCTGGTATTGGATCATTGATGCGGGCGGCCCGCGCCTGCGGCGCGCAGGTCCGGCCCAACGAGTCGATTTTGCCTTTCCGCAGCGCGCGATTTCCCTGGCCGGCTGGCAGGAATGGCGGCCGGGATTCTGGGATTACGTGTTCCTGGGATTCTGCGGCAGCACGCAGTTTGGCCTGGCCGATACGCTGGTGCTCTCGCTGCGCGCGAAGTTTCTTCTGATGCTGCAGGCCGCGCTGTCGGTTACCGTCATTGTGTTCATCGCCTCGATTGCCATCGCGGCGATGCGGTAGGATCAAATCGATCTCAGCCAGGACCAGATCAATGTTAAAATCCAGGCGAACGACGGCTCTATTTCTCACTGCCCAATCTATCTCATAAATCCAGATCGGAGGATCCATGTTTAGACGTTCCAGACTTGCCATGCAGAACGATGTGCTGAGTGCTTCACAAATTGAAGTGCTGGCCAAAGCCAACCAGCTCGTGGCCAACAATGATCCTGCGGACGCCGCACCGCTCTATGCAGAACTGGCGCGCGAACTGGATGTGCCTCGTCCGCGCCGGGCGGCCAACCTGCATGCGCGTACGGCCCACGCCTATGCCGACGCGGGCAATGAACAGCTCGCGCTGGCGCAGGCACGCGCCGCGCTGACCATGTTCATTCAGTACCGGATGATCAACCGGACACCGGTGTTCTTCGCCCACATCACGCGCAAGTTCAACAACCAGGGCATGAAGAATTCGGCGAGCGCGCTGCAAAACGAATTTGGGAACAGAGTCGGGCCGCTGCCGCCTGCCGCGGCTCCAGGGCCCGCGAAACGAGGCGTTTTGCCGACGAACTGCCCGAAGTGCGGTGCGCCCATCCACTCGGACGAGGCAACCTGGATTGACGATCAAACCGCCGAATGTGATTATTGCGGCGCGTCGATCCGGACCACCCATTAAGGGCGGAGCCGGGAGCGTGCTCATCCGGCCCAGAATTCTGAATTCATTCATACCAATGGACTATTCGGATTCAACGATCATTATGTTTTAATACAAACCAGGATCCTATCCACAAACCGAAAAGGAGAGAGATTATGGTACAGCCGGCACAGACTGATGCAGTTGAACGTTTGAAGTGCAATTGGTGTCAGGGGATCAATCTCAAGACCGCCCTGTCCTGCCAGTTCTGCGGTGCGCCGCTCGATCTGAAGGATGTGGTCAGCGAATCGGGCTGGCGCGAAGCCCCGCGTCTAAAAGACATGACCGAGTTTCATTTCTTCAACAGCACGTGTCAGGTGGAAGGCGAGATCGTTCCCGTCGCGGAAATAAATCTGGCGCAGGGCGATGGAATTTATTTTGAACATCACGTGATGTTGTGGAAGGACCCGACCGTTCCGATGTCCGTCCTGCAGCTGCCGGGCGGCATGAAACGCGTGCTGGCCGGGATGCCGTTCATCATCAGCGTGGCCCAGGGGCCGGGACGAGTCGCATTCTCGCGCGACGCCACCGGCGAATTGGTCGTGCTGCCGCTGCACCCCGGAATGGAATTGGATGTGCGCGAACATGCCTTCCTGCTGGCTTCTGCCAATATCACCTATTCTTTTGAGCGCATCAAGGGACTCCGAAACATTTTATTCGGCGGACAGGGCATGTACATGGACCGCTTTGTAACCACCAACCAGTCGGGCCTGCTGATCCTTCATGGATACGGCAACGTCTTCGAGCGCACATTGAAACCGGGCGAGTCGATCCTGGTGGAGCCGGGGGCGTTCCTTTACAAGGATTCCACGGTTCAGATGAACGTCCAGATGCAACAGTTGACCACCGGTCTGTTTGGCGGAAGCGCAATGAGCCTCGCCCAAATGGTCGGCCCCGGACGCGTCGGCATTCAATCCATGTACGTTCACCATGCGACGGAATGAGAGGCCCGGATGAGCGCAACACCCTCTGCTCCCGTCGGTAGCCGCAGCTACACCTGCAATTGGTGCGGCGCGGTCTCGGACGGCACATCTTTGAGTTGTCCATCTTGCGGCGCGACGATCAATGTAAAAGAAATCGTCACGCCGACCGGCTGGATCGAAATGCCGGGGCGCAAGGACATGGCGAAGCTGCAAATCGGAAAATCGTCGTGCCAGATCGAAGGGCTTTACGTCCCCGCCGCGGATTTCAACCTGGCGGCTGAGGACGGGGTTTACTTTGCCCATCACGTGCTGCTCTGGAAGGAAAATTCCGTCAACATCTCCATGATGTCCATGAAAGGCGCGTGGAAGCGCGCTTTTGCAGGCATGCCGATCTTCATGACGCAGGCCAAGGGCCCGGGCCACATTGCGTTTTCGCGCGATCTACCCGGGGAGCTGCTGGCCCTGCCGCTTCAAGCCGGTCAAGCGGTGGATGTGCGCGAACACTTTCTGCTGGTCGCCACCGATCAGGTGGATTATGGCTGGAGCAACACCAACATCTGGTTCAACACAAAGAACGGCGACGAGACCGAGACGCATTACCCGCTGGGCATGTTTCTGGACCGCTTCAGCGCCTCGAAGATGCCCGGCTTGCTGCTGCTTCACGCCTCCGGCAATGTATTCGTCCGCCAACTTGCCCGGGGCCAATCCATCTTGATCAAGCCCACCGCGCTGATCTTCAAGGACACATCCGTGAGCATGCAGCTGCACTTTGAACATCCACACAGCGGATGGAATCTGTGGATGTCCTACATCCAGCGTTACTTGTGGCTGAGGGTCACCGGTCCAGGAAGAATTGCAATCCAATCCGCCTTTGAACCGGTCGAGGACAACGGCCAGACCATCACCAGTCACTCCCCGGCCACCCGGCAGCAGTGGTAGACCAAGCGACCTCATCCCCCAGGGCCTGACCGAACCCATCCCCGCTGCGGACAGACACGATCTGTCCGCAGTTTATTTTGGTTATAATCCCTGCAATGCGACGCATCCTTCGATCGCCCAGATCGATCCCGGCCTTCTTTGCGCTCATCACCCTCATCGCCTACGGGCTGCTGCTCCCCTTCACCGGCTTTTACTGGGACGACTGGCCCTTCGCATGGGCCGCGCAGTTCCTTGGTCCGTCGCAATTCATCCCCTCCTTCGCCGGTTTTCGGCCGTTTCTTGGACCGATCTTCTTTCTCACCACCAGCCTGATCCCAGCCAATCCGGTCCTGTGGCAGACCTTTGCGCTGATCATTCGCTTCCTGGCGGGATGTTCGGCGTGGTTCGCGTTAGATCAGATCTGGCCGCGCCATGAATTTCAAACCCTGATCGCGTCCCTGCTCTTTCTGATCTTCCCCGGCTTCAGCCAGCATTGGGTCGCCTATACCCACATCAACCAGGAATGGATCCCGCTCATCTTTTATCTGCTTTCCTTTGGTTTCACCGCCCGCGCGCTTCGGAATCCGGAAAGGAATTCTGTTCATACGATCGCTGCGCTGCTCTTGCTGATCGCGGGCCTCTTCCCCACGGAATATTTCATCGGCCTCGAGCCCATGCGATTTCTGTTCATTTGGGTCATCCTGGGGGAGGAAACAAAAGGCTTCTGGCCGCGCCTCGGTCGGACGCTGAAACGCTGGTGGCCCTATCTCCTCATTTGGACGGCCGATGCGCTGTGGCTGGCGTACTACTACAAATCCGGCGCCTACGTGTCGTACGGTGTGACCGCCACGCGGCACGCGATTTCCATCCAGACGCTGCTGCTGGCGTCCGGCGACGCATTTTGGAAGGCGGGATTGTATGTCTGGGTACAGGTGCTGGTCCTGACAGCACAATCCGCCACCGCGCCCACCAGCTTGCTGACGTTTGTGCTGATCTTGCTTTCTTTTCTTTCGATTGCGTTTTACGTTTTGCACCTGGAGTTCTCCGCCGCGCCCCCCCGGGCGGAGGGGAGACGCCCCGGAGGGCAGACTTTCGCGGTCGGGGCCGTCGTGATCGGCTTGACCGGCATTCTGCTCGGGCGCGTTCCATCATTCGCCGCCGGGCTTCCGCTCACCTTGCAATCCTCTTATGATCGCTTCATGATCTCGATGATGCTGGGCGCAAGTTTATTTGCAACCGGGCTGATCGATGTGCTCATCAGAGATGTTCTGGTGAAAACATATGTGTTTGCCCTGCTGATTGCGCTGGGCGTCGGCCAGCAATTCTTCAACGCCAACATCTTTCGCCGCGACTGGGCGCGTCAACAAGACCTCTATTGGGAACTGGGCTGGCGCATCCCGGCTTTGAAACCGGACACGGCGATCCTGACCGACTTTGTGCCAATTGATTATGAAACGGATCTATCGTTCACCGCACCCATCAACTGGATGTACGCGCCCAACTTTCGGGGCGGCGACCTGCCGTACGCGATGGTCTATGTCAACAAGCGCCTGGGCGGCGCTTCGCTGTCGGACCTCAAACCGGACACGGCCATTGACCTGCCGTATCGCACCGTGACCTTCCACGGTTCAACCTCGCAGGTGATCGTAATTTACGCACCGCCGAACGGATGCCTGCGGGTGCTCGATCCAATTTATGCCAATGCGCAGACCTATAACAAGTTCGCATCCCTGACAGGGCTGATCCCCTTGTCCGATCCGTCGCGCATCATTACCGATGCTCCTCCGCCCGGGCTGCCCAATCCGCCTTTTCCCGCTGAACCGGCTCATACCTGGTGTTACTTTTATGAACGGGCTGAATTGGCCCGTCAGATCGGTGACTGGCCGCAGGTCGCGCAGCTGGGAGGCCAGGCCCTGCAACGGGGCTATGTTCCGCAGGATGATTTCGAATGGCTGCCCTTCATTGAAGCAGATGCGCGCACGGGGGATGTGAAATCTGCAGAACAGATCACGCGTCAGGCATGGAAGGACAATGGAAAACTTCATCAGGGGTTGTGTCTTCTTTGGGAACGGGTGCAGGCGGAGGGCCCGGCCGAGGTGCACGCGGCGGCCGCGAATCTATTGGCAGAACTGGGATGCAGATAACCATTCAATTGCAATGGCTCGCGGCTTGACGCTTTAAACAGGTTATGCTACCATGCTCTCTTAGCATTCGTTACAAGGAGATATCAAGATGGCTGATAAGAAAATCGGCATGAGGTTAATCATTATCCTTTTGCTCGGAACCCTACTGGCAACCGCTTGTACGCAATCCTACTCCCAGGCGCCCGCCGCGACACCAACACTGATTCCGGCGGGTTTGTTTGTGTCCCCCCTGCCGACGGGCGTGGATGCCATGCAACTGGTGGCCGATTTTGGAACGCAGACCGCGGAAGCACTCAGCGGAACCACGGCGACTCCTGCAGCCCCGACTGCAACCTCCGGCACGGCCTCCGCTGTGACCGACACCCCGGAAGGCGGGACGTTCATCACCCCGTTGAGCAGTTCAAGCACGCCGGCCGTTGCGGAGACTTTCACGCCTGCGCCACTTACCGCGGTGCCGGTCTCCGGCGCGACCTACGCCCCGCCCTCAGGCGTCCCGGCAACGTACACGCTGCAGCAGGGCGAATTCCCATACTGCATCGCACGCCGTTACAACGTCGATCCTGACGAGTTGAAATCGTTGAACGGCTTGAAGAGCTGGGAGATCGTCCAGCCCGGTTTGGTTCTGCAAATGCCGCAGAGCGGCAATCCGTTCCCCGGAGTGCGGGCCCTCCATAATCATCCTGATACGTATACGGTCACTGGCAACGGCGACACTACCCTCTACGGCGTTGCCTGTTATTACGGCGACCTCTTCCCGGACGCGATCGCCCAGGCAAACAATCTGCCGCTCTCCACTGTTTTGACGGCGGGCCAGCAGTTGACCATCCCGTAACAGCGAACCACCCTGATCAAGAAGCCCAGGCGATTGACCTGGGCTTTGTTTCTTAGGAGGCGATCATGCCGTTTGAATTTTTGAAATCGGAAGCCGTATTTCAGGGGCGGGCCTTCAAAATCCGGCGCGATTTTCTGAAAACACCCGATGGCCGCACCACAACCTACGAAATTGTCGAACATGGCGGCTCGGTGGTCATTCTCCCCGTGGACGGTCAGGGGAATTTGCTGTTCGTCCGCCAGTATCGCCACGCGGCAGGCCTGGATTTGCTGGAACTGCCCGCCGGCACGCGCGAGGGGGGCGAGCCGCATGAAGCCTGCGCGGCACGTGAGATCCGCGAAGAAACCGGAATGGCCGCCGGCAAACTCGAGCGCATCGGTGATTTCTATCTTGCGCCGGGCTATTCGACCGAATTCATGGCTGTCTTTCTTGCGACCGAACTGACCCACAATCCACTTCATCCGGATGAGGATGAATTTCTGCAAGTGGAAAAGATCCCGATCCATAAAGCCATCGGCATGGCGGAAAAAGGTGAGATGCCGGATGCAAAAACGCTGGCGGCACTGTTCCTGGCACGGTCGTATTTTGCAACGCGGCCTTGAGATAATGTAGAGCTCAGCCAACCCATCCGCACCCGACTTGTAATTCTGCCAATATTTGTCCGAAATATGACAACCCGCATGGGGATTTAAGTCATAAATTACTAACGGCCGGCTCTATTGGGGGATACACTTAGAACCTGGAGCGATATTTCCGGGTTTAGGCCCGTTTGCAAAGGAGTTAGTCATGAAACGTCCCATCGTAACCGTTGACGGCAATGAAGCCACGACTTCGGTCGCCCATCGCCTGAATGAAGTGATCGCAATCTATCCGATCACGCCTTCCTCACCCATGGGTGAACACGCCGACGCCTGGTCCGCCAAACACCAGCCGAATTTATGGGGAACCGTTCCGCTTGTGATCGAGATGCAATCCGAAGGCGGCGCGGCAGGCGCGGTGCACGGCGCGCTTCAGGCCGGTGCGCTGACCACGACGTTCACCGCCTCGCAGGGTTTGTTGCTGATGATCCCCAATATGTACAAGATCGCGGGGGAGCTGACCAGCACGGTCTTCCACGTTGCGGCGCGTTCGATCGCCGCCCAGGCTCTTTCCATTTTTGGCGACCATCAAGATGTGATGGCTGTCCGCCAGACCGGCTTCGCCCTGCTCTCATCCGGCTCGGTGCAGGAAGCGCACGACTTCGCCGCCATCGCCCAAGCCGCCACTCTCAAGGCGCGCGTGCCGTTCCTGCATTTCTTCGATGGATTCCGCACGTCGCATGAAGTCGCCAAGATCTTTAGACTGACAGATGAGGAACTCCGCTCGCTGATCGACGATGAGCTGATTCGCGCCCATCGGGCGCGGGCCCTGTCTCCGGATCATCCGGTCGTACGCGGCACCGCGCAGAATCCAGATGTCTATTTCCAGGCCCGCGAGACGGTCAACCCGTTCTATCAGGCGGCCCCGGGCATCGTTCAGGAGATGATGGACAAGTTCGCCAAGATTACTGAACGCACATACCATCTCTTCGATTATGTCGGTCATCCCCAGGCAGAAAGAATCGTTGTGATCATGGGCTCGGGCGGCGATACCGCCGAAGCCACCGTGAAATATCTTGCTGAAAAGGGTGAGAAGGTCGGTGTGATCCGCGTCCGATTATATCGTCCGTTCTCGATCGACCATTTCATCAAGGCCCTGCCGAAGACCGTCAGATCGATCGCGGCACTGGACCGCACCAAAGAGCCGGGTTCATCCGGTGAACCACTCTACCTCGACCTCGTCAACGCCCTGGTGGAGGGGGATCGCCCGAACATCAAGGTCATCGGCGGACGCTATGGCCTTTCATCGAAAGAGTTCACACCGGCGATGGTCAAAGCCACCCTGGATGAACTGAAGAGCTCGGAGCCGAAACATCACTTCACGGTCGGCATCACGGATGACGTCAGCCACACCAGCCTCGACGTCGACCCATCCTTCTCGATCGAACCGGAAGAAACGGTTCGCTGCATGTTCTTCGGACTTGGCTCGGATGGCACGGTCGGTGCAAATAAGAACTCGATCAAGATCATCGGCGAAGAGACCGATAATTTTGCTCAAGGGTACTTCGTTTACGACTCCAAGAAGGCCGGCACGGTGACCACCTCCCATCTGCGCTTCGGCCCAAAGCCGATCCAGGCTCCGTATCTGATCGAAGTGAACCAGGCCAACTTTCTGGCCTGTCATCAGTTCAACTTTTTGGAAAAGTTTGAGATGCTGAAGTATGCCAAGCCGGGCGGCGTCTTTCTGCTGAACAGCCTGTATGGTCCGGACGAAGTCTGGGATCAACTGCCGCTCGAAGTCCAGAAGGAGATCCTGGCCAAGAAACTTAAGTTCCATGTCATCAACGGGTATGACGTTGCCGAAAAGACGGGCATGGGGAACCGCGTTAACACCATCATGCAGACGGCATTCTTTGCGATCAGCGGCATCCTGCCGCGCCAGGACGCCATCACCCAGATCAAGCACGCCATCGAAAAGACGTACGGCAAACGCGGCGAAGCCGTCGTGCAGAAGAACTTCGACGCGGTCGATCAAACCCTGGAGAATCTGCATGAGGTCAAAGTCCCCTCCACGGCAACCTCCCGGAGCAAACGGCGGGCAGTGGTCCCGAATGAAGCGCCCGATTTCGTGAAGAACGTCCTGGCGCCCATGCTGGCGTTCAACGGCAACGACGTGCCTGTCAGCGCCATGCCGATGGATGGCACCTTCCCCTCCGGCACAACGCAATGGGAGAAACGGAATCTCGCGCTGGA
The DNA here is from genome assembly GCA_035515435.1 of Anaerolineales bacterium. GTDB lineage: Bacteria > Chloroflexota > Anaerolineae > Anaerolineales > Villigracilaceae > Fen-1038. The sequence continues at coordinate 15,528 of DATJBI010000172.1, forward strand.
GATCCCGGTCTGGGAGCCGGACTTGTGCATCCAGTGCGGAAAATGCATAATGGTCTGCCCGCATGCCGTAATCCGCCAGAAGATTTATGACGACAAGCTGCTGGCGAACGCACCCGAGACCTTCAAGCACATGCCCTCAAAATACAAGGAGTTCTCGGGCGGAATGTCCTATTCGGTGCAGGTTGCCCCGGAGGACTGCACGGGCTGCACATTGTGCGTGGAAGTCTGCCCGGTCAAGGACAAGACGCAGGTTGGACGCAAGGCTCTGAACATGATGCCGCAGCCCGCCCTGCGCGAGAGCGAAAGCAGGAACTGGGCCTTCTTCATGAAGATCCCGGACCTGGACCGCAAACTGATCAATCCGTCCACCATAAAGAATTCGCAGCTGCTTCGCCCGTTGTTTGAATTCTCCGGCGCCTGTGCGGGCTGCGGCGAGACACCTTATGTCAAACTTGTCTCGCAGCTGTTTGGCGACCGGACCATTGTCGCGAACGCCACGGGCTGCTCCTCGATCTACGGCGGCAACCTGCCCACCACGCCATGGACCAAAGACAGCCACGGCCGCGGGCCCGCCTGGTCCAACTCGCTGTTTGAAGACAATGCTGAATTCGGCCTCGGTATGCGCTTGACACTCGATAAGCAAAAAGAGTATGCCCGGGAATTGCTGGCGGATTTCAAGCAGGACCTCGGCCCGGAATTCGTGGATGCCATTCTGCAGGCCAATCAGTCCAGCGAAGCCGGCATCGAAGAACAACGCCTGCGCGTGACCGAACTCAAGAAGAAGCTTGCCAATTCCAACAAGGCGCGTGCGAAGGATCTGGCCAGCCTTGCCGACTCACTGGTCAAGAAGACCGTCTGGATCATCGGCGGCGACGGCTGGGCGTACGACATCGGTTACGGCGGTCTCGATCATGTGCTCGCCAGCGGACGCAATGTCAATGTGCTGGTGCTGGATACCGAAGTCTATTCCAATACCGGCGGTCAGGCCTCCAAGTCCACGCCGCGCGCCGCGGTCGCCAAGTTCGCGATGAGCGGGAAAGGTCTGCCCAAGAAGGATCTGGGCCTGATCGCCATGGCGTATGGGTATGTCTACGTTGCGCGCGTTGCCATGGGTTATAACGATCAACAGACCCTCAAGGCTTTTCTGGAAGCTGAATCCTATGACGGTCCATCCTTGATCATCGCCTACAGCCCCTGCATCGAACATGGTTACGATATGGTTCACGGACTCGAACAGCAAAAGCTGGCCGTCCTATCCGGTGCCTGGCCGGTCTACCGTTACGATCCGCGCCTCGCCCAGCAGGGCAAGAATCCGCTCATGATCGAATCGAAAGAGCCCAGCATTCCTGTCTCGCAGTATGCATACAACGAAACACGTTATAAGATGCTCACCCAGATCGATGAGGGCCGCGCCGAGGAATTGATGCGCGAAGCCCAGCACGATGCCAAGGCCCGCTGGACACTCTACCAGCAAATGGCTGCCATCCACTACGAGGCGGATGGCAATGGAGAACACAAGGATTAGAAACGGAAGATTCGAGAGCAGTCTGACTGCTCTCGAATCATTTTTTGGAGGAAACACTGGTTGGTTTATCCACAACGTATCTCGGCGTGACGTTGAAAAATCCGCTGGGGGCTTCTGCCTCGCCGCT
>DATJBI010000173.1:0-7124 GCA_035515435.1 Anaerolineales bacterium
GGGGGCTGAATTCGTCCCTGCACCTGTTTGGTTTCGGTGGTTCCAAGGAAGCCTAGCGGGCGGCTCTCATTCGGCGCCGAAGGGTGTCGGCCAATTCCCCCACTTCAGGCACGCGCAGGACGGACATCATCAGCGCATACACGATCCCGCCTGCGACGATCCCGACCGGTGCGATCATCCAGACCGAATATCCGGACGCGAATCGCAGCCAGGCCCACAGGGCCCCGCTCATCAGCAGCGTGGCAGATCCGGCCTGAAGCAGGCCGCGGCCCAGGTTCGTCACGTCCAATCCATGCAAGCGGCGGCGCATCAGGATAAAGAGCGCACTCATCTCCAAAGCCGTCGCCAGCGAATTGGCCAGGGCCAGTCCCCCGTGCGGCATCCAGCCGAGGCTGGCGAATAACGCCGAGAACGCGAAACTGAAAACAATGTTGAGACTCATGGCAGCCGTCCCAACCAGGACCGGTGTGCGCGTATCGTGCAGGGCGTAAAAGGCCCGTGAAAGGATCTCCACCACGGAATGTCCCACCAGCCCGGCGGTATACCAAAGCAGTGCCCAGGCCACCATGTCGGTGGAGTGGGCGTCGAATTGACCGCGCTGAAATAGCAATGCGATGATGGGGTAACGCAACAGGATCAGGCCCAGCGTGGCGGGCAGGGAAAGAAGCAGGACGCCGCGCAGCGTCGAGGCCAGTGAACGCCGCATCTCGCCCAATTCACCGCGCGCGACCTGCGCGGAAAAAGTCGGAAGCGCGGCAACGGCGATGGCCTGCGCGATCGCGACCTCGGGCATGGTCATGATCTGGAAAGCATAGGTCAATGACGAGACCGAGCCCTCCGGCTGGCCGGAGGCGATGATCGTATTGATCAGGAAGTTGATCTGAACGACCGCCACGCCCAGCAGGCGCGGTCCCATCAGCAACAGAACCTCCCGCACCGCCGCATCCTCCAGGCCCAGCGAGAACCTGAACTGCCACTTGGGAAGCCGCAGAAGCTGTGGAAGTTGAATGCCGATGTGAAGGAATGCACCCAGCACCGCGCCCCAGGCCAGACCGAAAATTCCCATCGATGGTACCAAGCAGATCAATCCAACGATGTATCCGACCCACAGCATGGTGGAAGCCAGGGCGGGCAGCAGGAAGCGCTGATGGGCGTTGAGCGCACCCATCACGATCCCGCTGACTCCGAAGATGGTTGGCGCGATCAACAGGACGCGCAGCAGGGACGCAGCCAGCTGCTGTTTCTCCGGACTGAAATCCGGCGCGAGGATGTACCGGATCACCTGAAGCGAAAAAAACGCCGACAGCAGGCTGATGGCTGTCAGCACCAGCACGACCAGGTTGATGACCGCCGATGCCAATTTCCAGGCGGAGGCGCGGTCTTCCCGCTCCAGAAAGCCCGTGAAGACCGGAATGAACGAGGAGGCCAGGGCACCGCCCGCGATCAGATTGAAGATCAGATCGGGGTAGCGCGAGGCCGCCACAAAGGCATCGTACGCATCGCCCGTGCCGAACGCGCGCGAGATCAGGATCTGCCGGACCAGGCCGACCACGTTGCTTAATACAAACGCCAGCATCACGGTCCCGGCGGCGCGGAAGATCTGGCGATTGGCGGATTGTATCGGCAGGAGGTCTGTCATGGGCGCACGGATTATATCATTTTGACCGGGCCGCGCCCCTCGCCTCGATAACCCGGGCAAGTCCGGGCCGGGTGTGCCCCCTTGGGGCGCGCTTCTGCTTCGGAAGCCTGCCCGGCCGTTCGGATCGGGCACGGCTGCGGGATGGCAGCCGTAACCTTTGATCACATGGAGCGACGGAGACAGTGGGCCGGGATTCCGATCCGGCAGACCTCTCCCCTGATAGGAAATGTTATACTGGGCATGAACACTCTCTCGACGGCGATCCCAACTCTTCGGGGCGTTGCCATACCCATGCAGAATCTTCACGAACTTCAAGCGCTGGATGGTCTGAAGAAGCTTGATTCGGAAATGATCGGCGCGATTTACGATGAATATTTCCCGGAGGTGTATCGCTACGTGCGCTATCGGCTGAGCGATGAACAGGCCGCGGAAGATATTGCCAGCGACGTGTTCCTGCGTTTGTTGGAGGCTTCCCAGAGAAAGCGCGGTCCCCAAACCAATCTCAGAGCGTGGCTGCTGGCAACGGCCTCCCATGCGGTCATTGACCATTTTCGTCAAGCGTATCGCAGGCCCGCCGAACCGCTGCCCGAGGATCTCCGGGATCCCGATCCCGGCCCGCACGACATGGTCGATCTGCGCGAGCAGCAGCGCAGCGTGCAGCAGGCCTACGCCAGGCTCACGGCCGAACAGCAGCATGTTCTGGCGCTGCGTTTCAGCCAGGGATATTCTCTCGAGGAGACGGCCGCCGCGCTGGCGAAGAATGTCAATGCCGTAAAGGCTCTCCAGTTCCGCGCCCTGGCCGCGCTTCAGCGCAACATCGAGGAGATGAACGATGACCGATCGGTTGTATGATGCGCTTGAATCCTGTTTGCAGGCGTTGGAAGGGGGGCAAACGATCGACTCTGCCCTAGAACATTATCCGGAACTGGCGCCGGAGCTGCGCCCGATCCTGGAGGTCTCGCTCCAGGCGCGGACGCTGAAGACCGCCTCCATTCCGGAAGGGGTTCAGCGCCGGGGGCGGGCGCGTTTGCTTCAACGCGCCGCCCAGCTGCGCCAGTCGCAGCGCTTATCGTCCCGGCACAGCCTGGCGTTCTTCCCGCGCCTGGCGCTGGCGCTCGGAGCAGCCGCCGCCCTCATCTTGAGCAGTACCGGTTTGGTTGGGGCGTCGTCGAATTCGCTGCCCGGCGATCAACTCTATCCAGTGAAGCGAACATGGGAAGGATTTCAACTGGCATTGATGTTGAACCGCCAGGGACAGGAGGCCCTTCAAAGCCGATTTGAACAGGAACGCTTGAATGAAATCGATGAGCTCCTGATCCGGAATCGTTCTCAAGCGGTGACATTTTCCGGGTTGGTCACCGGGCGTCAGGACGGTGCCTGGCTTGTTTCCGGCATTCGGGTGGTGGTCACAAACAGGACGCGCTTCTCCGCGGCCCCGATTGCAAACGGCGTCCCGGTCACCGTGACGGGAACCACCGGGTCCGACGGCGGCCTGCAGGCCGATGAGATTCAATCCCTTCAGCCCGGCTCGCTGCTGCCGCCGCTGGAGCCGTCGGACAAGCATGCCACGGAGGGTCCGATCCCGTCCAATGCTCTGGGCGCGCAAACACCGTCGCCTGCCCCGATGGAAACGCCTCCCGCCCCTGCGGCGACACCCCGGTCGTTCTCTTTCACGGGCATCGTTCAAAATGAACAGGGAGCGACCTGGACGATCAACGGTCAGGCTGTATCCGTGGAACCGGCCGCGATCACGGGCGCGATCGGGGTCGGCGGCGCGGTGAAATTTGACGGCTATTACGGAGATGACGGGAGTTTCATCGTGACGAGCATCGAATCTGATCCGCCCGGGAACTCCTCGCATGGGGGCGGCAGCAAGAATCCAAATAGCGGCAAGAATCCAAATAATGGACACGAACATAATGGGGGTGGTGATAATGAGGGCGGAGGTGGCGATGGCTAAAGGCCAGGGCCTGGGATCAAGGTCTGGATGGGGCTGAGCGAAGGGAATTTGGCGTGAATTTCCTGTTGCTCGCCGCGGCCTTTGCCGCCTGGGGCGTTGTTCATTCCCTGCTGGCCTCCTTGGGCTGCAAAGATCTTCTGCACCGGATCCTGGGCGATGAGCTGATGCGGATGTACCGCCTCGCCTACAATATTTTTTCCCTGGTCAGTCTGCTCCCCGTTGCGTGGTTGATGTGGATCCTTCCCGACCGCACTCTCTATCGGGTGCCCGAACCCTGGGCTTATCTCATGCTGGGGGGCCAGGGGGTCGCGGCGGGCCTCTTGCTCTACGGCGTCCTGCAGACGGATACACTGTCCTTTGTTGGACTGCGGCAATTGGCGGGACCGGAGCCCCGGACGGGCGCCCTCGTCACAGGCGGACTGTATCGCTTTGTGCGCCATCCCCTGTATAGCGCGGGCCTGCTTTTCCTGTGGCTCACGCCTGCCATGACCGTCAATGCACTGGTGGTGTATGTCGCGGCCACCCTCTATATTTTTGCCGGCGCATATTTTGAAGAGCGCAAGCTTCTGCGTGAATACGGCGCGGTCTATGCGGCATACAGATCTGTGACGCCGATGATTGTTCCCGGCCTGCGTCTGGCCCGGCGCAGGTGAAGACCTGGATGGGAAGGGCCGACCGGCCTGTGTTCGCGGGGGTTAATGTATTTTTCATCATGCTGGGTATAATAAACGCTGATGTCTGTGCTTTCCTATCCGGCCAGGGAACGGACTCCGCTCCTGGCTCAACTCATAACCGCTTTTGTCGGCGGCATTTTTTTGTTTCTCGGCGCCATCATCCTTTGGACGCTGGGATATCAACTGATCTATGCGGGCCGGATCTTTCCGGGTGTGACGGTGGCTGGCGTCGACCTCTCGGGAATGGCTCCGCAGGCGGCGGCGTTGAAATTGAGCCAGACCCTCTCCTATCCGATCAGCGGCAAGCTGGTATTTCGGGACGGCTCCAATGTCTGGGTGGCCTCGCCCGCGCAGCTGGGAATGGTCTTTGACCCGTCTGCGAGCGCCGAGTCCGCCTACCGGCTGGGACGGAGCGGCGGCGTGTTTGCGGCGCTGGACGGTCAACTGCGGGCGCTGGAATTCGGGCAGGATGTGTCCCCGGTGATCGTTTTCGATCAGCGCGTCGCGAACCAATATTTGCAGGGCCTCGCCCAGAAGATCAATCAACCGGCCGTGGAGGCCAGCCTTCATCTGGAAGGAACGAACGTGGTGGCGCGGGCCGGGCAGATCGGCCGCACCCTGAACGTGGATGCCACGCTCACCTATCTCGGGGCGCGGCTGCGAACGTTCACCGACGGAGACGTGCCGCTGGTCATTCAGGAAAAGCAGCCGGCATTGATGGATGTGTCTTCGGAGGCGGATGCCGCTCGCCAGATTTTGAGCCAGCCCCTGCAGCTGGTGATCCCGAATGCCGGCCAGGGCGATCCCGGCCCATGGGTCTATGATCCGCAATCGGTCGCCAGCATGTTGGGCGTCGAGCGCGTGCAAAATGGGAATCAGGCCGCTCTGCAGATCCTGCTCGACCCCGGCTCTGTGCGTCAGATGCTGGCAAACATCGCCACCCAGGCGGACCGCCAGGCGGCGAATGCCCAGTTCCATTTTGATCCAAGCACGCGGCAGTTGGTCCTGATCACCCCTGCGGTCACGGGGCGGACCATTGACGTGGATGCCAGCGTCAAAGCGATCAACGATGCCCTGGCGCGCGGCGAGCACACCGTCCCGATCGTGATGCAGGAAACCCAGCCTGCGGCCTCTGACGATGTGACGGCCCAGCAGTTGGGCATTACGGGGCTGATCCAACAGCAGACGTCTTATTTTTATGGTTCGCCCGTCGAGCGCATCACCAATATCCAGACCGCGGCGGCGCGTTTCGACGGAGTGCTGGTCGCGCCCGGTGAAACCTTCTCGATGGGCCAGACCCTGGGCGACGTCAGTTTGAACAACGGCTATACCGAGGCCCTTATCATTTACGGCAATCATACGATCACCGGCGTGGGCGGGGGGGTGTGTCAGGTGAGCACCACCTTGTTTCGCACGGTGCTCTACGCGGGCTTTCCGGTGGTGGAGCGCGTCCCCCATGCCTATCGTGTCCATTATTACGAAGAGACCTCCAGCGGTGGCGACAATTCCGGTCTGGCCGGCATGGATGCAACCGTTTATTTTCCGCTGGTGGATTTCAAATTTACGAATGACTCGCAGTACTGGATCTTGATGGAGACCAATGTCGATGTCGGCTCGCGCTCGCTGACCTGGCAATTCTATTCCACGCCGGATGGGCGCAGCGTGACCGTCAACAACAACGGGGGCCCTTATAATCTCGTGCCCGCGCCGCCGGCCTCTTTTGTAAAAAATCCCGATCTGCCGTCGAATCAGAAGATGAATCAGACGGATTTTGCCGCCAACGGTGCGGATGTCGATGTGACCCGCACGGTGACGAAGGGCGGCGCGGTTTATTTTCAGGATGAATTCAAGACTCATTATGAGCCGTGGCAGGCGGTCTGCGAGTACCTGCCCAGCGTCCAGGATCCTGCCGCGGAGGCCAGGCATGAGGGCAAATGCCAGCCGCCCGCGCTCAGCATGGTACAATAGCCGACTGATTGGAGAAAAAATGGTCAGCCAGGAACTGCTTGAGATTTTGCGTTGTCCCTACTGCGTCCGCGAGAAAGACGGGTTGCTGAAGCTATATAAGGATTCGTGGCTCATCTGTCAGGACTGCGGGCGCAAATACCCGATCGTGGATGATATTCCGGTCATGTTGATCGACGAGGGTGAGAAGTGGATGAAGACGGCGGAAGCGCTATTGCCCGTTCCACCGCCTGCGAAATGACGAGGCGGCATGTCGTTCCCCGATCGGCTGCTTGACGACTTGATCAGCGGAGACGAAGCGCGCGCCGAGTCGGCCGCCGTGCAACTGGCCGGGCTGGGCCTCTCCGTGCTTCCCGTGCTGCAGGAACTGCTGGGATCGCCCGAGCCGGATCATCGCTGGTGGGCCGTGCGGACCCTGGCACAGATCCCCGAGATCGATGCCGGCTATTTTATGGCCGCGCTGACGGATGCCTCCGCAGAAGTGCGGCAGGCCGCCGCGCTGGCGCTTGCCGCACATCCCGCCGAGAAGGCCGCGCCCCAGCTGGCCCGCGCCCTGGGCGATGAGGATGCGATGGTTCAAACGCTGGCGGCGAACGCCTTGGCGCGGATCGGCAAATCCGCGGTTCCGACCCTGTTGGAGGCGTTCGGGCACTGCTCGCCAGCCGCGAAGATCCATGTCATGCGCACCCTGGCTGAGATCCGCGATCCGCGCGCCATCCCCCTCATGATGAAGGCCATGGATGAGGACTCGGCCCTCCTGCACCATTGGTGCGAGATCGGTCTGCAGGGATTGGGTCTGGACATGGTCTATCTTAAATTGAGCTGATTATGAATCGATTTGTGAGCTTCTTCAAAAAGCTGAAGTTGGCCGGCCCGGCCCGCCCAT
>DATJBI010000174.1:0-12533 GCA_035515435.1 Anaerolineales bacterium
GATTCCAAGTTTCGAGGGACTTTCCCAACCATTGTTGGCCGGTTCCCCCAGGAAAAGCGGTGCATCAGCAATCTCTAAGCCCGCCACTGATCCCAAACTCCATAGCAACGTTGCACCCAATGCACGCTTATACCACGCAGCAGCAGTGGGTGTATCAGAAACGGCCAGCATCACGGATATGAGTTGTCTTTGCGGTTGCATTATGCACGATCTCCTTTCCATCATCCACTGATCTGTCGCCAGCGTGCAGTCAAAAAATTGATAAGATTGTAATGGAGCCGCCCAACGCTCTGGTTTGGCAGCGGGCCGCGTAGCGGACTGTCCGCTGCAGCCGGTTGTTAGGCCGCCTGAGTCCAGGAAGTGCGTCACTGAACAGGCCGGTTCGGCTCGTCAGTCCCTGTCCGCCAACTGCGTCAATCTCCTGCTGAATACCAGTTCAACACTCGTAGGGCGCGTAGCGTGTTCCAGCGGCTCGGCTGGCCCTCGCCCCCATCAATCTCGACCGGCATCTTGCCGGGGTAGCGAACCTCAGCTGCCCACCTGCCATCGCTGCCGCGTTTCGACTCGACCAGTTTGATCGCCTCGGCCATGCGTTCGTCTGGTGTTACACCCGCGCGGCGCAGGTACTCAAGCCCCCGCAGTATATCGTAGTGCCACCAGTTAGGGAAAGCGAAGCGGGTAAACGCGGTGCTGCCTTCGCGATCTCGCTCGAGCGCCTCTCCAGTTGACTTCCGGTGGAAAAGGCGGCGCTCGAGGAGGTACTCCTGCCCGCGAAGGCGGGCCTCTGTCACTATGGCGTTAGTCCCGCCTGCCAGTTCATATTCAAGCAAGGCTTCCAGCACGCAGATCGTGGTATTGAACGAGGACCGCGTCGAGCCGTTGGCGGCCTCGCAGTTCCAGCCGCCATCAGGCAATTGCTCGGCAAGTAGAAGATCAAGTATCCGCTGGATATCCTGGCCGAAGTAAGCGCCGCTCGCCCCCACTTGCCCATTGATACAAGGCTCGACCTCACCCGCGAAGAACGGATTGCCGACAAAATCTTTTCCTCGCCATGTGCCATCCCAATCCCATCCTATCCACCTGACATGGTCGCGAACGAGGCTCAACGCATGACGCGCCTTATCACTGGCGGGATCAAGGCCCATTTCCTGCAACAGCCATAACACATGCATCGTGGAGTCCCAGCCGTGGTTCCATGCTGTGCCAGCCCACGCTCCGTCAGCCCCCTGTAGTGCGAGCAGTCTGGCGCCCCAGCCCTCCGTCGCGACCTTAGCACGCTCAGCCGCGATCTCGCCCGCGGGCGCATCAGCGAGGTCGCGCATCACCTGCCAGCGGATCGAAGGGTCAGAATTAAGCAACCACTGTAGGACCGATTTTTGGGGCTTTGAGGTTTGCTGTCCGGGTGGATTGATTGCCATCGGCTGGTTCTCCTTACTATAAATAACAGGCACTGTTGGCGGCGAACTATCCCATATCTTACGGTTTTCAGTAAAATCACTTTCGTCGAAATGGCGAAAGGCATCTGCATTCATGTGGTATCTTGCTCCTCTATACTGCATATGCGGCCAAAAGCATTATAGCACAAGTGTTCGATTAAAGTTATGGGCAAAACTATAGCACGATCCTCTGCGATCGATGAGCGACGCTCTTTACTCAGATGAGCAAAGCTCTTGACTCTCACCTCGCCGGAGGGTGTATAAAGTCATCCTCCGCGCACGGAGAAACGTATGATCAAAATTGGTGACTTTGCACGCCTCAGTCAGGTCTCGGTGATGACCTTGCGGTACTACGATGAAATGGGACTGCTCCAACCCGTGAAAGTGGATAACTACACCGCCTATCGTTACTATTCTACCGAGCAACTGCCGCGGCTGCACCGCATCCTGGCGCTGAAAGACCTAGGCTTCTCGCTCGAACAGATCAAGCTCATGCTGGCCGAAGGTCTGTCCATCGAACAATTACGCGGCATGTTGACGGTGCAGCGCAATGAAGTGGAGCAGCATCTCGCCGATGAACAGGGACACCTGAGACGAATCGAGTCCAGGCTGAGGCAAATCGAAATGGAGAATAGAATGCCAGAATTTGATGTTGTGCTCAAGACTGCCCCTGCCATGACGGTCACTACGTGCCGCGTCACGATCCCGGCCAATGACCAAGTCCCCAAATACCTGGGGTCTGCTTACGCCAAAGTCGAAGAATATCTGCGCAAGCAGGGCGTGAAGGACAACGGTCTATGTCTGGCATTTTGGCATAGTCCGGCCGACGTTCACGAAAACGAGGCTGCGGAAGCGGTTATACAAGTTGACCGGCTGCTGCCCGGTGCCGAGCAGGTGAAAGTATATGAATTGCCGCCGACGCTGGTCGCGTCCGTTGTACATCACGGTAATTTTGAAGAATTCACACAAGGACACACCGCCTTACTCGAATGGATGGATGCCAATGGGTATCGGATCATCGGCCCGTACCGTGAGATTTACATCAAGCACGATAAAGCAAATCTTTCCGATACAACAACCGAAATTCAATACCCTGTGGAAAAGGCTTGAAGCCGAGCTGCACAAAACAACACAACTCCGAGATATTCATTCCGGAGTTGTGTTGTGCGCCCAGCATGGACGTTGATCAGAAAGCAAAAGACTTTTACGAAGGTTGATTGCACTAACCGTCAGCCGAGGGCAAGCGTGTCATCGTGAGGTGAGGTCGGAAGGAAGCCGGAGGCAGGTCTGCGACCTGATGGACAAGAAGTCCATGGGAGGCTGTGATGTCGGGCGAGTTAGCAACTAACAACGAAGCCCAATACAATCAAGGGCCGAAGCAGTAAATGGGACGGATGAATCGATTGAAATTGATGAAGCATGAAATATTTGGGTCGGTAAATTGGATTTACTCAAGAAATAGGTGTGTTACTCAACCGCCCAAGAGGTGGCAAGTAATTGCCTTTACGGGCCACAGGTCTGCATCAACAAAAGTGCGGAAGACTCTCTTATGCTTCAAGTTACAATTCGTTCCCTGAGCAGAGTTAAATGGCAAGCGCCAGGGTGAGGGGGGCACCCTAGCGCTTGCCGTAACCATAATACTATAACTTATCAGACAATGCAAGAGAAAAAATCTTAGAGTTTCGTTAGTAATTTCTTCCGGGCCGATCTGCGCCCCTGGCGGGAATCGAACCCACATCTCGGCCTTAGGAGTGCCTTGCACTGTCCATTGTGCTACAGGGGCATGCGCAAATTATATCAAACTGCGAGAGGCGAAATCGCCTTTCCGCCGGGAATGGATCAGACGTTCCTTTGAATGATCAGTCGCTGATACAACCAGGCGGCGCCAAAGGCCAGCAACAATCCGCTGGCCACATCCGCCACATAATGCTGTTTGATCAATACGGTGGATGCAACAATGAGCGCGGTCCAGACGGCTGCAATGATCCCTGCCCGGCGATCGAAGCGGAACCAGTGAATGGCGAGGATGGTGGAGATCGAGGTGTGCAGACTCGGAAAATCGTTGAAGGGGTGGTCGCCTGCATAGACGTTCTGGATCATGCGGGTCAAGACGTCGGTCCCCGTGAGGGCGGGCCGAATCACCTCGGTCTGGAAGAAAAAATAAAAGAAGTAACTGACGAACCAGGCAGTGAGCATGGCAAGGCAGGCCGATTGAAACAGTCTGGTCCTGAACAACAAGAATGCGATGAGCGTAAAGTACACCACATAATTGAGCGAAACATACGGGATGACAAACGGCCGGACCACGGGCAATGCATCATCCAGCGGAGTCCGCAGGATCCAGACCGCCGGGCCATGATTCAATAGATCATAGATCCCGTTCGTGAAATAGACAGCCGCGGCCAGGGCGATACTGATGAGCGCATTGCCCCAGCCGGTCCCGAAAATGCCTGCGCGGAAATATTTTTTGAATGCATCCTTCATGCAATTCGCTCCTCTGCTGACGATAGTATAGAACCAATCGCAGGGAATGAACAGTCCCCTGATGGCCGGACCGCAGGGGACCGTGTCCCGCCCTGGTTAATTTCTCAGCGCGATCGGCTTCAGGTAGGAATCGAGCAGCGCCCCCATGTGTTCAAACGACTCGCAGACAAAGAACATCGGGTTGAACGCATAGACGGTCTTCGGGATCAAAGCGATCGTTTCCACATCAAAGGGAGCAATGATCACCTCGCCTCCCAGATATCCATCCCGCGGAATCCCCAATTTGTTGTAAAGCGCGTGGACAACGTTCCAGCCCCTCTCCTGCGACGACATCTGTCCACGCTGGTGCAGTTCGTTCACGCCATTGATGACGCGGCCGAGTTCCTCCCGATGGGCAAGGAACTGCTCCTGAATTTGCGCGAACACATTACCGGTGTAATCCAGCACGCCATCCCGGCCCAGCCGGTAGAATTCCATGATGGTATTCGTGAGTTCGGCGCGGCCGGAGATCGTCCCGGCGCCAAATACCTTCAGACGATTGTCTTCGATCACCAGTCCGAACTCCGTGCTGTACCAGGCCAGGCGTTTGATGACTTCTCTTTCATCCTGGGTCGCCTTCAGATAGGCCGGGGCAAATTTATCTTCGAGGCGCGCGTAAAAGGTCTCCGTCAGGTAGGGCAGATGACCGAGGATATCATGGAACATATCCGGTTCCGGCGTGAACTCCATTTGGTCGCGCCTGCGCAGGTAATCCGTGATCAGGAAAATGCGCCGGGCGAATTTTTGGTACCAGGCATCGGCCAGCGTGTAGCGGACGGCCGTCCGCTCGATGTGCCATCCGGTCCGAGGCGTGATGCATTGATTAAGATGCGCCACGGTCGGAATGTGGCACGGGTCGAGTCTGAGCAGGCTCAGCCCGTCAATATATTCGTGACAGACGTGTTCCAGCAGGTACGGCTGGTGAATTCCAGCGAACAGGTCAGCCCAAACAGCATGTTGCTCAGCGGTGAACGTGATCTCTTGAGTTTCAGCGGTATATTCCTGTCCCCCTTCCAGATGTTGTTCGGCGATATCACCCGTATAGACCGGCGGATCTTGATTTTCAGTCATGGCCTACATCTTTCTAATAGACTGGCATTTCACGGCGGGAGGTGCTCCGAAGCACGAAGATATTATCACCTCTGAAAATGAACGTCAAGAATTGGACGGGAAATATCTGATTAATTCTTTGATGCTCCACCCCTCCCAATGATAGAATTCCGCCCATGGATGGGTCGCCTTTGGTCGACAAAACGATCCTGGTAACCGGAGCTGCCCGCCGCCTCGGACGGCTGCTTGCCCTGGCCTGCGCGCGCGCCGGCGCGGATGTGGTCATCCATCACGGACATTCGGCACAGCAGGCTCTGGAGGTTCAAAAAGAAATCGCCTCCTTCGGGCGCCGCGCCCGGATCCTCGTCTCGGATCTTTCCCAGGCCGGGCAGGTCTCCCGTTTAATCTCTCAGGCCAACGAGTTCAGCCCGCTGTATGGCCTGGTGAACAGTGCGGCGATCTTCGAGCCGCTTTCGCTGGAGCAGACCTCCCTGGCAGACTGGGAAAGGCACATGGCGATCAACCTCACCGCGCCATTTTTGTTGAGCCAGGCGTTTGCAAAACAAATCCCTGATCAGGCGGAAGGCCGGATCGTCAATATTTTGGACTGGCGGGCCCTGCGTCCAGGTGCGGATCATCTCCCTTATACCGTCAGCAAGGCCGCGCTGGCCGCAGCGACACAATCCCTGGCCATCGCGCTGGCGCCGCGCATCACCGTGAACGCCTTGGCCCTGGGAGCGGTCCTGCCACCCGCGCATGAATCGGCCAATGAAGAGATCGTAAGTCATGTACCGGCCCGCCGGTGGGGTGAGGCACAGGAGGTCGAGCAGGCCTTGCTCTTCTTGTTGGCAGGTCCGGCATACATTACCGGTGAGATCATCCACGTGGATGGCGGCAGGCATTTGATATAGGAGTCAACATGGACAAGACCTTCATCAAGGATCTATTGGTGCGCGGCATCCTTGGCATCCGTGACTGGGAACGCCGGACGCCGCAGGATATTCTGATCAACGTCACTGCTTTTACAGATACACGGCGCGCGGCGGAGACCGACGCGATCGCAGATTGTGTTGACTACAGCGCCCTGGTCAAAAAGCTTCAGGCCCACACGGAAACTTCGGCGCGTTTCACCGTGGAGGCCCTGGCCAATGATCTGGCAAAGCTCTGCCTGGAGCAGAACGGGGTCAAGCGGGTGATCGTGCGGGTGGAAAAACCCGGAGCCGCGCGATTCGCAAAGTCGGTTGGAGTGGAGATCGAACGCGGCGGCGATGAATGATCTGCATCGCGCGTATTTAAGTCTGGGTTCCAACATCGATCCCGCCGCCCATCTTGCCCAGGCAGTTCGAATGTTAAAGGATTATGGACCCGTCCAAGCCGTCTCACGCATCTGGGAAAGTCATGCCGTCGGTTCGGACGGCCCGGACTTTTTAAACGCCTGTGTTCTATTTGCGTCGAATTTACAGCCTGAGGATGTGAAGGAACGGATCATCCGGCCCATCGAGGCGAAGCTGGGCCGCATCCGCTCCGCGGATAAAAATGCGCCGCGCACCGTCGACCTGGATATGGTGCTGTTCGATGAGACGCCGCTCAACATCGAGTTCTGGGCCCAGGCCTTTGTGGTCGTGCCGCTGGCGGAATTGATCCCCGAATTCATTCATCCCGTGCGCGGCGAAGAACTGTCGAGGGTCGCCGAGCAGCTGCAAAGTCAAGTCTGGATCGTGCCGCGCCCGGAGGTGCTTATACTGTAAGCGGTCCGGCGCCGCGCGAGATGTTATCCAGAAATTCCTGACGCGTCGCGCTGTTGGTTCGGAATCCGCCCTGCATGGCGGAGGTGGTCATGCGCGCATCATGTTTACGGACGCCGCGCATCATCGTGCACAAATGCAGCGCTTCCACCACCACGGCCACGCCGCGAGGCTGGAGCAGTTCGTTGATAAAGTCGGCGATCTGACGCGTCATGCGTTCCTGGACCTGAAGGCGGCGTGCATACATGTCCACGATGCGGGGAATCTTCGAAAGGCCGATCACCTTTCCGCTGGGAATGTAGGCCACGTGGGCGCGCCCGATGAAGGGGAGCATATGATGTTCGCACAGACTGTAAAACTCGATGTCGCGCACGATCACGACTTCATCGTAAGAAACGTGGAAGATCGCATCGTTGACCAGTTTGTGCGGATCAACGTGATAGCCGGCCAGCAGTTCAGGATACATGCGCGCCACGCGGTTGGGTGTATTCTTCAAGCCTTCGCGTTCGGGGTTTTCACCGAACGCCTTCAGCATACTCAAGGTTGCCGCTTCGATGGCGTGGATGTCAATTGCGCCGCCTCGATCTTGATCCAAATCATCTTCGCTCATCATTTTTCTCCAAGGTAGATGTTGATTGTATCAAAGGAAACAGTCCCGGAGGGTGTTCCCTTCCCGGCGAATCCGGCCATTCCACACATTCGTCGTTTGTATCATGATTAAAGACAGTAGGCCTGCCGCGCAAAATACTATATAATCCTCTCGGTAAAAAATCCATACCAAGGAGGTATGCATGGAATTCACTCAACTCGGCCGCACCGGCCTCAAGGTATCGCGTTTGTGCCTGGGGACCATGAACTTCGGCCCGCTGACGGACGAGCAGGATTCGTTCGCCATCATGGACAAGGCGCACGATCTTGGCATCAACTTTTTTGATACAGCCAACGTCTACGGCTGGAAGGTCGGCGAAGGCGTGACGGAAAATATCGTCGGGCGCTGGTTCGCGCAGGGCGGAGGCCGCCGCGCGAAAACCATCATCGCCACAAAGGTCTTTGGCCGCATGGGCGATTGGCCAAATCAGTCGGGGCTCTCCGCCCTGCACATCCGCGAGGCGTGCGAGGCTTCGCTCAAGCGGCTGCACACCGATCACATTGACTTGTACCAAATGCATCACGTGGACCGCAACGCGCCGTGGGAGGAGATCTGGCAGGCCATGGAAGTGCTGGTGGGACAGGGCAAGGTGCTGTATGTCGGCTCATCGAACTTTGCAGGCTGGCAGATTGCCAAAGCGCAGGAAGCCGCCCGGGCCCGTCACTTCATGGGACTCGTCAGCGAACAGAGTCTCTACAGCCTGAATGACCGCATGATCGAACTGGAAGTGATTCCGGCCTGCAAGGACTACGGGCTTGGACTCATCCCCTGGAGTCCGCTCTCGGGCGGATTGTTGGGCGGCGCGCTGCAGAAGATCAAGGAAGGCCGCCGCGCCAGGCCGGACATACAAAAGGAGATCAAGAAGAAACGTCCCAAGCTCGAAGCGTGGGAAAGATTCTGCAGGGCCAAGGGCGAGGCGCCGGCGGAGACTGCCCTGGCGTGGGTCTTGAAGAACCCGGTCGTGACCGCGCCCATCATCGGCCCGCGCACGATGGACCAGTTGATGGGATCTTTGCGCGCACTCAAGATCAGGTTCTCGAAGGAAGAGTTGGAGAAGATCCATGAGATCTGGCCCGGGCCCGGCGGCGAAGCACCCGAAGCGTACGCCTGGTAAATAAATCGCCCCTGAGGGCGCAAGACCCTCAGGGGCTTTTCCCTGCAATTCGATCGAACAGAATCTAGACAACCACACTCACCAGTCTCCTCTGCGCCACGATGACCTTCTGCGGCTGCCTGCCTTCCATGTATTTCCGGACGATCTCGCTCGCCAGCGCAGTCGTTCTGATCTCATCTTCATCGGCTTCCGCAGAGACCAGCACCCGGTCACGCACCTTGCCATTGACCTGCACGGGAATCTCGATCATATCTTCCCGGGCGGCATCTTCATCCACTTTCGACCACATCTGTTGATGGATGGAATACGGCTTGCCCAATCGATTGGTCCACAGTTCTTCGGCGATGTGCGGCGCAACGGGCGCCAGCATCTTCAAATAGATTTCGGCGGCTTCGTTCCATTCGGGACTTCCGGCCGCGCCCTCTTCGCGCGCTTTGTACATTTCGTTCAGCAGTTCCATCAACGAAGAGATGATGGTGTTGAACTCGAAGGTCTCGAAGTCGCGCGTGACGCGCCGCAAGGTCTGGTGCACGCGCCGGCGCAGATTCTTTTTGGTCTGCTCGGAAGCCGCTCCGGGCCGGGTCCGCTCGGTGAACAGCGTCCACACGCGGCGAATCCAGCGCGCGGTACCTTCGATCCCCTGCGAATCCCACGGTCCACCCATTTCCCAACGCGCAAAGAACATGATATAGGCGCGCACCGTATCCGCGCCGTATCGATTCACCAGCACGTCCGGTGCAACCACATTGCCGCGGCTCTTGGACATCTTGCTGTGATCTTCCGCCAGCACCATGCCCTGATTGCGCAGCTGCATCATCGGCTCGTTGCCTTCGGTGATGCCCATGTCGCGCAGGGCCTTGTGGAAGAAGCGTGTGTACAGCAGGTGCATCGTGGCATGTTCGATGCCGCCCGTGTAGGTGTCCACGGGCATCCAATAGTTGTATTCATTCTCATCGAACGGAGCCTGGTCATCGTGCGGGCTCAAATACCGCAGGTGATACCAGGACGAGCACATGAACGTGTCCATCGTATCGGTCTCACGCGTGGCAGGCCCGCCGCACACCGGACAAATTGTGTCCTTCCAGGTCGGGTGCAGTTTCAACGGCGACTCGCCCGTCGGCTTCCATTCGACGTCCTCCGGCAGCAGCACGGGCAATTGATCATCCGGGACAGGGTTCCAGCCATGCTTCTCGCAATAGACCATCGGGATGGGCGCGCCCCAATAACGTTGCCGGGATATCAACCAATCACGATAACGGTAATTGACGGCCTCTTTTCCGATGCCCTGCGCGGCCAGCCAGTCGATCACTTTGCTGATGCCGGGATTCTTTCTGCCCTTTTCGGTGTTGACCTTTGTCCCGTTGAACGGCCCCGAGTTGACCATCACGCCATCGCCGATATAAGCGACCTGCAGCTCACCCGCCTCGTTCTGCCCCTCGGGCCGGATCACCTCGACGATGGGCAGATCATACTTTTTGGCAAACGCAAAGTCGCGTTCATCGTGGGCGGGGACTGCCATGATCGCACCCGTACCATAGCTCATCAACACGTAATCCGCGATCCAGATCGGAATGCGCGCCTGATTGACGGGATTGATCGCATATCCGCCGGTGAACACGCCCGTCTTTTCTTTATCCACAGCTTCCCGTTCGATGTCCGATTGACGCGCGGCTTGCAGCTTATACGCCTCCACCGCCTCTTTTTGTTCCGGCGTTGTGATCTTATCCACCAACAGATGTTCCGGCGAAAAGACCATGAACGTCGCGCCCCACAACGTATCGGGACGAGTCGTAAATATTTCGATGTCATCTCCAGCTTCGGTCTTGAAGATGACGGAGGCGCCTTCACTTCGGCCGATCCAATTCGTTTGCAGCGTCCGGACGCGTTCGGGCCAGTCAATCTCATCGAAGCGCAGTAGTTCATCCGCATACCGCGTGGTCTTGAAGAACCACTGTTCCAAATTCTTCTTGATGACCGGCGTACCGCAACGTTCACATACGCGGTTTTCTCCGATCACCTGTTCGCGCGCCAAAGTCGTATTGTCCTTTGGACACCAATCCACTGCGGACATTTTTCGATATGCCAGTCCATATTTGAACAACTGGATGAAGAACCACTGGGTCCACTTGTAGTATTCCGGGTCGGCAGATACGGCCTCACGCTCCCAATCGAACATGGTGCCCATCGAGCGCATTTGCCTGCGCATCCGCTCAATGTTCTGGAATGTGCGTTTCATCGGATGGATCCCGTCTTTGATCGCAGCATTTTCCGCATTCAGGCCAAACGCGTCGAAACCCATCGGGAACAATACGTTGTATCCTTGCATGCGCTTGAAGCGGGCGCGCGTGTCGGGAGGGATCATCGAGAACCAGTGGCCGATATGCAGATCGCCGCTGGGATAGGGCAGCATCGTCAGCGCATAGTGCTTGGGCCGGCTGTGGTCGATCACGGAACGATACAGCTTATCCTCCTGCCATCTCGCCTGCCAGCTCTTTTCGATCACCTGCGGGTTATAGGCATCCTGGACCACGGGCGAAACTGCTCTTGCGGCCTTGGCCCTGGGCGCGGCGCGCTTTGTCGCCGCGGCTCCAGCCGGTCTTTTGACGACCTTCCTGGCAGCGCTTCTTTTAACTGGCAGGGTCTTCTTTTTTACGACGATCTTCTTTGCAGCTTTTGCCTTTACAGCTCTATTCGATCCAACTTTCTTTGGATTCGCTTTTTGCCTGGTTGTTGTCTTCTTTTTGGTTGCA
This sequence comes from Anaerolineales bacterium, assembly GCA_035515435.1. Taxonomy (GTDB): domain Bacteria; phylum Chloroflexota; class Anaerolineae; order Anaerolineales; family Villigracilaceae; genus Fen-1038. The sequence goes on from DATJBI010000174.1 coordinate 11,268, forward strand.
GCCATTCTTACCTCGTGTTGAAAAGTTTTCTCTTCAATAGCCAGCTCGTGGCTTTCAGTCTTCAAGCTTGGGTTCATCCGGGAGGCGCGCGAGAAGGCAGGATCGCACCTCGGTTCCAAAAACCATCTTCATGTTCATTCGTACCTCCTTCTTAAATTCATTCAGGAACAACGCGGCGCGCCCTGGTCATAAGAGACACCGGCACTGTCCCAGTGAAAATCCCATAAAGGCAGGATGGCGACCCGCCGTTTTTTTGCACACCGTCTCCAAACAAAAATTCCTTCATCCACGATCAGGGACGAAGGAATTCCTCCGCGGTACCACCCGGCTTACGCTCAAACTGCGAACGTCACTTTGATGGCTGTAACGGGCGTGCCCGTCGCTGACTACTTAATTCACCAGCGCAGTCTCTCCTGGGCAGAGCCGAAGGAGGTGACAGGCGAGTTCAGTCTTGCCCCTGGCATTCCCGTTGGATGCCGGTGAAGGGCTTCCACCTCGCTTTCCCTTCTCGCTGACGGGATGACTTACTACTCCTGCCGTGACCTTTTATTTTTGCAGTGGACCCACGTGAATCTGTTCCGAACCACACCCTTCCCTATTATCAGGGGAGGACAATCGATTCACTAGAGATCGTATGTAAACAAAAGGCGAGTTTAGTTCGTGTCCGACAATCTCGCCTAGCGGATTAACTATAATCTGATTTGCAACAATCTGCAAGAGCGTTGCCTTTTGTTTATCATTCAGCCGAGGATATAGTTCGCTGATCTTGGCCAACCGCCTGTGGACTGTACCACTGAGATCCGAGACCGGGAAGATTTCTTCCATTGGTCAATGTTTATAACTCATTGATCGGGTTGTTACGGCTCTCCCATACGTCACATGCGTAGAAGACGTTCAGCAGTGCCATGCGCGATGCAATTGATGTCGGCGGGGCTGAGCGGGAGCTGCTCTAGGAAGTTTCGGGCATCCAGCATTGAGCTCCAGGGATAGTCGACTGAGAACATGATTCGGTCGACCCCCACCTGAAACAACAGGTCGAGGAAATTCGGTAAGTAGTTGAAACTGCTGAAGGTGTAATAAACGTTCTCGCGCAGGTAAGCACCGATCGGGCGCTTCAATTTGGTGAGTTGCATGGGCAAATCGTTATCCAGCCTGGGGAGCATAAATGGTAGTGCTTCGCCCATATGGCCGATCACCAGCTGCAGCTGGGGGTAGCGGTCGAACGCTCCGCTGAGGATGATGCGAAGGACATGGACGGCGGTCTCG
>DATJBI010000175.1:0-21670 GCA_035515435.1 Anaerolineales bacterium
GAATCTGCAGCGACCTGGTGAAATCACCGCTTTCGAAGCCCGAAAGCTCCGGTTGCACGGCGCAGATAATGCCACGCAACGCGGCTTGACCGGCGTTCCGAATTTCATTACTGGCGAGCGAAAAGATTCAGATCATTGCCAAACTCACTTATGCCATGGTACTCAAGTGCTCACGCAGACTGGATTAATGCCTTCCAAGGCAGGAGTGCTTGTCAAAAGATATCAGAGGCGTCCATCGCAGCTGACTTGCTCCGATTCTTCTTGCCACTGTTCATTTTGGTCCCGCTTGCATGATCAAGGAGAGCAATCAGGGTTGTGGGTCAGGGGATCGATATGTTAATGAACTGTGAAGTCACACATGATTGTAGTCCTTTCTCTAGCATCGATGCAAGATTTCCGTTACCTGCCCCACCAATCACACTGCCTATTTTCTAATCCACGATATCAAGCTATACTTCGCGTAGCTGAATTCTTGCCCAACGATTTTTGCGTGCCCCACTCCCCCTTCTGGCGCACTCAACTCGGCCTCTTGCTTTGGGAGCAAGAGGTCCCGGGTTCAAATCCCGGCACCCCGACTTTTCCGTGAGAAATACCGTCATTCTGGGCTGAGTTCAGCAGAAAGGCGGAGGACAGTTCCGTGTTATTGTTACCCAGAAGAATCCGTCTATCAATTTTACAGTAGTGGTTTCTGATCTACCAATCAAGGCCGGAATATTTGCCAATTCAAGCCCCTTTTCTTTACACTCGGTAGCGAGACTTTCGAGGTGAGTCCTGGCAATTTGAAGATAAGCATGATAAGAATGAGCGGAGCCATCTAGTCCAAAATTCGCCCGGATAGGATCATCCCATGGCAATAACCCCGCCAACGGTTTGCAAAATACGGATTACTGCAACTGGGCAGAGGCGAGCAGCTCGCACGCATCGTGCGCAGAGGTCGTCCCGGCGGGATCGCTTCTACGGAGGACGTCCGGCACGGAGGCAGGACCTGCATTTGAAGCAGCGGCTGTATAAAGATCTTTTGCCAAGTAGTGCGGAAAAATGGCACCCAAATCAGCAGGGATTCCTGGTGGGATGGCGAAGCATTTCCATTTGCAAAAAGAAGCCCGCTCCCATGCAAACCAAAAGGCTTTGGAACGCTCCAGATTTCCAAAGCCTTTATCTCAAGGAAACATCCTTCTGGCCCTTGACAAGGGCGGCTCATCGGTCGGCGGCACCCTTGTTCGCCAATTTGAGAAGAACGACCCCGGAACCAAAACTATTTGTTCCGATCAGCTTCAGGTCGATCCTTTTGCCCGGGTCCGCAAACATGGGTTTGCCGCTCCCCAGGATTGTCGGGCAGACGTAGAGCCAATACTCATCGATCAAGCCGAGTTTCATGAAGGTCGAAGCAAGATGAGGACCACCGACAAACATGTCTTTGCCCGGTTGTGTCTTTAGCTTATTGATCTCTTCCGAGATATTCCCTCTGAATAATTGACAACTTCCACCCACTTGCGTGAGGGTCTTCGAAAATACGATTTTTCTTTTTTCCTTCCAGACCCGGGCATATTCGATGTCGAATCTTGACGCCGAAGGGTTTTTATCTGCGGTTGGCCAATAGGCAACCATGGTTTCGTACAGCCGCCGTCCGTACAGATGAGTATCGATGATATTCTCCCGATCGATCATGTGACGCTGCAATTCGGGGTCGGGAGAAGTCCAGTTTATATCGCCGCTGGCTGTTTCGATGAAGCCATCGACGGATACCGACATAGCAAATATTACTTTACGCATAGTGTCCATAGTGTGGTGTACTTGTGCCGCAAGTCGGCAGGGCGTGCACTCGGCCGGGAAACGAGAAGAAGCCAAAGCAGAGAAAACACTTGAAAAAACGGCGCAGAATCCCCCTGGTCGGCTGCACCTCCGTAGGATGGGGCATCATATTTCACAAGAGAAACAGGGTTGCACAAGCAAAGTATACTGCAATTGGCAGACATATAAGCCGTGCATTAGCATGGGTGAGTCCGAGCGACTCCCATGGTGCACCCTGATTTCCGAGCATCATGATCCATCAACTGGCGGCGCCTTGAGCGATCCGAATTAGAAAGCCATATATAACCCAGGTGAGCGGGTCTGCCCATAGGAAAATTGCGCTGCATGAGTGGCCTCATTCTTGAACACATAGACCCGACGCCTTTTTGTAGTTAGCTCACTGGCAGATATTTCCGTCCAGATGGCCTTATTTTGTTTCTTGGAACGCTGTGGGTGGCGGTTTGATCACAGAATGGAAAACCTACAGCAGCTCGGGTGCGAGCAAGACGATGTTGCCAATTACCTGGCCGCTTTCCAACCGCACATTTGCCTGGCACGCCTCCAGGATCGGGAACTTTTTCATGATGACTGGTTTGATTTTGCCTTCTTCCAGCAGCTTGAAGAGCGTTGCCCAATCTTCCATGAATGGGCGTCTGTTGAATAGATAAAGTCCTGTCCCGTAGGATTTGGCAGATCGTCCATTCGGAAGCAAGTTGAACAGGATAAGCTGCCCCAGAAATCGAAGCGTGCGCGAAATGCTCAAGGGGTTGCCGTATCCCACGTATGTGCCGCCATGCCGCAGCAGCGAGAATCCGCGCTTGAAGTAATCTCCACCGATCCCATCAAACACAACATCCAGGCCATCCGGTTCCGCTTTGCGGATCACCCCGACAAAATCTTGCGTGCGGTAGTCAATTGGCGTTGCATCGTATTCGGTTAAGATATCGTGTTTGTTTTTGGAGGCTATTCCATACATGATGAGATCGGCCAATTTGCCCAGTTGCAAAAAGGCCGTCCCAATCCCGCCACTTGCCCCGATGATGAGCACCTTGTCACCGGCCTTGACCCTTGCAGTTCGGTGGAGTGTTTGGTAGGCAACAATGTAATTCAGGATAAGCGGTGCAACTTCCGCCGGGTCCAGCGTGGGCGGAACCGGAATAAGCTGTTTTTCACGAAGAAAGATGTACTCGGCATAGCCCCCGTGAATCGTCAAAGCCGCTACCCGGTCTCCTACAGCAGCGTTGGTGACATCATCACCGATCGCATCCACAACACCAACGATGGCATAGCCGGGCACAAACGGCAGTTTGGGTCTAAATGGGGAACGACCGTAGCGAGCCTCAACATCGGCCAGACTTACGGGCGTGGCCAGGATTTTGATCCGCGCTTCCCCAGCGGACGGCATGCGCAGCTCGTTCTCGATGACTTGGAGAGCCGCCGGGCCTTCCCTTCGGGTTACGACAACACTCTTGTATTTCATGGCGTCATCCTTATCTCCTGTTGGATGCCAATTTTGGGGCGGCTTTAGGATCGGCAGATGTTTATACGAATTCTCAGTCAATGAGTTGCAACCCAACGGTGTGCGTCACCCGCGTGTGGGCGGAGTGTGCATTCGGCTTGGGAGCAGATAGAACTTGAAGCCAGAAAAATCCTTGAAAATCCCACAGGATACCGCTCGTCGCCTGCAGGCTGTATTGGACGGCGCATGCCTGTGGCCGAAAGTAATTGTGGCAACCGATTGCTATCTCTGGAGCACGACTTCGGCCATGGCATGACGCTCTGTTGGACCATTTCCATGCCTATGTTCGGGACCCAGGCCCTCCCAATGATGCACCACACTATATTCCTTGAATAGATCGAGTATTTCTCCCGCCTCCAAGTAGGTCCGCAAGTTGCCCTGCTCTCCCGCGAATGAATTCTTTCCAATTGGTTTCCAAATTCGTGAGTATCTAACAAAGGAAGCATCCGCAATCGTGAATCCTGTAATGAAGATAAGGCTTCCCGGGTGCGTCCATTGTTTGAGCTTATCGCGCAAACAGTCAATTTCTTTCCAAGTTAAGATTTGAATCACTCCAAAGATTAAAATGCCGGAATAGAAATCTGTTTGGGGGACAAACTCATCGAAACTGCATTGATAAGCACGAACAGGCAGTTTCTCGGATACGGCCAGGGCAGATATGGTCTCGGCTGCCACTTTGGAGGGATCGATCGCATCCACTTCGAATCCTGCGCGCGCCAGGAAGAAAGCATGGCGGCCCTGTCCTGCGCCAATATCCAACACAGGCTTGGATGTATTTATTTTATGATAGTAGTCTCGTAAAACAGGCTCCGGCTCTTCCCCAAAGTTGTTTTTTGTGTTTGCGTATGTTTCATCGTATAACATTTGAACACCTCTGCAGCAGGCCGCTCGGCGGCTTGCCCGGCTCGCAGGGGGGCCGGCGTGGATCAGGCTGATTTGACGGAATTTGCCTCAGCGGAGTGTACCTCCATTTTCAGCGAGGCACATTTAAAGTTAATCTCGAACTAAATGGTTGAGAATTCATTGGTTGGGGAGGGCCCAATGGGATTCGGCGTTTCCCTCTGAAGTCAGGCTGCACATCGTTCAAAATTAATAGGATTGTGCCAGACGAGCACGATCTCACCGGGCAGGATAATAATGGTAAGCAGTGCTGCCAGCGGCCTCTGACCGCTGGCAGCTCAGCCAAAATAGTGGAAATTTTTCCAAAACTGCTCCCAGGGCTGGCGCAGATGACGGCAGAGCAGGATATCGGGGTGGTACTGGCTTTCTTCGTTTTGAATGCCATATGGGTTAGCGGTGGTGCCGGCAATGGAGCAGGTTTCGAAGAGCGAGTAAGCATCGGATGGCGTCAGGCCCAGGACGATGACGGTCTCGGGCGGAGGGTTGCCGTACCCCCATAACCAGAAGGAATCAATTCCACTGATGGCGCGCGGCAGGTTGTACGCGGGGCCGTAAACGTTGATCGCACCGGCCTCGCCATAGTTGCCTGCCAGGATACCCAGGCGGGAGCGCTCTTCAAGCGGAACGGTATCACGGATGTCCGCCACGGTCTTTACCAGCTCGGGCCAGCCGATTTCTTCACGGTATAGCTGGTGAATGTTATCGGCTATTTTCCACCAAAATGAATTCACGGGCACAACCGGCATTGACAACGAGGCCGCACACAGTCCGCCGATGATCAGGCTGTAATAGAGCCAGGAATACCGGGCATTGCGTTGGGCGGGAGACAGGTTGCGCACCCATTCTCCAATGCAGTAAGCACCGCCAGCGATCAACATGGGGTAGGCAGGGGCCAGATAATAACCACGCCCTTGCAGGGCCAGAAATCCGGCCAAGGGCACCGCATACATCCAGACCAGTGGGCGGTAATTGGGCCCGCTGGATCTGCGCCAGAAGAAATATAAGCCCAAAACCCACAGGTATATGGACGAGGGATTGGCGGCAGAATAAAGCTGGTCGATAAGGAACCATTTATAATAGCCGTTCGCTACATCACGGGCATGCATGGCGGATAGTTTTTGAAACGAGATGAAGTCATGTTGCGCCATCCAGAGCAGGTTGGGAAGAAAGATGAGCAGCGATACGGCCACGCCGGCCCACAACCAGGGACTCTTCAAATAACGGCGCGCCGGTGTGAACAGCACGCCCGCGACCAGGCCCGCAACCAGGAAACCCATGGTCAGTCTGGTCATCAAGCCCAGGCCGATCGCCGCGCCGATCGCGAGCCACCACCGGGGGTCACTGGTTTTAAGCAGGCTGATCACACCGTAAGCCACCATGACCCACCAAAGCAAGTCGAAGGAGACATACATGAAGATGCTGCCCTGGGAAAGCGATACCCCGGAGATGATGGCACCACCGGCAGCGATGACCTGCGCCCAGCGGTCCCCCCCCATGCGCTGGACCATCAGCCCGGTCAGGATCAGGACCAATCCCTGCGCCACAGCCGGGAAGAAGCGGATGCCAACCGGCGAGGTGCCGAACAGCATTTCGGCGATGTGGGCAACAAAGGGCGTAAAAGGTGGACAATCGATGTACCCCCAGGCCAAGTGGCGCCCATCTTCGATAAAGTTGAGCTCATCGCGGTGGAAACCATACTGGTTGTTGACCAGGCAGTGGATGATGATCAATGCCGCAGCCATCCAGACCAGGATGGCTGTGTCGGTAAGCAGGTAATCTTTCCAGGTGCGGGTATGCATGGGGCAGCGGTCCTGTGAACGTGGGGACGGATAAGATAATTCTAATATGATGTGCAAATCCAACAATACCTTCGCCAAGGCCATATTTGAGACCGTGAACGTGGGCAAATTTGCCAAATTGTCCCGCGAATGGCGAAGGCCTTGAATCTAATCATAATAATTGCAGTCTGTCTCTCTTGTGCGGAGACAGCGCAAGGTTTATGCTGTAAATTGAGTCAAGAGATTCCTCGCGATTTAGGCTTGCGATTAACCTGAACCATCAAAAGTCATATAGGTTCTGCCGCTCAACCGGTCCTCGCTGATCTCATTGAGCACGGCCGGGACCAGGCGCAATCTGGAAGCTTGATCAGGAAAGATCGGGACGACATGTGCCCCGCGGCGGATCTCGCGATGAAGCCGCTCGACGGGCCGGGTCGAGCACAACAATTTCCGAGAAGCACGCAGAAATGAAAGAACTGTAGGCTCCAAGGCCTATCGCTACCCTGTTGGCAGTGATTTTGCGGGCCCCCCACTGCCATTCATCGATGGGCTGCCCAGGTCGAAAAGGGGCCGCCTCATGGTTTGATCTCTTTCAGATCGTGACGCATAAGTGGACGGGACGGGATACGGCGCGCGACTACCTTAAATCCGGCACGCTCAAACACCGCAACCGTGCCTGTGAAGACATTGGTTGTACTTTCTGGTTGCTGTGTGTCTACAGGATAGGCTTCGAGAGCCGATGCTTTCGCGCGCTTCGCGGCTTGCACCGCTTCCGCGATCAATGCCGACATGATGCCCCGCTTTCGATAACCACGCCGTATATAAAAGCACGAGATCGACCAGACCGGCAGAGAGTCAACGCGCTCGAAAAATCGTGCCTGATTGAGCCACGGTAAATCATCGCGCGCTGTAAGCTGGCACCAACCCACTGCCCGCTCTCCGTCGAATGCGAGCAAACCGGGTGGCGGGCCACGTCGAACGATCTTATGGAACGCCCTGCGGTTTTTCTCACGCGCCCGCTTATGGTATTCACTGCCGATTCTCCAGTACATGCACCAACAGCCGTTGCTTGCACCACCCTTGCCGAATAGATCTTCAAAGGCGGGCCAGAGATCGGGTGTGAGAGGGCGGATTGCGAGGTTCATTTCGTCTTATTGGATTCCCTTTGCCTATCGACCGGCTCAAGCGTGTAGCCTAAGAGTGAATCTTAAGCGGGAGGACGGGACGAGCTTCGGCTTGAGAGTAGTATAACCCGACGCCAAAAAAACGCGCGGAACTCCTCCATCCGGGTAGGAGCCACTGCCTCCGGGGATCGGGGCCACTTGCCCAAAACCTCGACAACCCGGAGAAGCTGATCCGGTCTGCCGCCAGCCGCAGCCCCGGAATTGAATTGCGCGATCCCCGGCCTGAACCAGGTTGCCTTTCACCCACCAGGACCTCCTTTTGGGTCAAACCAGGTCCGCCCCGGCCCAAAAAGACCCCACTTTCTCGACGGGCACTTCTCCAAAGTGGAGCTTTAGCCTGTTTTCTGACCGCATGAGCGTGGTTTTTGAGAACTCAAGGCTTTGTGTTAGAATCAGCGCGGAGGGCAAATGAACAAGTTTGACGGTGTGATCGAAGCGGTCCGCTATAAAGGCGGAAAAATCGATGTGGTGCGCGCCTATGAACGGCGCGGTGCAACATTCTCCGATCGTGTCCTGCTCAGCCGCAAGACGCTGATCGAGCGCCTCCGGCAGGGCCGGCGCTTCGTTACCGGCCAGCGCAAACTATTGATGGCCAGCACGTTTGAAGTTGGAAAACCGGTGAACTTGCTCGGCGCGCAGGATGCACAGATCATCGCGACGCGCGACCCGGCCGAGCGCGATGAACTCGAAGACGTTCCCGCTTTCTAGTTTGTCAGTGCGAAAGTCAAGCTATGAAAATCATTGACAAGACCCCATTCCAAACCGAAAAAGGCGAGATCAGCCTGCTGGATCGTGTACAGGGGACATTGAAATACGGTTTCTCCTGGTATGCAGAACTCGAAGCGCAGAATATTGTGATCGATCAACTGAATCGGGTTTTTGAAAAGGGGTTTGTGCTGATCCGCAACCTGACCCTCCCCGGCAGTGATATCGTTGAACCGATCATCTTGATCGGGCAAGGCGGCGTCTACGTGATCTACGTCACGCATCTGCGCGGCTTCTATGAAGCCAAGGGCGATCAGTGGAATGTGGTCAGCAACGGAAGATCGCAGGGGGCCCCGATCAATTTAATGAATCGGGTGGCGCTCCTCGCAAGGGCTCTGGGGCGCTACCTTCAAATCCAAAAAATCGATCTGCCGCTCCAGGTTGAGCCGGTTTTGATCGCGGCGAACCCGGGCATGCACATCGACTCGACCCGGCCTGCGGTGCGCGTCGTTCAAAGCGATGCTGTCAAACAATTTGCCGCCTCGCTTCTGCAGGGCAAGCCCATTTTTACAACCGAATACATTTACAATCTGGCCGACCGCATTGTCGCTCCACAGCCAAAGTCCGAGTCCGGACCGCAGCCCGCGGCGCAGGAGATGGCTGCTGCCTCTCCGGCGGAAAACCCGGCCGCGCGCGCCCAAGCCATTTTCAGCGCAGCAGAGCAGGCCCATCCTTTCAACCCAGCCGATCTGAGTTTTGCCACCCAGGACGAATCTGTGCAGCAGCCGCAAGCTGTGCCGCAAAACTTGCGCGAGTCGAGTCCGGCACAGCCTCTGCCGAGGCCGGTGACGAAGCAGCGCGGCCTGAGCCCAATGCAGTTGGTCCTGCTGGTCTTCATCGTGCTTGTCGAGTTCTGCATTCTCGCCGGATTCGGTTACCTCATTTTTTTCAGCAAATAAACCTCGGCCGCTTTGAATCAGCCTCTGCTCTCCATTATCATTCCAGCCCATAATGAGGAAAAACGCCTGCCCCCAACGTTGGAGCAGGTCTTTGCTTTTCTGAATGGGCAGAATTACGAGGCAGAGGTGCTGGTCGTTGAAAATGGAAGCACAGACCGGACCTTTGAGATCGCACAAAAATTCATCGGCCAGCACAAGAATCTGCGGGTGGTCCGCGTGGAGGGCCGCGGCAAAGGGCTGGCCGTGCAGCATGGGATGCTGGAAGCGCACGGACAATATCGTCTGATGTGCGACGCAGACCTCTCCATGCCTATTGAAGAAGTCGCGAATTTTCTATCGCCCCATGTCACCGATTTCGACATCGCCATCGCCTCGCGCGAGGCACCCGGCGCCACCCGTTACGATGAGCCCTTCTTCCGTCATATCGGAGGCCGGATCATCAACCTGCTGATTCGTCTCTTGATCCTGCCGGGCTTACAGGATACGCAGTGCGGCTTCAAATGTTTCCGAGCCGAGGCGGCGGATGATCTCTTCACGCGCCAGACTCTGATGGGCTGGTCGTTCGACATCGAATTGCTTTTCATCGCCCGCCGGCACGGCTATCGCATCGTGGAAGTTCCCATTGATTGGTATTATCGCTCCGAGAGCAAGGTCAACGCCCTGCGCGATGCCATCCGCATGATCCAGGATATCTTTCTGATCCATTCCAACGCGCGGCGGGGACTGTACGATGCGTACCGATCCTGACCTCGCATTCGAACGCAGACTCTGGCGAAGCGGCTTGATCTATGTCGCAGGCCTGGATGAGGCCGGGCGCGGCGCGCTGGCCGGCCCGGTTGCCGTAGGGGCGGTGATCCTGCCCAATCGATCGCGCCTTGCCTCGACCCTGAAAGGGGTGCGGGATTCCAAGCAGATGACCCCCCTCGGGCGTGATGACCTTGCGCCGCGCATCAAAGAGTCTGCACTGGCCTGGAGCGTGGGGCTCGCCTCATCGGACGAAATCGATTCTCTTGGAATTGTTGCCGCGACGCGCCTGGCTGCTTTACGCGCCCTCGAATCTCTATCCCGCTGCCCCTCTTATCTTCTCACCGACTTTCGCCTCGAGCTTCCCGAATTGGACATTCCACAGACCTCGCTTGTCAAAGGCGATGTGAAATGCCTGAGCATCGCGGCCGCCTCGGTGCTGGCGAAAACAACGCGCGACCTCCTGATGTGCGAATTGGATCTGCAATATCCGGGCTACGGCCTCCGGCAGCATAAAGGATACGGCACGCCGTTTCATTGTCAGGCCTTGAAGCGATTGGGATATTCCGCGATCCACCGAAGATCGTTTGCGATCAAATAAGAACTGGACTTCCCTGGGAAGTCGGACCCCCCTTTCACTTTTTCATCCGCTGGTAGAAAAGTTTCACAAGTTCTGCCGCGGCGGAGGGAACCAGCAAAAGCGGGAGCAGAACCTCCCATTGTCTCCAACCCAGGGGGACCGTATTGAACACGGGGTTCAGAAATGGAATATAGATCACGCCGAGGATCAATGCCACCGATGAGAGGATCGCGAGATTCATGTAACGATTACTGAAGATGCCGATCCTCCAGAGCGGATAATATTCAGAACGAGCCGTCAATGCGCGTCCCAGTTCGGAGAGGGTCAATGCGGCAAACGCCATCGCTTCCGCATATTCCGGCCGGGACGGATAGAGTCTCAGGCCGAACAGATAGGCCCCCAGGGTGACGGATGTGATCGCGATGGTTTGCAGCAGAATGCCGATCTGCATGAAGCGATTGATGATGGGCTCGCTCTTTGGCCGCGGTTTGCGCGTCATCACATCGGGATCGCCTCTTTCCGTGGCAAGCGCCAGCGCAGGCGCGCCGTCGGTGACCAGATTCAGCCAAAGCAGTTGAATGGCCGTCAACGGTGAATGGCGCGTGATCAGGGTGCCGAGAAAAACGATCATGATCTCCGCCACATTGCATGAAAGCAGGTAATAAACAAACTTGCGAATATTGTTGTAGATGATGCGGCCCTGCTCGACTGCCGAGACAATGCTGGCATAGTTGTCATCGGTCAGCACCATATCGGCGGTTTCCTTGGCGACATCGGTGCCGGTGATCCCCATGGCAATACCGATATCGGCCCGTTTGATGGCGGGGGCATCGTTGACGCCGTCGCCGGTCATCGCCACGACCTCATTGGCGGCCTGCAGTGCGCCCACAATTCGCAGTTTGTGCTGCGGCGAGACACGCGCAAACACATCGGTATCCTTCATCACATCGCGGAGCTGAGCATCATTTAATTGATCAAGATCGGAGCCGGTCAACACGGCTCGGTCACGGCGCATCAACCCGATCTGCTCCGCGATGGCACGCGCCGTGTTTGGATAATCGCCCGTGATCATGACGGTACGGATCCCGGCGCGGCGTGCTTTTTCAACCGCAGGCCCGACCTCGCTGCGTGCGGGATCCAGCATCCCGGCCAGTCCGACGAAAACCAGATTCTCTTTTTCCAGCGCGCTCAGGTCTGCATTCTTTTTCTTGACATCGCGATACGCCAAAGCCAGGACTCGCAGTGCCTGGCGCGTCATCGCATCGTTGGCTTCGTAGATCCTCTGGCGAAGAGCCGGGGTAAGTTGATGCTTCTTGTCGTTGAGCGCCTGGTAGGAGTCACAAAGGGGCAGAACGACCTCCGGCGCGCCCTTGATGGCGATCAAATGCCGGCCCCGCATCGACGTGTCGTGATAATGGGAGAAATCCTCTGCCCGCGGATTCTCCACCAGGTGAAACGTGACCATGCGTTTGCGCGCCGCATCGAACGGGATCTCATCGAGACGCGGATACGATGTCCGTTCCCGGTTAACGATCAAATAGGCTTCACCGGCTTTCGCGGCAGCGACCAATAATGCAGCCTCGGTTGGGTCTCCAACAACCCGATAGCCGTGCTTCGAGCCCTTGAGCGGCTCGATCTGTGCATCGTTGTTCAGGATCCCCAGCCAGAGGGCGGTGCGGACAGCCGCATATTCACCCCAGCGGACCTTCTTGCCGTCTGCAAAAAAGTTGCCTTTGGATGAATATCCTTTGCCGGTGATCTCAACCGTCTGGCCATCGACCCAAAGGCGCGTCAGGGTCATTTCGTTTTGGGTGAGCGTGCCGGTTTTATCGGAGCAGATCACGGTCGCCGACCCGAGCGTCTCCACGGAGGCCAGCCGGCGGATCAGGGCATGGCGTTGGATCATCTCGCGCATCCCCAGCGCCAGGCTGATCGTCACCACCGCCGGCAATCCTTCCGGCACCGCCGCGATCGCCAGGCTGACCGCGATGATAAAGACATTCGTAATTTCCTGGGCGTATGTTCGGAGATAGACCAGGGGACCGGAAAAAAGGGAGGGGACATCGGTCGCATCTGCCAGTTCAAGAATGAATATCACCGCGACCAGAATCAATGCACCGATGCTGAGGGTCCGTCCCAGTTGATCGAGCCGGCGCTGCAGGGGTGTTTCTTCCGCTTCAACGTTCTGCAGCATGCTGGCGATCAGGCCCAACTGCGTATGCATGCCGGTGCTGACTACCACGCCGCGCCCGCGCCCATAGGAGACCAACGTACCCATAAAAGCGGTGTTCTTGCGGTCACCCAGCGGGATGTTGCGCTCAAGGACCAGCGCGGCATTCTTTTCAATGGGCAGTGACTCGCCGGTCAGGGAGGCTTCCTCCACACGCAGATTGACCGCTTCCAACAATCGGACGTCCGCGGGAACATAGTTGCCTGCCTCGAGGAAAACGATGTCCCCCGGGACCAGATCGCGCGCGGGGAGCACCCGGCGATGTCCATCGCGCAGAACGTGGGCTTCGGGCGCGGCGAGTTGTTTCAATGCCGCGAGGGCTTGCTCGGCGCGGCGTTCCTGAACGATCCCCAGAATCGTATTCAACACAACAATGGAAAGGATCGCCAGGGCATCTATCCATTCCCCCAATAAAGCAGAGACCAGCGAGGATACGATCAGCAGAATGACCACAAAGTTATTTAACTGCTCCCACAGGATGACCCCGAAGCCCGGACGCGGCGCCTCCTGCAACTGGTTTGCGCCATGCCGATGCAAACGCTGGGCAGCTTCTTCGGCAGTGAGCCCGTCTTCCTGGACCTGCAAATCACGCAGGACCTCCTCCACCTCCAGGGCATGCCACGGCTTCAAGCTTTTCTCATGCTTATCCATAACCGAAACTCCAGCCAAACCTTGATTCACAACTGCCGGGGGAGAAAAAAGACCACCACGACAATCACAATCGTGGTGGTCTTGCCAACGCAGGAAGCGTATGGACTGCCGATGACCTTTCAGCCAATGGGATGACGACAATCCACTGGCGCCTCCAAAATGCAGATGCTCTTCTGCCTGGCGCCACGGCTACTCCCCAACCGAATTCAAGTCTATTCCGTTGCACAAGGAATGTCAAGCCGCCAGGCTGTGTTTGTGCATGTTCATCGAACGGCAAGCACGGGATCGGTGCCGTGACGGCCGATCATTCCGGCACAATCTGGGTCCCTGCGGAGATCTCCACATCCTTCGGGATCACCACGACTCCATCCCGGACAACCCACTTTTCACTGTCCAGGCTGATTTGGCGCGGAAATGGACGGATGATCACGCCCTCGCCGATCCGCACATTTTTGTCAATGATCGCGCCCTCGATATCGCTGTTGGGGCCGATGCCGGTGGGAATGGCGGAAGGCCGCTTTCCGGGATCATAATAATCGGACCCCATCAGGATCGTATCCTTGATCTTCGCGCCGGAGGCAATCTGACTGCGAACGCCGATCACAGAATGGGTGATCTTGGAGTTTTGAATGCGGCAGCCGTTCGAGAGGACCACATCTTTCAACTGGCTGTTGTGGACGATGCTTCCCGGCAGATAACGAACATGGGTGTAGATCGGCAGCTTGGGGTCGTAGAAATTAAAGGGTGGATTCGGCGAAGCCATTTCCAGGTTGATCTCATAAAACGAGCGGATCGTGCCGATGTCCCGCCAATAGCCGTCGTAATGAAAGCCATAAACCCTGTGCGAATGGACCGCCTCCGGAATGATATTGATCCCAAAATCATCATAGCTGGGATGATAGGTGAGCAGATCGATCAGCACTTTTGTTTTGAACAAATAAATTCCCATCGAGGCCTGGAAGGGACGTTCAGGATCATCACGGCTGATGTAGCGATCCTGCGTTTCCCGATCCTGAGGCTTTTCGACAAAGTCAGAGATGCGGCCATCCGATTCACACTTCAGGATTCCCAGCCGCGGCACTTCGTCACGCGGGACGGGATGAACAGCTACCGTGATCTCCGCATCCTTCTCCCAATGAAACCTGGCCATCTCGGCATAGTTCATGCGATAAAGGTGATCACCCGCGAGGATCAAAATATATTCCGCGCCGGTGGACTGGATTTCAAAGAGCTGCTTGCGCACTGCATCCGCGGTGCCCTGATACCAGGTCGCTGATTCGAGGGTCTGCTCGGCGGCCCAGATCTGCACCCAGCCCGGATGGAACGCGTCGAAGTTATAGGTCTGGGTGATATGACGATGAAGCGACACGGAATTGAACTGCGTCAGGATCGCGACGCGGTAGATCTCGGAGTTGATGGAATTGCTGATCGGGATGTCAATCAGCCGATATTGACCGGCGATCGGCACCGCCGGTTTGGAACGGACCTTCGTCAACGGGTAGAGACGCGCCCCTCGCCCGCCGCCCATGATCACCGCCAGAATATCATTCATTGTCGCTGACATCGAACACCTCCGCAGAAAGATAAGGTCTGTGCTAGCTCCTGCTCCTGAAAAAGCGGCGTACGCGTTGGATGACATACAGAATCGGATAAGCGATGGCCAACAGCACATCCACCAGTAAAAAGCTCAGATTGAGTTTCATTGCTCTCTGCCTCGTCCGTTGCCTTATCCTCTTTTCAGATCAAAGGATAATATTAAAAAAGAACGCGAGATTGCTCTGGCACTCTCGCGCTAGGTCCAAGCGGGCGAGCGCCCGCAAAGCACACGGAATGATATGGCGGTTTTGAGCTGCAGAACCATTATGGTTCGGTACTGCAGAACCACTATGCCGAAGGAGGGAATCGAAAACCCTCACGATTTTGAGCCCTCTGCGCTAACCACTGCGCCTCGGGCCCGTTGTTACATTGCTTCCACATGGTCTATACGTCCCATATATTGCAGTTCCTGTTGTCCAGGGCTCCCATATATGGTGATATCGGAAGCTTTGGGTAACAATGCAGTCCAAATGATAACATATTTTCTATAGCGCTAGCAGTAAATTTACAGTAATGAATCGGGGGCCGAGACTGAGGGCGAGCGATGCCTGCACTACGGGCGGTAGTAAGCTGATCGGCTTACTGCCGCCCTTCTCGATTCTCAGATTAATTAAGGATACACGATGACGATCTTAACCATGGCCGATCAAAAGGCGGTGTGGGTAAGACCAAAACCGCGGTCTTAATAGCGCACGGCCTCGCTTTGTCTGGCCGGCGCATACTGCTCGTGGATCTCGACCCGCATGGAAAGGTGGCCTGCTCGCTCGGCATTCCAAAAGCTCCTGGCTTCTATAGTCTCATTGTAGACGAAGAACCGATCAAGAAGGTCGCTGTCCCCGCAAAGCGCGCAAACCTTGAGATCATCCGAGGGGACCAACACACCGAAAAGGCGAAACGAACCGTTGTTATCTCGAACTTCTTCCCGAAACCGTTTCACGCGCCTTGAAAGATGCAGAATACGGCATCGTGATCGTGGACCCGGCCACTTCGCTGGGTGTCCTGCATGTCTCCCCGCCGATGGCCAGCGACCGGGTATTGATCCCCGCCAAGCTGGACGCCATGGCCGTCGACGGCGTGGACGAAGTCCTGCGCTCGATGGGAGAAGTGGTCGAACGCGGCCACTGGCTCGGATACAGCATCCTGCCCACCCGGTCTGATCGAACGACCAGGGAGACGGTCGTGCAGTTGCAGGCTTTGATCGAAGCCCCCAAAGAGCGGATTTGGCCGCCCATCCCTCAGGGCACAAAAGCGCGTGAGGCACCGGTGTTCGGGAAGAGTCTCTGGGAATACTGCCCACAGTCTCCGGACGGTGTTGGTTTCAATGATCAGCGGGCGAGCGGTTATGTCAGCACCCTTTCACGCCTGATCGAGTCGTTGTAACCAACAATCTCAATCGCCGGCAAGCTGGATCCAGCTGTGTCCCCTGCTGCCCGCCAGGTTTGTGCTTGAAGGAGCGGGATCGTATTTTCTCGAAAGGGAATTCCCCTCAGGGTGTTGAAGAATTTGACGAGAGCCGCAGTATAATAATTTAGGATCAGGAAGTTTCGTGTCAGGAATTTCCCGTGCTTTCGCAAATCTGCGATAGCTGGATGGACGAGCAGCAGAGGAGAGAAATCCCATGGATACTCCCGAACCAATCCAATTGGACCTCGAGATCACGATCCCCGATGCGACAGAAGAAGAGCTGGATGCACTGACCCGCCAACTGCTCCTTGAATTGAGACAGACGGATGTTGAAGCCGCGGAGCTTCGAAAAGGTGGGACCGCACCTGCAGGCTCAAAAGGCGATCCCGTCACTATCGGTTCCATCGCCCTAGTGGTTTTGCCCGCTGTGCTTCCCAAGATCCTGGACCTGATTCAATCGTGGTCGGGACGCGGGCAGGGCCGCACCGTGAAGTTCATAGGGAAGGGGATCAACTTCGAAGGTTCTCCCGAGGATTTGCTCAAGGTTCTCAGGGCTCTTGAAAAGGGGAGGAAGAAATGAGCCGGAAATATGCACTGATCATTGGCAGTACAGAATACACCGATCCCGGATTGGCCCAACTGACCGCGCCGGGCCAGGATGTGGAGGACTTTGCGCGCGTTCTCAAGGATCAGGACCTCTGCGGATTTGATGACGTCAGGGTCCTGTTGAATCAGAATTCGTCAACCGCCATGGAGGCAATCGACGAGTTCTTCAATGATAAGAAACCGGACGATCTGCTTGTTTTCTATTTCTCGGGTCATGGGATCCGAGATGAGATCGGTTCGCTCTATCTGGCGTTCAAAAACACCCTTCGTTCGCATATCCGATCCACAGCGATCAAATCAGATTATGTGCGCGAAGCGATGGATCAGAGCCGCTCCAAGCGGCAGGTGCTGATTCTCGATTGTTGTAACAGCGGTGCCTTCCCGCTGGGGACCAAAGCGGAAGTGGGCGGCTCCATGGGGCTGGTGAGCGCGCTCCAGGGTTACGGCCGATACGTTTTGACCGCCAGCGACGCGACCCAATTCGCATGGGAAGGCGATAAGGTCATCGGCGATACGAAGAGCTCGTTGTTCACTCACTTTCTTGTAAAAGGTCTGGAAGGTGAGGCAGATCATGACGGGGACGGGAGAATAACGGTTGACGAGCTGTACGATTTTGCCTTCGAACAGATCGCGAATGCCACGCCCAAGCAGACTCCCACCAAATCTGCCTCGAAACAGGAGGGCGAAATCGTTCTGAGGCAGATGCGCCCGGAAGACATCAGACCCGTATCTCTTTCTGATGAATTGATTGACGCTATCCAGGACGCACGAACGTTCGTACGGGAGGGCGCCGTGCAGCAGTTGAAGACAGTGATGAACGGCAAAAATCCAGGTTTGGGGCGGTCTGCTTTCCTGGCTCTAAAAAAGATGGCCGAGGAGGACGACAGCCTGCGCGTGAGGCTGGCCGCCAGTCAAGCATTGGCACAGTTCCACGGGCCACAGCCAGAGGTCGGTCAGGAAGGGGGAGCGAGCGGAGAAGTGCAGCGGGGTACAACGCAGAAGCCTGAACAGGAGCAGCCTGCTCGCAAGACGCCCGGAGCAGGACCGGAGCTGGATGCAAAAGCGCACACTAGGATCCAGACTGACCGTCCTGCTGCACAGAAGGCGGCAGACGATCAATCAGCGCCTGCACGGGAAGAGCAGGCGTCAAAGACGGAAGCGCAACGCGCAGAGGGTAAAAAGGAAGGAACGGGACGGAGGGCCATTGTCAGCTCAAAATGGGCGCTGATCGGCATTGTGGGGATTGCCGTAATCCTGGCTTGTGTGGCCGGTTTTGCTATCATTGGCAGTCTGTTCCCCAGCGCTACTTCGACGCCTGGCGGAACCAACTCCTCCCCGGAAACTGCGGGATGGCCAACCTATACCAATCGCAAATACGGTTTTCAATTGAAATATCCCAGCCAGGGCCAGCTTAGCGCCTCGGGAGACGACTCGTGGGCCACGGTCATTCTGCCTGTCGACACCCCGGGCACAAATCTAGTACAGAAGGAACTCGATGCTTCGGTATCCGAGAATCCTCCTCAATGTCAGGGGGATTATCCCACTTTCCAGTCACAGGTCGTGCCCATCAATGGGTTGAGTTTCCTCGAACAATGGGGCTATGACGCTGGCGCTGGAAATGAGTTTGATTATTATGTTTATTCAGTCATGAAGGGTCCGACTTGTGTGATCCTGAGCTTTAAGATGAGGGCCGGCAACGCCGAAATGTACTCCAATCCGCCGCCAACCTTTGACATGACCGATGAGACGACGGTCTTCTCGCAGATTGTAGGCACCTTCTCCTGGACGAACCCCTAGCGCCATTTTCTTGAACTACCGTCGGAGGCGCGAGGAGTCTATCGACGTGATAGACTGAAAACATCAGTCCGCGATTGCCGACAATCGATCACAAACGCTACGAAGAGCCAAACGCATTCCGGCCACCGCGCCCTACGGCAATCAGGGAGGCCCCTGGCAAATAAGCAAGGAGGGGCTCGATCGTGAAGTGTGAAAAATGCACAGTTTCCACCGCGGGCTTGAGCATTTCAGCCGGCGCTCCGGACCGGACGCTCAAAACCAAACTGCCTGGCGCAGATTTCCTTTGATGCGCTTGCACGATCTGCGGCACATCTCAATCTCTTTACTGCTCGAAATGGGTATGCCTGTGAATGCAGTCCAACAACGGTCCGGACACGCCAAGCCCGGCGTTGCCACCGATACATATGGCCATCCGAGGGCGCGGGCACAGGCGGAAGCGGCGCAGAAGATCGAGGAAGCGATTACTCCAATTGCACTAGATTTACAGTAATGGAATCGAATCATACGTAAAGGAGGGCTTGATCAACCGTGGAAAAGGAACGTCAATCGAAGGGCGACCTCCCGATTTGATCGTTTTCATCGAACGCGGAAAATGGGCGTATACAAAACTGAGCAGGGGACAACCCGCCGCTGACGAATTAGAAGTGCTTATGAAATCACACAAATCCAAGTTTCATGCTTTACTCATTTTGAAAACGGCAGACTGCTTCACGACCCTTGGGTATGAGGTTGACCGTGAGCCAATAAAGATCAAGATTGAAGAAAACCGATACTTCCTCCCTGATCTCGTCGCCCGGAAAGACAACGATCTTTATTATTAGGAGGTGGAAACCGGAGGGCGCGAGGATCGGGAATCTCTTGTCCATAAATGGGAGAATGCTTTCGACGAATTTGTGTCGTGGCTTCAAAACCAAGTGTGCTGACGACCAGCCCGAGCAGAATTCTGGACTAGGGGACCGAGAACGGGAAGAATCTAAACCTCTATTTAACTCATATCGAGAGCTTGAGGAGTCGCATACCGGGAGACAGTCCGTGGGTGCGAGTTCGATGATGAGGATATGTGTCACCATGAAAGGATCCCAAACCTGCCAAACACATCTGGCACAAAGTCGGGAATCTGCTGTCAAAAAGGTATTTGATCAGGCGCAAGGCATGGAATCATCTGGCAGAAAGCCGTCGATTTACCCTCAAAAACCGCTCCAGGTGGCAAAAATTCGGTGTGTCCCGTTAAGCTCGAGTTTTTGACACGCCCGTCCGCCTTTTTGGAAGATTGGATCTTCATTTCATCTCGTGAGTTAAGACAGTTTTGCCTAACCCTGGACAGCCCACAGGCGGGACGGTATATTAGGACATATGTTTTATACTTGAAAGTGTAATACTTTTGAGTATAATGTTTGCGAAGACCGACTGGAAGGAAGGTTGTTATGAAATTCAAATTCCTGGGCCGCCAAAGCGAGTTGGATGTGTTGAACAGGCTGTGGGGTTCCGAGAACGCTGAATTCCTCATCCTGTTCGGTCGGCGCAGGGTCGGCAAGACGGCGCTGCTCACGGAATGGATACAGCGCACGTCTCATCGCGCCCTTTATTGGGTTGCCTCGCCCACATCGACAGCGCTTCAGCTGAAGTCTTTTTCTCAAGCGGTCTACAATTTCGCCAATCCGAGTAATCCAGCTCCGGATAACTTCACCTACGCCGCCTGGGAGCAGGCTTTTCAGCAGGTTGCAAATCTCGCAGAAAAACAACGCTTGGCGCTTTTTGTGGATGAGTTCACCTATTTGCTGGAGGTCGACCCGGGCATCTCCGGCCTTCTGCAAAACCTTTGGGATCACCTGCTCAGCAAACGCAATCTTTTTCTGGTCCTGTCCGGTTCCCATTTGGGGATGATGAAACGCGAGTTCCTGTCGTACCAGGCGCCGCTCTATGGCCGCGCTTCCTCTCAATTGCATCTTCAACCTTTTTCCTTTGGAGCGACGCGGCAGTTCTTCCCAAAATACTCTGCCGTGGACCGGGTCGCCATTTACACCATGTTCGGCGGGGTGCCGGCCTATTTGGAAAGGCTCGATCCATCCAAAAGTATCTCGCAAAACATCAGATCGCAGTTGCTCACGCCCAACAATCTGTTGCAGGCCGAGCCACGATTGTTGCTACAAGACTTTGTTACAGAGCCTCATAACTATATCGCCATTCTGAACGCGATCGCGAATGGAGCGCATACAATCAAGGAGATCGTTGCTGTTGCCGGCCTGCCAACAGGACATGTGAACAAAAACTTAAGCGTCCTGATGGAGACGGGATTTGTGGAACGACGGGTACCGATCACAGAAGAGAAACCCTCGCGATCTGGCCGGTATCATATTACGGATCCCTACCTGCGATTCTATTTCCGGTTCCTGGCCGGGCGTCAGGATCAGCTGGCGTTGGGGATCCAGGACCAGGCCCTGGCTGAGATCAGCAAACACATGATCAATTTCATTGGGCAGTACACATGGGAGGAATTGTGCCGAGAGTGGACCCTGCGCGCCGGCGCAGCCAAAGAATTGCCCTTTCTGCCTGACAAAGTCGGCAGCGCCTGGAACACAGAAGCTCAGGTGGATGTGGTCGGCATCAACTCGATGAACAAAACCCTGATCCTCGGAGAATGCAAATGGACGACGACGCCTAACGACCGCAGGCCGGTTGCCGAACTGATCGAGGAGAAAGCGCCGAACATCATACCGACGCGCGGAAAATGGAAAGTGTTCTTCCTGGCCTTCAGCCGCGGCGGATGGACGTCAGGTGCGCGGGCCTATCAAATTGAGATCAGCAAGCAGCCAGTAGCCGGTCAAAATTGGATTTCAACCGGCCTACGTTTGGTAGAGCTCGACCAGTTGGATCAAGACCTTGCTCGATGGAGCCGGTGAAATACTTAACGGATGCCCATAGTGAAATTGATTACATCCTGTACGGTGGACGCCTTCAAAATGTTTCTTAAATCCATGCTCTTCGTGGTCGTTTTGGTCAGCATTGTACCGCCGGCTTATTTCGCTTGGGGGGCAAGCAAGCCGATGGCCTTGCAACAATTTAAAGGTCTAAGGCCCTGTCGATGAATAAGTTGAACACTGCGATCTGGGGTAGCAGGCTCAATTGTGCAGCCCGTGAATCGAAGGACTTCTATCACATCAAAGGTTCATTTCTTCGGGTACCATGCGAGTTGTATAATACCCAATGTACCAAACCAATTTCCCTC
>DATJBI010000176.1:0-16759 GCA_035515435.1 Anaerolineales bacterium
CTATGCGATCCTGCGCCCGACCGTTCTGATCGGGGCGGAAGATATCCTCATCAACAATATCGCATTCCTGCTGAAACGCTTCCCCTTTTTTGTCCTGCCCGGCCGCGGCTCCTATCGGCTGCAACCCGTTTACGTCGAGGATGTGGCGGCCCTGGCCGTCGCCGGGATCTATCGAAAAGATGATTACGTGATCGACGCCGTTGGACCGGACATCTTCACGTTCAAGGAAATGGTCCAGCTGATCGCACAAAAGGTCGGAGCCAGGCGGCCCCTGATTGCCCTGCCGCCCCGTCTGGCTCTGCTGGGGGCACAGTTCCTGAGCCTGTTCCTCGGCGATGTCCTGCTCACGCCGGAGGAGCTGGACGGCCTGCAAGCAGGCCTGCTGGTGTCCAATGAGCCGGCGCGCTGCCCGACGCATCTTGCGGACTGGCTGGAGCAGAACAAAGACAGGGTTGGAACGAAGTACGCTTCGGAGCTAAAGAGACATTACCGCTAGATCCGCCATCTTTTGATGCGGGACAGCCTCCGGGCCCAGACAGCCGGAAACGACCCGGAACCCCTCAGCTTCGAACTGCCACGCTGCCGGGACATTTGGGATTGTCGACGCAGCCGTAATAGAGCTGACCCGCCAGCGACCCCGAACGATAGGTCCGCAGAACCATCATCTTTCCGCAGACCGGGCACATCGGCACGGAGTTCTCGGAAAGAGCAACCGGCCGGATGCCCGTCTGCCTGGCTTTTGTTACGGCCAGCTGAAACAGCGAAATAATATCGGCGACTTCGTAGCGATCGCTGGAGGGGACGTGCACCAGCGGCAGGCCGGCCGTCAGGAAAAGGTCCTCCATGAACTGGTCACCGACGCGGGTTTCGTTCTTCGCATTCGGCTTGACCAGCTCCACACCGATCTCGGGTTTCAGGGTTTTTGGATTGCAGAGCAGGAAATCCACGTGCTTGCGGAAGATCTTGTTGAAAAAGTGAACGTTCTCGTTCGGGCGGACAATATAGAATATCTCGTCCAACGAGACCTTGGCATAGATCACATAGCGCTCCGCGGCCATCTCCTGCAAAGCGCGGAAGAGCGCCACCTCCGGCATGGACAGGAAGTGTTCGCGCAGCCGGAACGGAAGCTCTTCCTTTGGCGGAAGGGGGCCTTTCGATATCAGCGATGGTTGATCTGCCATGGAATTCCCTGCGGCGAATTATAGAGCATCCACCTCCAAAAATCAACAGCCAACGCGTTCATTGGATAATTTTCTGGAGCAGACCCTGCTCTTCGGTTTCGCTCGTCACCTCTCCGTCCAGCCAGGCCGTTCTTAACCTTCGCAGGATCGCCTGATAGCGGGATCCTGCTTCAATGCCCAGGTCCTTTAGATCACGCCCCGTGGTTTTCGGCCGGATGTGCCGCCACTCCAACAGATATTGCTCCAGCGCCTGGGCGGGCCCCCTCCGGGAGGCCGCCAGAGAAACCGCATAAATCGCAGGCACAGGCAATTCGTCAAGCCGCGCCACCCATTGGCTGGGTTTGAGATCTGCCAGCGTGGACAGCTCGGCCCACAGCCGGGACGACCCAAGGAGCGCCCCGAGCAGCCGCGCCGTGAAATGAAGACGTTCATTCAGCACGGCAATTTCCCCGCCCGAGAGGGGCATCAGCCATAAGAGCCAGCGCAGATCCCGGGCGCTGGCCTCGGCGAATGCGAGCAGCGCGGGGTCTTCCTGCACGGCTCCGGCCGGTTCCAGGCGGCTGCGAATTGAACCATCAAAATGCAGCAGCGGATGGATCGGCTTGAGCAGATCGAGCTCATCCAGCCGGGCCAGCATCAAGGCCGCGTTCGCCTCGTCCAGGATCAAATCCAGCTCGTGTCGAATCCGCTGGGCAGAGAGCCGTTCGATCAGCCCGCGCGCGGCCGGGATGAGCGCCAGCGTTTCCTCGGAAATCCTGAAACCATAGCGTTTTTCATAACGAACGGCACGAAGCATGCGGGTCGGATCATCCACGAACGAGTGCTCGGACAGGACACGGACCAGGCCGGCCCGCAGATCCTTCAATCCGCCGAGTTCATCGGGCAGCGGCTCCCCGGGGCGCGGACCATCCAAACGCAGGGCGAGCGCATTGATCGTAAAGTCGCGGCGGCAGAGATCATCGCGGATCGTGCCCAGCTTCACGGTCGGCAGGGCCGCCGGATGCCGGTAAATTTCAGAGCGGGCGGAGATGAGATCCAGGCTGTCGGGGACCCGGGCGCGGGGGCCCGCGGACGGCTCCCCCCGGCCGATCCGCGCTTCGCGCAGATGCCATTTTACCGTCCCGAACTTCGCGTGAATCGTCAGCCGGCCGCCATACTGTGAAACCAGGTGGCGCGCCAATGCGATCGCATCGCCCTGGACGACCAGATCGAAGTCGAGCCCGGGGCGTCCCAAGAGCAGGTCCCGCACGAAGCCGCCGACGATATAGATGGGAAAGCCCAGCGGCGCAGCCGCGGCCGTGACGCGCCCGATCAGATCCAGCTGAGCGGGCGAGACTCCATTTCGCAATAGATCGGCCGGATCACTTTCCATGAGGTAATTTTATCCCGGAAATCGTGTATAATGTGGGCCAGCATGTTGCATCCGTTGCCGTCCCCCCGCCTGACAAGATTCCTCCGGTCTGGATAGGTTTATATCAGTGTGCCCACGAGCGGCTCCCAGACTGGCGAGCCGTTTTTGTTTGTCTGGAAATCCAAAGAGATCGAGGAACGCATTCTTTATGAAGGTTTCTGTATTTGGCGGATCACAACCGGCGGAAGGCTCGAGGGCCTACCGCGAAGCGCAGGAGCTGGGCCGGCTTCTGGCGGAAGGCGGCCACGTTGTTTTGACCGGCGGCTATATGGGCACGATGGAGGCGGTCTCGCGGGGTGCGGCGCAGGCAGGCGGCCATGTGATCGGCGTGACCTGTGAAGAGATCGAACAGTGGCGGAGGGTCGGTGCGAACGCCTGGGTCCAGGAGGAATGGCGCAGGAAAACCTTGATCGAACGCCTGCAAGCCCTGATTGAGAACTGCGAGGCGGCGCTCGCCCTCCCCGGCGGACCCGGCACCCTGACCGAGATCGCGCTGACCTGGAATCTGATGATCATCGGTTCCCTGCAGCGCAGACCGCTGATCCTGATCGGCGGCGGGTGGGAGGCGGTCCTGGGCCAGATGGAGCGATCCTTCCACGATTATGTTTCCCCATCGCAGCGAGAATTGGTACAATTCGCGCCGGATGCAGAGAACGCGGTGAAATTATTGCATTCGAAATCATAGAGCTTCGGGGCCGCGTTGCAAATTGACGGTCCAGGATGATTCGGCTTCAGGAAGAGGAAAAATGGCTGAGGAAAAATTGACTACCAGAGCAGAGGATTTTGCCGAGTGGTACAACCAGCTGGTGCTGAGGGCGGAGCTTGCCGATTATGCGCCCGTGCGCGGCTGCATGGTTGTGCGGCCGTACGGCTGGACCCTTTGGGAAAACATGACCGCCGCGCTTGACCGGCGCTTCAAGGAGACCGGACATGTCAACGCGGCATTCCCGATCCTGATTCCGATGTCGTTCTTTGAAAAGGAAAAGGAACACGTGGAAGGGTTCTCGCCGGAGCTCGCCGTGGTCACCCACGGCGGCGGAGAGAAGCTCGAAGAACCCTTGGTGGTGCGCCCCACCTCCGAGACGATCATCGGGTACATGTATTCGAAATGGATCAAATCGTGGCGCGATCTGCCCGTGCTCATCAATCAATGGGGTTCGGTCTTGCGCTGGGAATTACGCACCAAACTCTTCCTGCGCACCGCCGAATTTTACTGGCAGGAGGGCCACACCGCGCATGCCAGCGACGAAGAAGCGCTGGAGGAAACCTACCGCATCCTCGGCCAATATGCCGACTTTGCCATCCGCGACGCCGCGGTGCCGGTCATCCAGGGCGTCAAGAGCGAGGCCGAGAAATTTGCCGGGGCGATGATGTCCACCAGCATCGAAGGCATGATGCAGGATCGGCGCGCCCTGCAGTGCGGCACCTCCCACTTCTTCGGCCACAACTTTGCCAAGGCATTCGGCATTCAATACCTTGATAAGAACAACGCCCTACAGTACTGTTCGACCACCTCCTGGGGACTTTCCACCCGCATGGTCGGCGCGATCATCATGACCCATGGCGACGACCAGGGTTTGATCCTGCCTCCCCGGCTTGCGCCCATTCAAACGGTCATCGTGCCGATCTTCAAGAACGATGCGGAAAAGGCCAAAGTGATGGAGGTATCCAATAAAGTCTTTGCGGAACTCAAGGCCGCCGGAATCCGGCTGAAGCTGGATGACCGCGAGGAAGTCACGCCCGGCTTCAAATACAATGACTGGGAGCTGCGCGGCGTTCCTCTGCGCATGGAGATCGGGCCCAGGGATGTCGAAAAAGGATCGGTCGCGCTCGCCCGCCGGGACGTCGCGGGCAGGGACGGAAAGTCGTTCGTCCCCCAGACGAATCTTGCGGCAAGCGTCAACGGACTTCTGTCCGACATTCAAGACGCGCTTCTCAAGCGCGCCACCGAATTTCGCGACGGCCACATCTTCGATCCGAAGACGTACGATGAATTGAAGGAGGTCGTGCAAAACGGCTGGGCCTTCTCGTGGTGGTGCGGAAAGAAGGAGTGTGAGGCCAAGGTCAAGGAAGAGACCAAGGCCACCACGCGCTGCATTCCTTTTGAGCAGCCCGGCGGCACGGGGGAGTGTATCGTGTGCGGCGAGCAGGCCGACAAGAAGGTCTATTTCGCCAGGGCGTATTAGAATCGTGGGACACGATCCGGAGCATCCCTAAGTGGTGTTATGCCCGCCATTGATCTCACCCGCCTCCGCAAGCAGGCTGCGCGCCTGGCAGATTTTTTCTTCGTGCCGGACGAATTCATCCGGCATCTCCATGAAATGCTGGATTTCTACGTGGACCGCTCCAGACGCCAGCCGCCGGCGATCGCGCCCTCCGCCGAGCTGCCCTTTTATCATACGCCGGACGTCATCCTCAAACAGATCGAACAGGAAATTCATCGCCCGGCGGCTGATTATCCGGATGCGGCTCTGGAATTGGCCGACCGCCTGTGGGACGCAGGCTATCTCGAAACGCGCCGGCTGGCCGCATTTCTGCTCGGGCAGCTGCCTCCGGACGAGGGACGCCTCCTGGCGCGTCTGACCGCCTGGACACAACAGACGCACGATCCACTTCTGCAGGCCCAATTGCTGGATCAGGGACTGAGGCGCATGCGAAAGGAATCACCGGAGCAATTTCTGGAATTGATCGCGCAATGGCTCCAGCCGGAACGGAGGCGGTTCTGGTCGAACGGGCTTCAGGCGGCAATCTCCGCCGTATCCGATCCGTCGTTCACCAATCTTCCGCCTCTGCTGAGGCTCCTGGAACCGATCGTGAAGGCCGCGCCCGCCCAGCTGCAGACCGAGATCGAAGACTTTGTGCTTGGCCTCTATAAGCTTTCGCCGACGGAAACCCTGTATTTCCTGCGCCAGGTGCTGGCCACTTCCGGCGACCCCATGACGGCGATCACCTTCCGGCGGATTTCACCCTCTTTCCCCGCTGAATTGAAAGAGGGGATACGCGAGCTCATACGCTCCCGGCCGTTATCCGAATCATGATGCAATCGGGCAAGGAGGCAGAAGAAAGATATGCTTAATTTTGTCAGTGCAATCCTTGGGGGCGCACTTCTGCTGGCGGGACGCAAATTGTTCTGGCTGTTCGTCGGGGCGATCGGGTTCGTTGTTGGGGTTCAGGTGGCAACGCGCTTCCTGCACGGCTCCGATCTGATGGTGCTCCTGGCCGGGTTGGGATTGGGCGTCGTCTTTGCGGGGCTGGCGGTCTTCGTCGAATCGCTTGCGATCGGCCTCGCCGGGTTTCTGGGAGGCGGCTACATCCTGCTCAGCCTGGGGGGCGCCTTCGGCCTCGATCAGGGCATCCTGAGCTGGATCCTCTTCGCGGTGGGCGGCCTCATCGGCGCGGCGCTGATCGCAGCACTGTTCGATTGGGCGCTCATCTGCATTTCATCGCTGGCCGGCTCAGCCATGATCCTCAGCGCGTTCCGCTTCGGACGGCTGACGGGCGGGCTCATATTCATCATCCTGTTGTTCGTGGGCATCGCGCTGCAGGCTTCCGTGCTGGCCGCGGAAAGACGCGGGGCGCGCAGACGTGCCTGAAGTGAGATCGATCATGCCCTGGCCCGGGCGTGACCCGAACTGGCGGGCCCGAGAAGCGGCCGCGGCAGGAGCCGTGCTGCCCGACCTGAGCGCACCGGAATCTGTGGGAATCATTCATACGGCATAAAAATGATCCAAGAGAGAATCTTCTGGCATGATACTGTTGACATGCCTGCCGCGCAGGACCTGACCCCGCTGCCTCGCCAGGTGGATGTGGCGGTCCTCGGGGGCGGATACACGGGATTATCTGCGGCACGGACCCTGGCCAGGGGGCACTCGAGTGTTTCCGTGCTGGAGGCAGAGACCATGGGCTGGGGCGCGAGCTCGCGCAACGGCGGCATGGTGCTCAGCGGACTCAAACTGCCGATGCGAAGCATCCTGAAGAAATATGGACGGGATCTGGCCAGGCGGCTTTTCCACTGCTCGCTCGAGGCGATCGATACGGTCGAACAGATCGTCAGGGAAGAGGCCATTGACTGCGGCTTCGCCCGCACCGGACATCTGCTGACCGCCAACCGGCCTCGACACTTCGAGGCATTGAAGAGGGAGGTGGAGTTCCTGGCAGAAGAGTTTAAGCATGAGGTTCACCTCGTTTCGCGCGAACGGCAGCGTGAGGAGATCGGCTCAGATCTCTATTATGGGGCCCTGGTGGATGAGGCCAGTGCAGGCTTGAATCCTGCGCAGTATGTTGCCGGCCTGGCGCGGGCCGCGCAACGGGCGGGGGCCGTGTTATGTGCGCGGGCACGCGTCCAGCACATTGAGCGCGGGCGGAACGGATTCACGGTCGAAACAGAACGCGGTCCGATCCGCGCCCAAGAGGTCCTGGTGGCGACCGCGGGCTACACAAAGCAAGCCGCACCGTGGCTGCAGAGCAGAATCATTCCGATCGGTTCATTTATCATCGCAACCGAAAGATTGTCGGATGATCTTGCGACCGAATTGAGTCCCAAGAACCGCATGATCTTCGATTCCAGGCACTTTTTGAATTACTTTCGCCTGTGGGACCACCGCTTGATCTTCGGCGGACGCGCCGCGTTCCTCCCCGAAAACAGGAACACGGTCCGGCAAAGCATGGAGATCCTGCGCCGCGAGATGGTTCGGGTTTATCCGCAGCTGGAGCACGTGCAGGTGGAATATGCCTGGGGCGGCACGCTGGACTTTGCCTTCGATATGATGACCCACGTTGGCCTGGCAGACGGCCTGCATTATTCACTGGGTTATGCAGGGCACGGTGTGGCCATGGCCACGTATCTCGGAAAGACGGTTGCGGAAGCGATGCTCAGTGGCAGGATCCAGGATCATCCATTCGCGGCCCTGCCCCTCCCAGGCGCTCCGCTTGGACTGAACGGTCTCTGGCCCTGGTTCCTGCCGCTGGCCGGCATCTGGAACAAGGTTCTGGATTGGATCGAATGAGAATAGGATCCCGCGAGGGCCCCGGACGGAATTGAAGGGCCGGGGCAAATATCCCCGGAGGTCCGTGCGGGTGATCGCCCCCCGGAGGGCGGCCGCAACCTAGTCCCGGGGAGGTCTTCGAGGCGGGGCCATTTCCAAAGATATTCTGGTTGCATACTCAAGAAATTTGCTGTATATTTAGCCCATTATTTTGCCAAAGGAGAGAGAGATATGTCCAAGAGCAAACCGCAATTGGAAGGTGAAGTCTATTTTCCGTCGAACGAAGTGCTCGCCCAGGCACGCCTGAAAGACTGGGAGGAACTGGCCCAAAAGGCCCGCCAAGACCCACAGGCCTTTTGGGCGGCGGAGGCGGAAGAGCTGGAATGGTTCAAAAAGTGGGACAAGGTTCTGGACGACTCCCAGAAGCCGTTCTTCCAATGGTTCGTCGGGGCAAAAACGAATATCGTTCACAATGCCATTGACCGGCATCTCAAAACCTTTCGCAAGAACAAGCTCGCCCTGGTCTGGGAGAGCGAAGATGGCAAGACGGAACGGACCTTTTCCTATTTCCTGCTCAACCGCGAGGTCAGCCGCATGGCCAATATCATCAAAGCCATGGGCATCCAGAAGGGCGACCGCGTCACGATCTACATGGGCCGCGTGCCCGAAATCGTTTTCGCGATGCTGGCGTGCGCCAAGATCGGCGCGATCCATTCGGTGGTGTTCGGCGGCTTCAGCGTGGACGCGCTGCAGGGACGCATCGAAGACAGTCAGTCGAAACTGGTCATCACCTGCGACGGCGCCTTCCAGAACGGAAAGATCGTGGAACTGAAGCGAACCGTGGATGAGGCGGTCAGACGCTGTCCGTCCGTCGAGAACGTGATCGTGGTCAAGCGCGTGGGACACGAAGTGCCGATGGAGCTCAGCCGGGACCACTGGTATCACGACCTGTGCGCGCTGCCCATTGCGAACGGCAAATGCGCCACCGAGGTCATGGAGGCGGAGGACCCGCTCTACATCCTCTACACCTCCGGCTCGACCGGCCGGCCCAAGGCCATTGTGCACACCCACGGCGGTTACATGGTCGGGACGTACGCAACGCTCAAATATGTGTTCGATATCAACGACGAGGACCGCTTTTGGTGCGCGGCTGACCCGGGCTGGGTGACCGGGCACTCGTATATCGTCTACGGTCCATTGATCAACGGCGCGACCTCGTTCATGTCGGAAGCGGGGCCGTCCTATCCGTATCCGAATCGCATCTGGCAGCAGGTGGAACGTTACGGCATCACGATTCTGTACACCGCCCCGACCGCGATCCGCGGCCTGATGCGCTTCGGCGAAGCGTGGCCCAATAAGCACGATTTGTCGTCCTTGCGACTGCTGGGAAGCGTCGGCGAGCCGATCAATCCCGAGGCCTGGAAATGGTACTACCGCGTCATCGGCAAGGAACGCTGCCCGATCATGGACACCTGGTGGCAGACCGAGACCGGAATGTTCATGATCACACCCACGCCCTGCGTGCCGCTCAAACCCGGCTCGGGCACGCGTCCGTTCTTTGGACAGGAGGCGGACGTGCTCGACGAAGCAGGGCACCCGGTCCCGGACGACACCGAAGGCTATCTGGTGTTGAAGAATCCGTGGCCCGCCATGCTGCGGACGATCTACGGCGACCCGGATCGATATGTGAGCCAGTACTGGAGCAAGTATCCCGGCCTGTACACCACCGGCGACTCCGCCAAGCGCGACAAGGATGGCTATTTCTGGATCATCGGCCGCGTGGATGACGTGATCGAGGTCTCGGGGCATCGTCTGGGGACCGCGGAAATCGAATCGGCGCTGGTAAGCCACCCGGCCGTTGCGGAAGCAGCCGCGATCGGACTGCCGCATGAAGTCAAAGGACAGGCCATTCACACGTTCGTGCTCTTGCGTTCCGGCTTTGCCGCCTCGGCCGACCTGGCGGAAGAACTGCGCCAGCACGTGGCGACGCACATGGGGCCGATCGCCCGTCCCGAAGACGTCAAGTTCGTGGACAAATTGCCAAAGACCCGCTCAGGGAAGATCATGCGCCGCGTGTTGAAAGCGCGGGCCCAGGGCTTGCCCGAAGGCGATGTGAGCACCCTGGAGGAGTAAGCAAGATGGGATCTCCGAAGCACCCCCGGCCTCGGAGATCCGATCAGGACCCATTCCAGGAGGGATGGACATCCGCAGGGCGTTCC
The DNA here is from genome assembly GCA_035515435.1 of Anaerolineales bacterium. Taxonomy (GTDB): domain Bacteria; phylum Chloroflexota; class Anaerolineae; order Anaerolineales; family Villigracilaceae; genus Fen-1038. The sequence continues at coordinate 9,797 of DATJBI010000176.1, forward strand.
CGCAGCATCTGTCATGGTTTTATAACCAAATCGCACGGGTGGGGCCACCGGTTTCATGTATAATTGAATGGAACATGTCCGGTAGCGAGTACCTCCGCAGTACCCTGCAATGGCGCAAGGAAATGGACGCCGAAGTGCGCCGCGAGAATAACTGGCTGGCGGTGGCGGGTCTCTTTTGGCTCAAGAAAGGCATGAATACCTTCGGCTCGTCCCGCGACTGCGACATCCTTTTTCCCCGGCAGGCGCCGCGCCTGCTCGGTGCGTTCGAGTTTGACGGCGCCTCCGCCGTCACGCTGCATCTCGACCTCGGCCAGACCGCGGAAATCGACGGCCAGCCGATCCAGGCACCCACCTTGCTCAGACACGATCTGGAAGATTCGCCGAGCTTTGTCAAGTTCGGCAACCTGTGCACCGCGGTCATCCACCGCGCAGACCGGGTCGGGATCCGCCTGTGGGACAACACCCGTGAAGAACGCCGCACGTTTCCGCCCCGCGCCTGGTTCCCAATTGATGAAAAGTATCATATCCCGGCACTTTACACCCCCTATCCGGTGCCCGTGAAGGTGAAGATGTTCAATGCCTTCGGCGTTTGGGAGGAGAACTACATGCAGGGCTATGTCTCCTTCAATCTGGGCGGCCGGACCTATAATCTGGATACGAGCGACCTCAAGGACGGCGGATTATATCTGCAATTCCATGACCGGACGAACGGCGAAAAGACATATCCCAAGGGACGCTATCACTACACCGAAGCCGTGCAGGAGGACGGCCGGGTCCAGCTCGATTTCAACAGGGCCTTCAATCCGCCCAGCGCCTTCACCGAGTTTGGCACCTGCACTTTTCCGCCGAGCCAAAACGACCTTGGCATATCCATCGAGGCAGGCGAAACATTTTCCGCCCAGCGTTAGCTGCGGGCCGGCAGAAGACCCGGCGCCGCAGTTTTTTTAGCCACCGGCCAGTTTGACCAGCGCCGGCGGGACCCAGAAGTTCCCGTATCCCAAAAATCCCACGGCCAGCGAAGCCAGCAGGATCAAAAGGCCAAACACGATCAGCAGGCGGTCGCGCCGCCGATAGGTCAATTGCTCGAGCCAGGTTCGCGGGCCCACGCCAAAGGCGCGCAGATCCATCGCATCGATGATGTCTTCGCTGCCGATGATGGCGTGGATCGTCACCGGGACCATCAGCGGTCCAAGTTTGCGGACCTGCTCGATCAGTCCACCCTTGATCTTTTCGAGTTCATAGCCGCGCGCCCGCTGCGCATCCATGGTCAGTTGGAAATCCCGTCCAAAGGTCGGGATGAAGCGCATGGTCAGGTCCATGGCGTAGGCGATCTTGTCATTCATCCGCAGGCCCTTGAACGTGATGCCATATAACGCCGGGTTAAGCGAATACGGGATCAGGATGGTCATGACCGCGATCGAAAACACGCGCACGAACTGGCTGACCGCAAAAAAGGCGCGTTCCACCGTGACATCGAGGGTGGGCGTCCACCCCAGAATCGAAAACGAGGCCTTGAATTCCCGGATGAGATGCTCCTGTTTATACAGTTCCACGCCGCCGCGTCCGGTCAGGAAGGTCAGGATGGCATAAAAGGTCACGAACCCGATGATGAAGATGAAAGCGCGCCGCATCTCGAACCATTTGACGCCGGACGTGAAAAGGACAACGAGCGCAATGGCAAAGAACGGCAGAAGATACCGGACGTCCCAAAAGGCCAGGGTGGAAACCAGAAAACACAAATAGAACATGATCCAGGCGCTTGGATTGAACGACTGGATCAGGGACTTGTCACGTTTGCGATAACGCCAGGCGACCAGCATGTTTCCGCGTTCCACCTCGCCCCTCCGCCCCTCTCCCGGCGGAAGAGGGACGGAGACCAGGCAAAGGTTAACGACCCGATTGCTTCTGCACGGCCGCGTAGGCGGCGACCAGCAGCGGCACGAGGATCGCCGCAAAGATCAGGTTCGGGCCGGCCGCCGGCAGGAACTCACCGACGACCGCGGCCACCAAACTGAAACCGTTGATGAAAATGTCCGAGAGCGCCGCAAACAGGATGCCCAGGATGTTGCCCAGCATGCCCCAGGTGACCGCCGCCGCGACATCTTCATTGCTGGCAAAGCCGAAGCGGACGATCAGCACCAGCACAAAACCGATCAGGATGGTGAGGCCCGCCAGCACGGTCAACGGCGTTTGACCGAAGGTGTTGTTGGTCGGATCAAAATACATTCCATTGGGCGTGGAGGGGTTGATGAAGAAAAGCGCCACGGTCAGCAGGGCCAGGACCCCGCTCACCCACAGGACGGTATCCATGCTCTTCTTCTTATCAGGGAAAAGCATCCACATGCCGGCGATGAAGCCGACCAGGCCATTCCCGATGCTCCACTGCGGCGAAAGCCCAAAGCCGGTCAAGGCATCCCCGAAGATGTTGCCCACCGCGCCGCTGAAGAAGCCGACCACGGGACCAAACGCGTAACCGAAGAACATCGGGATGGCGATCGCGGGCCGCAGGGCCACCTGGCTCAGGGAAGGCACCACAAAGACGGTGCCGTTGAACAGCCACGAAAACACGGCATACAACGCCGCGCCGATGGCCATCCAGACGACTTCCCGCGTACCGACTTCCCAGGCCTTGTTGTCCCTGGTAAAGAGATAGACCGCGAAGGCAATCAAGAGGCCGACGATCACGAATACAAAGCGAAGCACCAGCGTAGGTTGGTCCACCTGAAAATTGAGCGGCCCAATCGTGCTCTTGCCAAGGGCGAACATGATGATCCCGAAGATCGCCAGGATCACCACCAGCGAGATCAGAACGTTCGTAAGTTTCTTGTCCATCTTCATTCTCTCCTTTTGGGTTTAGATATGCGCCAGGGCCTCGGCCCGCATGAAACGCCCCGTTTGCGGGAGACGTTTCAAGTTCAATGCAAGCAGCGAGGAGGGCACGAGCCGGCAGGCTTCGAGCCGATCTAAGTCGCGCAGCACGTCCCGCGGTGCTCCGTCCGCCACCAGCCGGCCGTCCGCGACCAGCAGGACCCGGTTGGCATAGATCACAGCCAGATCCACATCGTGGGTGATGAACAGGATCGCTTCGAAACCGGGCATCTGCAGGATGGAGTCCATGAAGTTCATGTAGTTCTGATAATCCTGCCCGGCGGTCGGCTCATCCATGACCAGAATGCGTGAACGCATGGCCAGGATGGCGGCAATGCTGACGCGCTTCTGCTGGCCGAACGATAAAGCCAGCGGCGGGTCTTGCTCCTTATCGGAAAGGTTCACGATCTTCAGCGCCGTTTTCACCTCCTGTTCAATCTGATCCTTCGGATGCTTCATGTTCGACGGCCCAAAGGAAAGCTCCTCGCGCACCGTCGGCGCAAACAGCATATGGCTCGGGCTTTGAAAAACATAACCCAGGGTGCCTGCGATCTGAGCCACGCTCAGTTCCTTGGTGTCCTGTCCGTTCACCAGCACGCGGCCCGACTTTGGTCTCAGCAGCCCGATCGCATGTTTGACAAACGTCGTCTTGCCGGCGCCGTTCGGACCCAGGACCGCGATCACATCGCCGCGCCTGATCTCCAGATTGATTCCGTGCAGGATTTCGCTGTCCGGTTCATAACCAAACGCCACATCTTCAAACTTGACCAGGGTTTCCGAGCTCCACTTCCACGAGGCCGGATCGGCTGCACTGGGCAGGATCTTAAGCTCGGGGGGCGCCTGGTCCAGCTTGGCGCGTTCGACGATGTCCTCTGCCGGCAGCTTGACTTCGTGGTAAATCACGACCCTGGACAACCCGCTCAGGGCGCCCAGGTAACGGATCTCGCCGCCGTCCATGAACATCACCCGCTCGGGACGGATCCGCAGCACGTCCTCGACCCGATGTTCCACCAGCAGGACCGTCATGCCTTCGTCGGCCAGTTTGCGCACCATGTCCAGCGAATCCTGTGCGCTGGCCGGGTCGAGGCTTGCCAGCGGTTCATCGAGCAGCAAAATGCTCGGGCGCATGGCCAGCACGCCGGCCAAGGCCACCTTCTGTTTCTCGCCGCCCGAAAGATTGAACGTCTCCCGCTCGCGTAGATCGGATATTTTCAAGAACGCCAGCGCCTCGTCCGAGCGCTGAACGATCTCCGGGCGCGGCAGGCCGAGATTCTCCAAACCGAACGCCACTTCGTTCAAGACCTTTGTGCCGAGAATTTGCCGTTCGGGGTCCTGCAAAACGGTTCCAACTTTTTGGGAAATCTGGGAGAGCTTCCACGACGAGGTGTCCTCGCCAAAGATCAGGACCCGCCCGGAGATCTGCCCTTTGTAACTGCGCGGGATCAGGCCGTTCACGGCGCGAATCAACGTGGTCTTGCCGCAACCGCTGGCCCCCGCGATCAATAAAATCTCTCCCGGGTTGGCGCGGAAGGAGACCCCGGCGATCGCGGCGGTCGGACGATCGCGATATCGGAAGGAAAGGTTTTCGATGGTGAGAGGAGACTCGGTCATGATATTTGCCGTGTCAGGGCGCGCCGCCCCGAAAAGCGAGCCGGGCGATCGCTTTCCGAACAAAGGCCACGCGAGCTACGGAATAATTGCTTCAATGCCGTCGCCGACCTTCACCCTCAATTGATCCGCGGCGCTGCCATTGACCACCGATACGATGAGATTGCCCGTGCTGCCCAACAAGGCAACGGCCTCGCCCGGGGCGCGCTCGCCAAACGTATTGACCAGGCCCTGGATCTCGACGCTCTTCAATTTGACCTGGATCCTCTCCTTATGCCGGAGCTCCCCGCCCAAATGCTCAACGCGGATGTTCGAAGCGACATTGCCGAAATGATCGATGTGTATCACCTCGCCGCGCCAGACGTTGCCGATCCGGGTCGGGGCGGGAAATGGCAGCCGCACCGGGTCGCTGAACTCGCTTCCCAGCGCAGCCAGCGCAACGCCGTTTGCCAGATGCGCGCCCACCGGTGAAAAGATGTCGCGTCCATGAAACACGTGGCTGACGTCGGGCAGCCAATACCTGGTCTGATCCAGCTGAACGAATGTGGCCGACCAGCCCTGCTGCTCGGCGCGTTCGAGCAGCAGCGTGATCACTCCATTATCCGGTCCGACATAAAACCAATCGCCGATCCGGGCGGCCATCGGACGGCGCGCCGTCCCCACACCGGGATCGACCACCACAATATGAACCGTGCCTTTTGGAAAATAGGGAGCCGAGCGCAGCAAGATCAATGAAGCTTCACGAACATTTTGAGGGCCGATCATGTGACTCAGATCTGAGATCTGCGCCTGAGGGCAGATCCCCCAGATCACACCCTTCATCACGCCTACGTTGCCATCCTTGATGCCGAAGTCGGTCATAAGAGTGATGAATGCCACAGTAACTCCTCACGGATATTATCAAGGCTTCCAGGAAGAATGTCAAGACAGAAAACAAAATCTGTGCGAAAATTGGTCCATGGAGGAACCATGTCCATCTGCTACCGGCGCGGCACGCTGCAAGACTCGCAGAATACGTTCGAGGTCTTCCGTGAGTCCATAATGGATCTGGGCGACCGTCTCGGCGTGATGCCCATCAGCGGCGGACAGGATCCACAGGTGGTTCAAAATCTGTGGTCGCATCGGCAGCCGCTCTTCGATCACCTGGCGCGCACCTCCGATAACTTTTGGGTGGCGGAGGAGAACGGCCGGCTCATCGGCTTTGCGCGCTCGATCCTGCGGCAGGACGTACGGCAATTGACCGAGTTCTTCGTCCTGCCCCAATATCAATCGAGCGGGGTTGGACGCGAACTGCTCGGGCGCGCCTTTCCCGTGGCTGGGGCCGGCCGCCGCTTCATCCTGGCGACGATCGATGGGCGGGCCGTCCAACGTTATCTCAAAGCGAAAGTGTATCCGCTTTTCCCCTGCTGCACGTTCTCGCATGCCGCCCCCCGCCTTGATCTGGCCACGGACCTGACCATCGAACCGATCACACCCTCCGCCCAGGCCCTGGGTGAATTGAATCGAATCGACCGTGCCGTCCTGGGCTTTGCGCGGGTGGCCGAACATGCCTGGTTGATTGAATCCCGCCAGGGCTACTTTTACAGGCGCAGGGGGGCGGTCGTCGGCTATGGGTATCTCGGCCAACAGAACGGACCGTTCGCGCTGCTTGACCCGCAGGACTTTCCCCCTGTACTCGCCCATGCCGAGGGGCAGGCGGCCGGCCGGGGCTCGGATTTCAGTGTGGAGGTGCCGATGGTCAACCGGGCGGCCGTGGATCATCTGCTGGGCCGCGGTTGCAGATTGGAATCGTTCTTCGAGTTCTTCATGGCGGATGCACCGTTCGGAAAATTTGAGAATTATGTCCTCACCAGCCCTCCATTTTTTGTGTAAAAGGCAGGAAAATCGTCATGCCAAACACAAGATAGCCCGCTTTGACGATTGTGATTTCCTACGCTATACTAGTCATCGTCAATGAGTCCACCGGTCTTTTCGTCTGAGATCTGGCTGAAGGGCCGGGAGACGGGAAGAGCAAAAGATTTTCCAAGAACAGGAGATTGGTTATGGCTTTCAAACTGACCTACGCAACGATGTTCAACCCGCCCGAAGAGCTGCACCAGGGCTTCGACAAGGCCGTCGCGACCCTCAAGCAGAGCCTCGGCAAGGAATGGAGCATGATCATCGACAACCAGGACGTCTACTCCGATGAGAAATGGGACGACCGCTCTCCGGTCAACACCGGCTGGGTGCTGGCCAAAATGCAGAAAGGCAATGCCCAGCATGCCCAGCAGGCGATCGCGGCGGCGCGCCGGGCCTTCCCCAAATGGAGTCACACCCCCTGGCAGCAACGCGTCAAGCTCGTGCGCAAAGCGGCGGGACTGCTCGAAAAGCGCATCTTCGAGCTCGGCGCCGCCATGGCTCTCGAAGTGGGCAAGAATCGCATGGAGAGTCTCGGCGACGTGCAGGAAACCGCGGACCTGATGTATTACTCGGCGCGCATGATGGAGC
>DATJBI010000177.1:0-3621 GCA_035515435.1 Anaerolineales bacterium
GCCCCGCCCCTGCTGGGTCGAGATCAAGCCCGCCTCATCCAACAAACGATACGCCCGCGCCACCGTGTTGAAGTTGATCCGCAGTTCCGACGCCAGCTCCCGCACCGTCGGCAGCTGCGCCCCTGCCTTCAGCGTCCCTCCCGAAACCTGTTGTTCCACCTGGTTCATGATCTGAACGTAGATCGGCAGCCCGGAGCGGAAATCCAGGTGCAGCGTCACCAGCTTTTGCCCGGCCATCCCATTCCCTATAATTGAATTAATTGTATCATTGTATTATTGTATCACACCCCCCCCCGTTTGTCAAGAGCGCAGGGTGAACGGATGGCAGGCGTCTGCGATCCGGCCCCCTGCGCCGAGTCCGCATTCCGCCCGGGCAGGACGCGTTCGAGTCCGCGTGGTAGAATCCAGATGCAAATACAACAAGGAGATCGAGATGGAACAACAGACTGGTACATTTGCTGTCAAGAAGGGTCTAGCCCAAATGTTAAAGGGCGGCGTCATCATGGATGTGGTAACGCCGGAACATGCAAAGATCGCCGAAGATGCAGGGGCTTGTGCGGTCATGGCGCTCGAGCGCGTCCCCGCCGATATTCGCGCCCAGGGCGGCGTGGCGCGTATGTCCGATCCTGATTTAATTTTGAAAATCATGGACTCGGTTACCATTCCCGTCATGGCCAAATGCCGCATCGGGCATTTTGTCGAGGCGCAGATCCTGGAAGCCATCGGCGTGGATTACATTGACGAGTCCGAGGTGCTCACACCGGCCGATGAACAGAACCATATCAACAAGCACAACTTCAAAGTCCCGTTTGTGTGCGGATGCCGCAACCTCGGCGAGGCGCTGCGCCGGATCGGGGAAGGCGCCGCAATGATTCGCACGAAAGGAGAGGCCGGTACCGGGGATGTGGTGGAAGCGGTGCGCCACGCGCGGACCGTGCTGGGCGACATTCGGCGTTTGCAGACGATGGCCGAGGAAGAACTGATGGCTTTTGCGAAGGAACTCGGTGCACCCTATGAGCTTGTGAAAGAAACAAAACAACTTGGCCGAATGCCGGTCGTCAATTTTGCCGCCGGCGGAGTCGCCACTCCGGCCGACGCGGCGTTGATGATGCAGCTGGGTGTGGACGGTGTGTTCGTCGGCTCTGGCATTTTCAAAAGCGGCGATCCTGCCAGACGCGCCGCGGCGATCGTCAAAGCGGTTACGCATTATCAGGACGCGAGCATTTTGGCGGAGGTCAGCAAGAACCTCGGTGAGCCGATGGTCGGACGCAACGTCTCGCAGATGCCCGAGGCTGAAAAGATCGCGGGACGCGGCTGGTAAATGATCTCGGAGTGCGGCCTGGATCGTGACCCTGCAACCAGAATATGAAAATCGGTGTGCTCGCCATTCAAGGCGATTTCGCAGAGCATCTGGTGATGCTCAAACAACTCGGCGTGGAGGCGGCGCAGGTGCGTTTACCCGAACACCTCAAAGGACTCGATGGACTGATCATCCCCGGCGGGGAATCGACCACCATCGGAAAACTTGTCATTGACTTCAATATGATGGAACCGCTTCGCCTGTTCGGTCAAAGACATGCGATGTGGGGAACATGCGCGGGCGCCATCTTTTTGTCGAAGGATATCAGCCGCCATCAACCTCTGCTTGGCCTGATGGACATCAAAGTGGCGCGCAACGCCTTCGGGCGTCAGGTGGATTCGTTCGAGGCGGATCTGGATATTCCGGAATTGGGACAGGCGACCGGCACCCAGGAAGCGTATCACGCGATCTTCATCCGCGCCCCGATCATTGAGTCAGTACAGGCGGACACGAAAATTCTGGCGGCCCTTCCCGACAAACGGATCGTCGCCGCACAGCAGGGACATCTCCTGGCGACTTCCTTCCATCCGGAACTGACCAAGGATACGCGCTTCCACGAGTATTTTCTCTCCCTGGCGGACTGAGGGGAGGGCCGCTATAACCTGACAATTGTCATCCGATAGCAGGTCATTTGACCGTTGCCTGGATCGTAGAAAAAAGGTAACATAAACGAGCCATGATGAAAGTTTTGGCTATAGGTCTTCTAAGCATTTTTATGCCGTGAAGTCAGAGAGCCTGACAGGTGCCAATATACCTGCCAGGCTTTTTCATCTTTAGCCGGGATCGTCATCACAGCCCTACAACCGCTTAAGGAGCATGAATGCAGACACCCTGGGAATATCGTTATGCTCACCGAGTCAAACAAATGAGCAGTTCCGTGATCCGCGAACTGCTCAAGTTGACCGAGCAGCCGGACATCATTTCTTTTGGCGGCGGACTGCCTGCCCCGGACGTTTTTCCAGTCGAAGAATTTCGGGAAGCCTGCAACTATGTGCTTGACCATTTCGGCGCGCAGGCTTTGCAATACAGCACCACGGAAGGATATCGTCCGCTGCGCGAGATGATTGCGCGACACACCTCCCGCTACGCGGTCGAGGTTACTCCTGATAATATTCTGATCACCTCCGGCTCGCAGCAGGCCCTGGATTTCATGGGAAGGCTTTTCCTCAACCGCGGCGACTACGTTGTGGTGGAGTCGCCGAGCTACCTCGGCGCCCTGCAGGCCTGGAACGCGTATGGGGCGCAATTCATTACGGTGCGCACCGATGAAAACGGCATGATCGTGGACGAGCTCGAAGCTGCATTGCGCGTCGGGCCAAAGTTCATTTACGTTCTGCCGAATTTCCAAAACCCAAGCGGGGTCACCCTCAGCCTCGAGCGGCGCAAGAAACTGATCGAGCTGGCCGACAAATACGGGGTCCCGATCGTAGAGGATGACCCGTATGGACAGCTGCGTTACGAGGGCGTGCACATCCCCTCGCTGGTCGCGCTGGACAGTCAATACCGAGGCTACGACGGGGAATGTTACAGCGGGAATGTCATTTACTTGAGCACCTTCTCCAAGCTGCTCGCGCCGGGTTTGAGATTGGCATGGGTCATTGCGCCTGAGCAGGTGATCCGCAAACTGGTGATGACCAAGCAAGGCGCTGATCTGCACACTGCCTCGTTCAATCAATACGTCGCGTACGAAGTGGGCAAGAACGGATTCCTTGACGAACATGTCAAAGTAATCCGCTCCGTTTATAAGGAGCGCCGGGACGTGATGCTCGAAATGATGGAGGAGATGTTCCCGCCCGAAGTGCGCTGGACCCGACCGCAGGGCGGCATGTTCCTGTGGGGCATCCTTCCGGAATCCATGGACGCAGCCGATGTGCTCAAGGTCGCGATCCAGCGAAAGGTCGCTTTTGTGCCGGGCACGGCTTTTCATGCAACGGGCGGCGGGAACAACACCATGCGCCTCAATTTCTCGTATTCATCCCCCGCTACAATTCGAGAAGGGATCACGAGACTGGGCATCACGATCAAGGAATTGCTTCCAAAGAACGGACACAAATGATACAAGAGACGGCCACTTTCAAGGTGGCCGTCTCTTCCTTTTTTCCCTTCTCGGGGTGGCTCCGCGGGGCGGGGAACCAGCCCGGCCTGCTGATCAAAACATTCCTCTCAGAAACAGCAGCACCCCGATGATCGCCAGCGGAATGCCGACCACGGCCCCAATTAATGTCAGGCTGACGATCACGCCAACGCAGGTGAAGATCATC
>DATJBI010000178.1:0-18460 GCA_035515435.1 Anaerolineales bacterium
AAGCACCAGCATCCCCGCCGCGGATATTTCTTCCCTGCCATTCAGGTCGGGCGAGATTTCCGCGATCCTTCCCGCCAGAATGCCAAGATCTGCCTGCCGGAGGCCGCGGCTGTTCAGCAGACTGCCGTTCTTGATCACAAGATCATAGATCATGGAGAGGGCCTGAAATCGTCCAGGCGGTCAGGCGAAGGCGGTTGTTTCGGAGGGATTCGGTGGAAAGGCATTGGGTCATTCTAGCCGACCTGGGATCAGCAGTCAAACAGGATTCGGAGGCTTTCCCCTCTGCGTCCCGGTCCAGCCACCGCTCCGAGGGGGCCTGAAACCTTCTCCGCGCTTTCGGCTCCGGCGCTTAACTTAAAAGAACGGCTCAATGCCACATTCCTTCTGCTCTCGCCTGTGGGACCATGTTTGGAGCCCGGCCGCCTGCGCCTGCAGCGGAACCCAGGATCCCTTTCCCGGCGTCAAATTGTTCCATCAACACCAAGGGGCCGCCGGGTCCAGAGTCCGGCGTTTGGGCAGGGGGGTTTTCCAGCCGCGGTCGAGGCGCCTTTAGACCAATCGAAATACCAGACTCTGCCCGTTGATCGAGCGGATCAGATTCTGGTAATCATCATTGCGCAGATCCTTGTCTATCGCGGGAAGAGTCCCGGCGGCCACATGCGGGGTTAGGATCACATTCGCGCCCTCCCTCCGCGCGGGCTCCAAAAGCGGACAATCCGGGCGGACCGGCTCCCAGGTGTAATTATCGACCGCGGCCCCGTATAAGCGCCCGGAGGCGATGGCTGCGGCCAGGGCCTGTTCGTCGATAATGCCGCTGCCCCCTGCGCTGACAAAACACGCTCCTGGCTTCATCCTGGCAAAGAACTCCCGGTCCAGCGATTGCTCTGTCTCCTTCATGAACAGGGGCAAAAGCACACACAAAAAATCACTGCTGGCAACCAGCTCATCCCGGGCGGCATACTGGATCTGGAGCTCGCGTTCGGCCCGCTCCGGCAAAGGACTGCGTTTGTTATAGAGAAGCTTGCAGCCAAAGTTCTGCAGCCGGCGGGCCAGCTCGAAACCAATTTCCCCCATGCCCAGTATACCCACCGTGGATCTCCACAAACTGCGGATCTCCGTCCGCCCGGACCAGTTGTACGCAAAAACATCTTCGGTGCAGCGTGTCGGCTCCTTGCCGAAGGTGTCGGCACTCAACATCACCTCCCGCATTTCGTTAACCCGCTTGGAAAGTCCAAGCATCTGCATCATCATATGCTCCGCGACCATGATGCAGTTGCGGACGGGCAGATAACAGACCGGAATGCCGGCCCGTCTGGCAGCCTCCAGGTCAATGTCATAGGTCTGCGAACCCAGCCTCTGGATCAGGCGCAGATCTTTTCCGGCCTGGATCATTTCCTGATCAATGATCCCGGTCCGTTCGCTTATCAGGAATTCCTGGCCGGGCAGCAGCGCCAGGACCTGCTCCCGGGAGGGAGAGCGGACCATCGTGATCTGAAGCTCGGAGGGTGCGACCTCCAGTGCTTCCTGTTGGTGAAACAATCCGCGGTGGGTGATGAATAGGGTTGCGTGAGTGCTCATATCTTCCTTTGATCCTGCAGGATGCGGCCGGGAGCAGGTTCCCGATCTCAGGCGGCCGGCTGAAGGCCCGGTCCGATTTTACAACATCCCGCCCTCCGGCACCCTGGGGGCTGCGGCGGGATCCTCTGATCCGTTCACGATCCACTGCACGAGACCCTCCCTGGAGATCGAGCCGGGATGCTCCTCGATTTCAAGGCCGGCCAGCGCGCCGAGCATATCCGCGGGTGTGAAACGAACATGGATCAATCTATTTGCGATCTTCCCCAGGGCCGCCGACCTCCCCGAATTACTTGTGATGCGGCAGCTCTGGATCTGCCCCTTTTCCAATTCGAGGTCGAGCTCCACTACGCCATCCATCAACAGACAGGAGCGGTGAATTCTGCAGCCGGGATCATTCGCGAAATTCCAGTTCCAGGTCTCGTATTTTGTCGCTGCCAATTTCCGGATGGCGTCAAGGTCCTCCGGGCTGGGAATATAGGCGGGGGCGGGCCGAGCCGCCGATAAGAGTTCCCTCAAACTTCGCTTGAACTGGATGACATCCATTGGCTGGCGGAGGTATCCTTTAAGATTGGTGACGCCGCTCCGGACCGATTTGACCGCTTTCGAAAGGATCCCGCTCCCCCGGCCCCTTAAGACCGCTGCCAACACTTCCAGATCTGTATCAAACAACAGCGTGCCATGGAACAGGAGCCGATCTTTGTGCAGCGCCATCGCACTGCCCGAAAATTTCCGGCCGCCGACCATCAGGTCGCTCCGCCCGCTCACAGCGGCATCCACTCCGAGGCGCCTCAAAGCCTCGACCAGAGGCCGTGCATATTTGGACTTATCGAGGATCTTCGGCTGGATGTCGTGCAGGATGAAGCTGAAACACAGGTTCCCCAGATCGTGGTAGACCGCCCCGCCTCCGCTGATGCGCCGGATCACCTGGATCTGATGGGCTGCGGCAAAAGCGGCATCGATCTCCTCCAGGGTATTTTGGAAGCGGCCCACCACCACCGCCGGCTCATTTTGCCACAGCATGAACAGATCCTGCTCCAGAGCGGCGCCTTTCAGGAAGTATTCTTCGTAGGCAAGATTTACGGCGGGCGTGGTAGAGTCGGTCTCGATATAGATCATGGCAAGGAGGGATGGGACGGGCAGAGAGGGTCGGCCGAGGCGGCAGGCGGAGGCCGCCTAGTTCAGATTAAAGAAGCTCTTCTTGATCAGATCCTCGCGGATCCGGCCGGCTTTGAACATCCTGCCTGAATTCATGTTGACAATCTGGACCGCAGCCGGTGAATGAATGTCCAGGTCCATTTTGTAAAAGTCCCGGCCGGCCTCAATGAACAGCTCCCGGAACAATCTGCCATAGTCCCTGGAGGATTCCGTGACCAGCTGGGGAAGGATTTCCTGGATCTTCTGATCGTCCCACTTCACCCAGAACTCGGAGCGGCCGCCATACAGGAGACTGTCATTGATCTTTCCCATGGCAATCTCCGGGTTCAGATCCACGGGGGCAACCAGGCAGGAGCCCCGGGCATATGCCAGCGTGTTCAGATCAAACCCCTTCTTGATCATTTTATTGATCGTCTGTTCAAGAATTCGCGCCGCGACCTGAATGGATGCCACAATGCTGCTTGTCTTATGGGCCAGAAAATATATGTTTTCGGGCCTGACCCGGCAGTCCCGCCCCACCTGGCGGACCATGCCTTCATCCGGAAATTGGTTGGCCTGGATCCCAAAGACAACTTCGTCTGAATTGTCGCGATAGTCCGTGTATTGAAAACTGTGATCGATGGCCAGGGCTGCCTTGGCCCGGCCCGGGCCGGAGCCGATCGCGGCAAAATCCCCGCTGGAAAGAGGATATCCTCCAATTTGACTGCACAGGCACGCCAGGATGGGTTCCGCGGTATAGATCTCCACGGCCATCACGGAGACATCCTCGGACAGCGTGTATGTTTTTAGGTGGCAGGTGGCCAGATCCGCCATGGTGATCTCCGCGAAGAGCCGGCCGGCCTCGAACCCGCCCTTTTCTTCAACGCCCATATCGATGATATGCGCCCCGCTTCCCAGGCGAAAATGGCGGCAGCCAAGCTGCTCGGCATGGTCGATCAAATACCTGACTTTGGGCATTACGTTTTGGTTTAGGCTGATCATGTTCGTTATCCCTGATCGGCGAACAGAGACTCACATCCGTTCATCATCTGCTGGATGGTTTGCAGGAACCTGGCCGCCGGAGCCCCGTTCACCACGCGGTGATCATGCGTCAAGCTCAGGTTCATGACAGGTCTCACGAATATTCCACCGTTTTGAGCCTGCACTTCCTCACGGACGGTTCCCACTCCCAGGATCCCGCTTTCTCCAGGCTTGAGGATCGGGGTGAAGTACTTGATTCCGAACATTCCCAGGTTGCTGATGGTGAACGTGCCTGCGCTCAGCTCATCCGCGGTGAGGGCGTTGCGCTTTGCCCGTTCCGACAAGTCCTCCAATTCCAACGCGATCTGAGAAAGGCGCTTCTCGTTCGCATTCTTGATATTGGGAACGATCAAACCTTCGCTGACATCCACTGCGATGCCGATATTGATCTCGCCGCGGGTCGCCAGATTTGCACCCTCGATCACGGTCCTGAAAGCCCGGTGCTCGACCAGGGCCAGGGCTGCGACTTTAACCAGGATCGCGGTATAGGTCAAGCGAATGCCGCGCTGCCTGAATTCGTCCTTATGCAGCTGATAGGATCGGACGAGGGCCGTGGCATCCATGTCCATTGAAATCGTAGTTTGTGCGGTCGATCTCAGGCTGGCATCCATCGCATCCGCGACGCTGAGCTGCATCATGGTCATTTTCTTCGTTTCAGCGCCCGGCGCGGATCTCGCGCCCGCAGCGGGCGTGCGCCCGGCGGCATGCGCCGCACGGATATCCTCCCGGGTGATCATCCCCAGTCGGCCCGTGCCCCTGGCAAAATGGTAGTCCACGTGCAATTCTTCTGCCAATTTTAAAGCCTTGGCGGTGATCGGCGGCGATTCGCGATATCCGCCAAACGCCCTTTGCTCTGTCCCTTCCTGGGACGCCTGGGACAGGGCCGCGTTCTGCACGGCCCGGGGAGCCGGGGTCCCGGCTGCGGAGTGGACAGGCGCGGCCCCCTCCTCCAGCTTTTCCCCTGCAGCGCCCAGGATCAAAATTGGTTCCCCACAGGCAACGGTCGCGCCTTCGTCGGCCAACAACTTTAAGACGACCCCGTCCTGCTCCGCCAGGAGCTCATTGGTCAGCTTTTCGATCGCAATTTCACCCAGCACATCGCCCTTCGAAACCGCGCTTCCTTCCTTTACCGACCAGGAATTGATGGTGCCTTCCTCCATGGTTGCGCCAAAGCGGGGCATGACAACAGTATGGGCCATTTTCAGGGCTCCTCTCGAGGCTAAAATGCCATCACTTCACGGCAGGCCTTCAGAACGTCCGGATACTGAGGCAGCACGTAGTCTTCCAGGACCGGCGCAAATGGCACGGGGGTATCCAGCGAGGTCACCCGGCGGATCGGGGCTTTCAGGTATTCAAAAAGAGCCTCGGAGACCATCGAGCCGACCTCGGCCCCATAGCCCATGAACTTCGGTCCCTCCTGGATGATCACCAGCCGTCCGGTCTTGGCAACTGAATTCAAAATGGCATCCTTGTCCAGGGGGCAGAGGGTGCGCGGATTAATGATCTCGCAGCTTAGCCCCTCTTTGGCCAGCTCGTCTGCCGCCCTCTGGGCAAAGTTCAGCATGGTCATTCCGGCCACAAGGGTGATGTCCGTTCCTTCACGTTCGAGGTGGGCCTGATACAAGGGAAGACTGTAAAGCTCTTCGGGCACCTCCCCCTTTGTGTTGTACAGGCCTTTGTGTTCCAAAAAGATGACCGGATTGTTGCTGCGGATGGCGGATACCAGCAGCCCTTTGGCCTCATAGGGCGTCGCGGGCGCCACCACCACCAACCCGGGGACGTTCATCAACCAGGGCTCGATGCACTGGGAATGCTGGTAGGCACAGCGGATGCCCCCGCCGGTGACTGCCCGCACCACCAGTTGGGCACTGGCCTGGCCGTTATACATATAGCACAGTTTGGCTGCATTATTTACGACCTGGTCGTAACAGACCCCGATA
Organism: Anaerolineales bacterium; assembly: GCA_035515435.1. Lineage (GTDB taxonomy): Bacteria > Chloroflexota > Anaerolineae > Anaerolineales > Villigracilaceae > Fen-1038. The sequence continues at coordinate 5,694 of DATJBI010000178.1, forward strand.
AAATCTGCGAACATCACCTCGGCCACGGGCCTCAGGCCGCAGACGGCCGCCCCGCAGGCGAGGCCCACAATTGCCGATTCGGATAGCGCGGTATCATAGGCACGGTTCGGCCACCGTTTCCAAATGCCGCTGGTTATCCCAAAATCGCCCCCCATTTTTGCCACGTCCTCCCCGATGATAAACACCTTCTCATCCTGCTCCATCTCCTGATGGAGCGCTTCATTCAGCGCCTTCGAAAAAGTGAGGATCCTGGACATTATCTTGCCTCCACTTCGATATCGGCGTACACATGTTTGGCTGCATCTGCCGGGTCCGGGTCGGGGCTCGCCAGCGCAAACTGAACATACCCCGCGACCTCGGCCTCGACCCGGGCCTGGATCTGCTCCAGGTCGGTTTCCCTGACGCCATGTTCGGACAACAGGCGCCTTTCGGTGAGTTTAAGCGGGTCTTTTTCCTTCCAGCGTTCCAGCTCCCCTGCCGGGCGGTAGGCGGCCGGATCACCCGAGAAATGTCCCTGCCAACGGTAGGTCATGAATTCGAGCAAGGTCGGTCCCCCGCCGGCCCGGGCCCGGGCGGTCGCCCGCTCCACAGCCGGGATGACTGCTTCCACATCGTTGCCATCGACAACTTCGTTCGGGACACAATAACCATCCGCCCAGGTGGCGAGTTGTTTTTGCGGGTGGGATTCTGAAACAGGCGTTGAAATCGCGTACTGGTTGTTCACCACACAATAAAGGATCGGCAGTTTCCAGGTGGCCGCCATATTGAGGCTTTCGTGGCAGGCGCCCTCCCCGAGGGTGCCATCGCCCATGAAGATGGCGGTGACGTCATCGGTATGGTTGTACACGGAGGCGAAGGCCGTCCCCAATCCGGTGACCACCACCGAGCCTTCGATCGCATTGAAACCCATGTTGCGCACCGTCAGGTCGTTCACATGCATGGAACCGCCCCGTCCGCCGTTGAGGCCCGTCTTTTTGGCAAAGATCTCGGCCATGATGCGGGGGCGGTCCTTGGGATCGCTGGAAAGAACGATCGCGCCGTGGCTGCGGTGGTCCGGAAACTTGTAGTCCGTCTTGCGCAGGACCGCCAGGATGCCGGCCTGGGTGGCTTCCTGGCCGACCCCCAGATGAATGAAACCCGGGATCGTTCCATTCTTTGAGTACTTCTCGACCTCCAGCTCGAAGCGGCGGATTAGGACCATGTCCTCATATATTTTCACCAAACGTTCCTTTGAAAGCGCCATTTCCATCTCCTTTGACAAAAGCTTCAGCTCAGGAAACTCTGCCGGATGACCGCGTAGTTTATTTCTCCCGCGGCAAAACCATGCCCTGTTCGAATATTATGGATCTGCAGCCTGGCGATCGAGTGAAAATCATGATCGATCCTGTAAAAATCCCTGCCGGCCTTTTCAAAAACCGCCGCAAACAATTCCGGATAATAGGGCGAGGATGTTTTAGAGACGAGTTTTTCGATCACGGCTGCGATCTCCTCGTCCGCGGCATCCACCCAGAATTCAGCCTCCCCGCCATACAGGATGGCATCGTTGATCCTGCCGATCGCCTTGACCTCATCGGCCACCAGGGGTGCGATCGGAGCCCGCCCGCGCGCATTGACGACCTTCGAGACCGCAAAATCCTTTGCGTGCATCTTATGGCAGACCTCCTCAACCATCCGGGCGGAGACCTGGATGCCCCCGACGATCGAGGCGCTCGGCGCGATCAGCAGGTACACGTTCTCCGGCAGCACCTGGCAGGCCCGGGCCACCTCCAATGCGATCGAATCATCGGGATAGCGGATGTCCTGGAGGCACAACACCACTTCATCATTTCGGTCACGATAGGGGGTCATGTTGAGATAGGCATCGCCCGGGATCACTGCCTGGGCGCGGGCCGGTCCCGAACCGATCGTGGCAAACTCCCCCCTTCCAAGCTGCCAGCCTGCGATCTGGGAGGCCAGACAGGCGACCAGCGGTTCGCTCACAAACACCTCCACACAACCAAAGGAATGATCATCGTCCAGTTTCCAACTGCCCAGGCTGACCTGCGCCATGTCACCCAGGGTGACCCGGGTGAATAATATTCCGGCCGCGTTGCTGCCTTTGGCATGCAGACCCATGTCGATCAAGGTGGCTCCGCATTTCATTTTGATGACTTCAACCCCGAGCTCGCCTTCCCGAGCCATGATCTCCTTCACGACTTTTACTGCCAGCTGATTGATCGATTTGTTCATGATCACCTTCTAATACCGATTCCCAAATACATCGACCGCGGCACCCTTGATCGGAGCGGCCTCGTCCGATACCAGGAACAGGACCACCTTCGACACCTCCGAGGGCTGCATCATTTCTTCGAGTGAAATGGTGATCGCCGGGTCGCGGTTCAGTCTTTCGCGGGTATGTTCGGTGTTGGTCATGCCCAAATAAATGGAATTGACATTGATGTTTTGGTATTTGACTTCCTCGGAAAGCACGCTGGAAAGACTGACGATCCCGGCCTTGGAGGCCGCGTAGGCCCCGAAGCCTGGAAAGTACACCTTGCCCGCGGCCGAGGCGATATTCAATATTTTTCCATACCTGCGGCGCAGCATATGGGGCAGGACCGCCTTGATGCAGTAAAAGGTGCCGTTGAGGTTGGTGTCGATCTGCCTCTTCCAGTCCTCCAGGGAGGTCTCCAGGACCGGCTGCGACTTATGGAAAGCCGCATTGTTGATCAGGATGTCCACCTGCCCGAATTGGCGCATGATCTCGGATACGGTCTTTTCGATCTGGGAATAGTCGGTGATATCCGTTGCGGAGGGAAGCACCTGCCCGCCTTCCGCCTCGATGCTCCGGGCGACCTTTTCCAGGTTGTCCGCCTGGCGATCCCAGATCGCGACCCGGGCGCCCTCGCGGGCCAGGTCTTGAGCAAACTGGGCCCCCAGGCCGCGGCCTGCCCCGGTGATGATTGCCAGCTTGTCCTGAAAGCGTTTCACACTTTTTCTCCGCTAGACCTGGATGACCTTGAGCAAGACTTCCTCGCAGTTTTCGACATGCCGATTGATCACCGCCTCAACGCGATCGAGATCCGCGTGCCGGATGACGTTGATGATGTTTTCATGGTCCACGATCAAACTCTTGATCCCCTCAGGGAGGGAGTTCACCGCCTCCCGGTACCAGATCTCATGCACAAATACATTCTCATAAAGAATCTCGGTCAGCCGGGGCAGGGCCGCCAGGGCATAAAAAGCCTTGTGAAATTCCGCGGAGGATCGGGTGTACAGCTCGGGCGTCTGATCTTCGATCGCGTTCCAGCTTTTCTCAACCGCCCGCTCCAGTTCTTCAACCGTTTTGGTCCCGTCGTGGATGATCTTTTTTAATTCAACCACTTCGAGCGCTCCGGAGATCATCAGGTTCTCGCGAATGTCATCCCTGCTCAGCTCCCTGACCTTGAAGCCGACCCCTTGATTCAGGATGATATAGTTTTGGGAGGCCAGTATCTTAACGGCTTCACCCACGGGTGTGCGGCTGATGCCCAGACTTTCGGCCATCTCCACAATGGTATAGATCTTGTTGCGCTCCAGGTAGCCGTTGGCGATCTTCTCTTTCAGCAGGTGGTAGGCATATTCGCCCTTGCTAAAGATCGGACAGCGCGCTTCGATTGCGGGTAATTCTTGCATGAGCATCGGAATCAGGTCTAGTTACGGCGTCCGTCCGCTTGCAGCGGGTCGTGGAAGGGCAGGACAAGGAGCTTCCTGCCGTTGAACGTGCTTCCCAGGCCCACTCGCTCACGCAGCCGATAGGCGGATTCCTGGAGGTTATAGATCGCAGCCTTTTCATCGATGGACAGGATCTCCCCTTTTTCCAGGACGACCCTGCCGTGGATGACCACGGTGTCAATAGCGACCGGATTGGCAGAATACACGAGGCAGGCGATCGGATCCGCGACCGGAACGCAGGCGACATTCCTGGGGTTGAACAGGAAGAAATCAGCTTTCTTCCCGACCTCCAGCGAGCCGATCTCCTTTTCGCGTCCAACGACCCTGGCCCCGTCGATCGTTGCCATTTTCAGCACTTCCATGGCCGGGAAGAGGGTCGCGTCACGATGGACGCATTTGTGCAGAATGGCGGTCGTCTTGATGACCTCCAGCATGTTCTGGGTATCGTTGCTGGCCGCTCCATCGGTGCCAAGCCCGACATCCAGGCCCCTCTTTTTTAATTCGGGGATCGGGGCCACGCCGGAGGCAAGGATCATATTGGAGACCGGATTATGCGAACACTTTATTCGCCGTTTCTGCAGGATGTCCAGGCTTTTCTCATCCAGGTGGACCAGGTGGACGCCGATGAAATCCTCCCCCAGCACCCCGTTGCGGTCCAGCAGTTCCACGCTGTTGATGCCATAGTGTTCCTTTGCGTACACGTCATCATGTTCCGTCTCGTCCAAATGCATCGTGATGCGCAGGCCATAGCGATCCGCATATTGGCGGAGCTTGCGGTAGCCCTCCTCGCTCATATCCCAGATGATGCCCGGGGCGAGGGCCAGGGTAATCCTTTCGTGGCCCCCCAGCTTCCCCCGCAGCCGTTCGATATCCTTGAAGAACATGTCCTCTGTCTCATTGATCGCACATTGGCTGTCCGCGGCCAGGTTGTCGGTCTTGGTGTGCGTCCGTCCCAAGATGCCGCGCATCCCGGTCTCGTCAAAGGCCTGGACGACCGCATCGTCCAACCCCAGCTGGCTGCCATGGGCATACATGTAATCCATGACAGTGGTCACGCCGCTGCGCATGTTCTCGATGCAGCCGACAGCCGCGGCATTGTAGACATCCGGGTAGCGGATCTCGTGCAGGGCTTTGCGGACCGAACTATCCAGCCAGTCAAACAACAACTTGTCGCGGCCCAGCCCCTTGAGACCGTTTTGGAAAAGATGAGTGTGGGTGTTGATAAAGCCGGGAAAAACGTATTGGTCCCGGCCATCGATCACCTTGGGACTTTCATATTTCTTCAGGACCGAGGCCGATGGTTCCAGGGCGGCGATCAGGCTGCCCTTCACAACGATCGCGTAATCTTGCAGCACCCTGCCGTCCGGGTCCATGGTCACGAGGGTGGCATGATCGACAATCAGATTGACTTTTTCCATGAGGTACCTCCTGGACGCCTGGCCGTTATCGGGGTGCGGCAAGTCCATACACAAGTTTTTGACGGGTGAAGAGAAAACCATTCCGGTGCAGGGCAATCACCAGAAATTGCGAATGGGGATGGTCCAGGTAGGAAAACCCGTTTCCATATCCGGGTGTGATCGTACCGCCAATGAATAATGTGGAATAATCCACAAAGAATTCGTCCAGCATCCGCTGATTCATCAAGAGCCACATGTAGGTCGGAGACTCGACCAACAAATGACTAATGCCAATTTTCCTCAACACAAACAGCAGCAGCCGGGCATCGGGTTCGTCCTCTCCGGTCATCAGAACGATCTTCCGGTGAGCTGCACGTTCGTTCTGCATTTGCCGGGAGATCCGCTGCGCATCCACTTCCGCACGGCTGGAATAGGGGCCGAGCAGCACGATCTCCTCCCCCTCCGACTGTTTCTTCAGGAAAAGTCCGCCCTGATGCGAGGTCGCAATGATCGTTCGAATTTCAGGGACCGAGAATATCGAGTGGGTCTTCGGAACATCTTTGCCATCCAGGGAAACGATGATCGATATGGGATGGGGATCCTCCTTGCCCAGCCTCTCCTTCCGCTCCAGCGCCAGGTCAGCATCCAGGCAGGCCAGAACCAGATCCGGTTCAGAGACCAGCGTCTTGGCGCCCACCACGATGGCATCGGCATGGGCCCGTAGAACATTCAATACCCAGAAATCGGCCAGGCCGCCATCCGCATCGATGGAGTTGGCAGAAGCGACCACCGGCCCCTGAGGGTTATCCGGGAAGGCCATCTTGCCGTCCAGCGACAAGACCATCGAGGAGAAAATATAGGGCCGATCCTGTGGCGGGGCGGGAAAGTAAAGATCGTGATAGACCGCGCTTACTTTGGATAAAGCCGCCTTGCTCAGCGACCGTGCTTTAATTCTTTCCAGCTCAGGCTTGTCCTGGTAGAGCACATCCAACTGCAATTTATTGATCGGGAAGGTCAATTTAGGGATCATCCATCTGCCCTGTCACTTCTTGCATGCTGCATACATGTGCCTGTGATTATAATCCAAATTGCTCCCCGCCCCGTCCCCCGGCTGCGGAAACACGCTGGAAATGAGGCGGACCCAGAGGAGATCGGTCATTCGCATCCGGAGGCCTGCGGTCCTGCCTGGCCGGTGGGCGTCAGATCAGATCGCTGTTAACCCCTCGCAGGCGGGGCATCCAAAAATGAAGTTGCGCAGCCCTTCGGTTATCCGGTGTTCAAGATGGAGAAGCCGAGGTCCGGTCCGGGTTTTAGATCGGGTCCGATTGCGCGCGCCAGCCCCCGACTGGCAGGCGGAAGCGAACGGGCACGGGCCAAGTTTAGTAGAAGATTAGTCTGGCCTCCGATGAATAAAAACATGATTAAATAGAAGAAAACGATGCAAATCAGCCCTCTTGCAGGAAAGCCAGTCGATCCAAGCTCGCTGGTCAATGTGCCCGAACTGGTCACTGCCTATTATACAAAAACCCCGGATCCCGCGGCGGCCGAGCAGCGGGTTTCCTTCGGCACGTCCGGACATCGCGGTTCCGCCCTCGAAAATTCCTTCAACGAATGGCACATCCTCGCGATCAGCCAGGCCATCTGCCTCTACCGAAAACAGCAGGGGATCGATGGGCCGCTCTTCCTTGGATTGGACACGCACGCGCTTTCGGTTCCGGCGCTGGCCAGCGCGCTGGAGGTGCTGGCGGCCAACGGCGTGGAGGTGATGCTCGCGGAAGGTGATGAATACACCCCGACCCCTGCCATCTCCCTCGCGATCCTCATGTATAACCGCGCCCGCCGGACCGGCCTGGCGGATGGGATCGTGATCACGCCTTCGCACAATCCGCCGCACGACGGCGGCTTTAAATACAACCCGCCCAACGGCGGCCCGGCAGAAGGCAGCATCACAAGTTGGATCGAAGCACGGGCCAACCAGTTCCTGGAGAACGGGTTGCAGGGCGTGAAGCGGATCGCTTTGCAAAAAGCGCTGAGCGCCTCCACCACCCATCGCTACGATTATCTCAAGGCCTACGTGGGTGAACTGGGCCAGGTGCTGGATATGGATGCGATCCGCGCCGCGCAGATCAACCTGGGAGTTGATCCGCTCGGCGGCGCCGGTGTCCACTACTGGGAGCCGATCGCCGAGCGCTATAAGTTGAACCTGACACTCGTCAACCGGTCCGTTGATCCCACCTTCCGCTTCATGACGGTGGATTGGGACGGCCAGATCCGCATGGATCCGTCCTCCCCGTATGCCATGGAGCGCCTGATCGGCTTGAAGGATCGATTCGAGATCGCCTTCGCCTGCGATACCGACCACGACCGGCACGGGATCGTGACCCGCAGTGCGGGATTGCTTCCGCCAAATCACTATCTTTCCGTGGCCATCGATTACCTGTTCCAGCACCGGCCGGAGTGGCCTGCCGGGGCGGCCGTTGGCAAAACGCTGGTGAGCAGCGCGATGATCGATCGGGTCGCGGCCAGGCTCGGCCGCAGGCTTCACGAAGTGCCCGTTGGTTTCAAGTGGTTCGTGGACGGCCTGCGCGATGGCTCGCTGGGCTTTGGCGGCGAAGAGAGCGCCGGCGCATCTTTCGTCCGACGGGATGGCAGCGTTTGGACCACCGACAAGGACGGGATGATCGCGGCTTTGCTTGCGGCAGAGATCACCTCCCGCATGGAACGCGATCCGGGCGAACTCTATACCCGCCTGACGGGCGAGTTCGGTGAGCCGGTCTACGAGCGGATCGATGCACCGGCCACTCCGGAGCAAAAGGCGGTCCTGGCCAAACTCAGCGCGGAGAGGGTCAAGATCAAGGATCTGGCGGGCGAAAAGATCCAGGCCATCCTGACCGACGCCCCGGGGAACGGCGCGGCAATTGGAGGGCTGAAGGTGGTGGCAGAAAGCGGATGGTTCGCGGCCCGCCCGTCCGGCACCGAGAATATCTACAAGATCTATGCGGAAAGCTTCCAGGGTGCGGATCACCTGCGCCGGATCCAGGAGGAGGCACAGACCATCGTCAGTCAGCAGTTGAATTCGCAAGCCTAGAAGCCGGCATGGGAGGCTGAAGAACATGCGTCCAGGAGACGGCCGGGGGTGAAAGAGACGAAGGCGAAGGTCGGGCAGGGACGCATGGGCCGATCCGCTGCTCCCCTTGTTGAAAAGGGCGCGGGCAAGCCCGAGCGGGCTTCCATCCGGGAAAAGTTGCCAGGTTTGTTCAGAGGTGCTTAGAAAAGGAATCAGAAATGACCAAACCCGTTCTTGCATACGAGTTGCGCGGCTTTGAGGGATTCGATAACCTGGTCGAACTCGCGCTCGATCTGCGCTGGTCGTGGAACCATGCTGCCGATGAAGTGTGGCAGCAGCTGGATCCCGCCCTGTGGGAACTTACCCACAACCCCTGGGTCGTGCTGCAGACGGTCTCACGAAGCCAGATCAAGCGCGTGTCCGCCGACCCCATCTTTCGCAAACGCGTCGATGAACTTGCCCATGCCAGGCACCAGGAGATGCAGGCCCCTGCCTGGTTTCAGCACAAGCATGCGGAGGCCCAGCTATCCTGTGTGGCCTACTTCAGCATGGAATTCATGTTGAGCGAAGCGCTCCCCATCTACTCGGGTGGACTGGGCAACGTGGCCGGCGATCAACTCAAATCTGCCAGCGATCTGGGTGTGCCGGTGATCGGTGTGGGACTTCTTTATCAGCAGGGCTACTTCCGGCAGGTGATCGACAGGGATGGCGCACAACAAGCCCTCTTCCCCTATAACGATCCCGGCCAACTTCCGATCACGCCGCTGCGCGAGCCGAATGGCGAGTGGCTGCGGCTGGAGATCGCGCTGCCCGGTTACTCGGTCTGGCTGCGGGCCTGGCAGGTTCAGGTCGGCAGGGCAAAGCTCTACCTGCTCGACAGCAACGACGCGGCAAATTATCCCGTGCACCGGGGCATCACGAGCGAGTTGTACGGCGGCGGACCGGAGCTACGCCTCAAGCAGGAACTGCTGCTCGGGATCGGGGGCTGGCGGCTGCTGCGGGCACTCGGCCACCGGCCGGAGGTCTGTCACCTGAATGAAGGGCATGCGGCGTTTGCCGTGTTGGAACGCGCCCGGAATTTCATGGAAGAGTCGACACAGCCGTTTGAAACGGCGCTGGCTGTCACGCGCGCCGGAAACCTCTTCACGACCCACACGGCCGTCGATGCGGGTTTTGACCGCTTCGATCCCTCTCTGATCGAGCAATACCTGGGAGGCTACGCGGAGCAAAAGCTCGGGATCGGCCTGCGCGATCTGCTGGCGCTGGGCCGGCAGAATGGGGCTGACCAATCCGAAAGATTCAACATGGCTTATCTTGCCATCCGGGGAAGCGGAGCGATCAACGGCGTGAGCCGGCTGCACGGGAAGGTCAGCCGCAACCTGTTTGGGCCGCTCTTTCCGCGCTGGCCGCAGGAGGAAGTGCCGGTCGGATATGTGACCAACGGAGTCCATGTGCCGAGTTGGGACTCGGGGCAGGCAGATGATCTTTGGACGGAGGCCTGCGGCAAGGACCCCTGGCTGGGAACCAGGCCAGCTTCGGATCAGGATATCCGCCGCGTCTCTGATGCAAGGCTCTGGCAGTTTCGCACCGCGGCCAGCAGGTCCCTCATCGAATACGCGCGCGAGCGCCTTTCGCAGCAGCTGGCCGCCTCGGGCGTCTCGGCCGGGATGGTGGAGGAAGCGAAGCATCTGTTCGATCCAAACATACTGACACTGGGCTTTGCCCGCCGCTTTGCTCCCTACAAGAGGCCGAACCTCTTGCTGCACGATCCGGAGAGGCTGCTTCGTTTGTTGACCGATCCCGCCCGGCCGGTGCAGCTTATGATCGCCGGCAAGGCCCATCCGGCGGACCAGGCGGGGCAGGCCCTGATCCAGGAATGGATCCATTTTATCCGGCGTTCCGAAGTGCGTCCCCACGTGATCTTCCTGAGCGACTACGATATGCTTTTGACCGAGCACCTCGTGCAGGGAGTGGATGTGTGGATCAACACGCCGCGCCGGCCCTGGGAGGCCTGTGGAACCAGTGGAATGAAAGTGCTCGTCAATGGCGGGATCAATCTCTCGGAGCTGGATGGCTGGTGGGCGGAGGCTTATACCCCTGAAGTGGGGTGGGCTTTGGGCGACGGGCAGGAGCATGGCGATGATCCCGCCTGGGATGCTGCGGAAGCGGAGGCGCTCTACGATCTGCTCGAGCGGGAGGTGATCCCGGAGTTCTACGATCGCAACAGCCAGGGCATCCCCACGGCCTGGGTGGCGCGCATGCGCGCGAGCATGGCGCGCCTGACGGCGCAGTATTCTGCCGGCCGCGCCGTGCAGGAGTACACGGAAGGGCATTACCTCCCGGCGGCGAAGGCCTACCGGGAGCGCGCGCTTGATCATGGCGCGCTGGGCGCGCAGGTGGCCGACTGGCAGCGCGCCCTCGAACAGAACTGGTCCACGCTGCACTTCGGTGAAGTGAGGATCGTCAGCCAGGATGGCAGGCACGCCTTCGAAGCGGATGTCTATCTCGGCAGCCTGGACCCGGAGGGCCTCGAGGTTGAACTTTACGCAGAGGGGACGAACGGCGGAGAGCGGGAACGGCATGCGATGAAGCGCGGCCGGCAATTGAGCGGAGGGAACGGCTTTGTGTACAGCGCTCAGGTGCCGGATGCGCGCCCCGCCTCCGACTACACGGCGCGGGTGATTCCGCAGCGCTCCGGGGTTTCGGTCCCGTTGGAAGCGGCGCAGATCCTGTGGCAGCGATGACGCAAAGGTCCCCGCGCGAGCTGCGGGCATACCTCTCGGCGGTCTCCGATCCCTCCGATATTCGGGCGGGCTCTCCCCTGCCCTGGGGCGCGCAGGAAAAGGGACGAGGCGTAAACTTCGCGGTTTTCAGCCGGCATGCCAGCCGGGTTCGGCTGGAATTATTTGACCGTCCCGAGGATGCCGGGCCCTCCCGGATCATCGAGTTGGATCCGCGGCGCAACCGCACCGGCGACGTATGGCACGTTTGGGTGGAAGGGATCGGCCCCGGTCAGCTCTATGCCTACCGGGTCGACGGCCCCTACGAACCCAAGCAGGGACACCGCTTCAATTTCAACAGGCTGCTCCTGGACCCTTTCGCGGCCGCGATCACGCAGCGCCCGCCATGGGATTTTGGAGCCGCACGCGGATACGACCCGCTGGCGGGAGAGCCGGATCTGTCCCCCGCGCAGCTGGACAATTCCAGATCCATGCCCAAATGCGTGTTTATCGGGGAGCACTTCCGGTGGGCCGGAGACCAGCCGCTGCGCCATCCGTGGTCGAGCACCGTCATTTACGAAACGCATGTCCGCGGCTTCACCGTTCATCCCAATTCAGGCGTGGACCATCCAGGGACCTATCGCGGTCTGATCGAAAAGATCCCCTATCTTAAGACCCTGGGAGTGACCGCCGTGGAATTGATGCCCGTACAGGAGTTCAACGGGTCATCTGCCGCGCGCACCGATCCGCAGACGGGGGAGGGGCTCAGGAATTACTGGGGATACGATCCCGTGGTTTTCTGTGCACCCAAAGCTTCCTACAGCAGTTCCGGAGATCTCGGCCAACAAAAGCTGGAGTTCAAGGAAATGGTGCATGCCTTCCATGATGCCGGGATCGAGCTGATCCTGGATGTGGTGTTCAATCATACGGCGGAGGGAGACGAATTGGGTGCGACCCTTTGTTTCCGGGGCATGGATAACGCGATTTTCTACACGCTGGCAGACGACCAACGTCATTATCGGGACTTCACCGGCACGGGCAATACGGTCAACGCCAATCATCCGGTGGTGCGGGACTTCATCCTGCATGCGCTGCGCTATTGGACGGTGGAGATGCACGTGGATGGTTTCCGGTTCGACCTGGCGTCGGTTCTCGGCCGCGATGAGAGCGGCCGGCTGCTGGCCAATGCCCCCCTGCTCGAAGCGATCGCCGAGGACCCGATCCTGAGAGATGTCAAGATCATTGCCGAAGCGTGGGATGCCGCCGGCGCATACGAAGTCGGCAGTTTTTCAGAACGGCGCTGGGCAGAGTGGAACGGCCGTTACCGCGATGATGTCCGGCGGTTCTGGCGCGGCGATGAGGGAATGCTGGGCTTGTTCGCCAGCCGCATCTGCGGCAGCGCCGACCTCTACACCCGCTCCGGCAAGGGCCCGGAGGGCAGCATCAACTTCATCACCTGCCACGACGGCTTCACGCTGAACGACCTGGTGAGCTACCGCGACAAGCACAATGGGGCGAACGGGGAAAATAACCTGGACGGGACCGACGCCAACTTCAGTGAGAACTACGGCATGGAAGGCCCGGCAGCGGACGCGCAAGTCGAGGCGGTGCGGAAGATCCAGATCAAGAACTTCCTGCTGACCCTCTTGATCTCGCGCGGGGTGCCGATGCTGCTCGGCGGGGATGAGTTTCGCCGCACACAGCGCGGCAACAACAACGCCTACTGCCAGGACAATGAAACCAGCTGGTATGACTGGAGCTTTCTTCAAAAGCACGAGGAGATCTTTCGCTTCACCTGCGGCATGATCGCTTTTCGCCGCGGCCATCCCGTTCTCAGCAGGGAACAATTCTATTCCGCGGCCGAGGTTCAGTGGTTCGGCCCCCAGGGGG
>DATJBI010000179.1:0-4726 GCA_035515435.1 Anaerolineales bacterium
GATCAGGATGGCGCAGCCAGGACGATTTACACTGCGCTCAAAGCCATCGACTCGCTCAAGGTGCTGTTTGCACCCTTCCTGCCATTCACCTCGCAGCGACTGCATGAGTTCTTCGGCTACCAGACCCCGCTCTTCGGCGAGCAATACACCGAGACTGTGAAAGACGCACTGGGTGAGCATACGGTCCTACGATATAAGCCGGTTGAAGGAGCGGGCTGGAGGCCCAGTGAGCTAAAAGGGGACACAAGGCTGAATCAGCCGGGCCCGCTGTTCAAAAAGCTGGAGGAGGCCGTGGTCGAGGAGGAAAGAGCAAGATTGGGAAAATAGATTTAAGACGGATGCCGATGCGGCATCCGTCTTTATTGCGCGCCGCACGCCCAAGCGAGGCACGCCGACTGACCGAGGGGGTAAAATTGACGCGATGGATTCGGCCCTCATTCCATTCTTCAGCCCGCGCGGCATAGTCATCGTAGGCGCATCGACCTCGGCGGAAAAACTCGGTTACGGCGTTGCACGGAACCTGATCAACAGCGGCTATCCGGGCGCGATCTGTTTCGTCAGCCAAAGGCAGGGAGAACTGTTCGGGCGAGCGCTGTACACCGATCTGGCCCAGACCCCGGGTCCCCTTGATCTCGCGGTACTGGTCGTCCCCAACACGGGCACGCCCGAGGCGATCCGAGCCTGCGCCCAGCGCGGCATCCATGCGGTCATCATCGTCTCGGCGGGTTTCCGGGAGGCCGGGGCGGAAGGCGCCGCGCTCGAAGAACAATGCCTGCAAATCGCGCGCCAAAACAATGTGCGCCTGCTGGGACCAAATTGCATCGGCATCCTGGATACCCATCTGCCGCTCGACACCACCTTTTTACAGCCCCCCATGCCCGCGCAAGGCGGCATCGCTTTTGCGTCCCATTCGGGCGCCTTCGCGGCGGCTGTCGTGGATTGGTCGCGTCGTCAGGGGTTTGGCTTCTCACAAATCATCAGCCTGGGCAATCAGGCCGATGTCAACGAGACGGACGTGCTTCCGCTTCTGGCCGACAGCGAACAAGCGCGCGTGATTGTCCTCTACCTGGAAAGCATTTCGGATGGGATCCGATTCGTTGAGACGGCCCACGCCGTGACTACGCGCAAGCCGGTGATTGCGTTGAAAGCTGGACGCTTCGAATCAGGACAGAGAGCCGCGGCCTCCCACACCGGAGCCTTGGCCGCCTCGGACATTGCCTTCGACGCGGCCTTTGAGAAAGCAGGAATCTTGCGCGCCGAAACGGCCGAGCAGATGTTTGATTGGGCGCGCACCCTGGAGCATTGTCCGCTCCCGCTCGGAAAGAACGTCGCGGTGCTGACCGATGCAGGTGGTCCGGGTGTCATGGCCGCGGACGCCCTGGAGATCAACGGCCTGCAACTCGCAAAACTAAGTGCAGCCACTGAGCAGGCCCTGGCAGCGCTGCTTCCACCGGCGGCCGGGATTCACAATCCGGTCGATATGCTGGCTTCCGCCTCGCCCCGGAATTATTCCGATTGCCTGAAATTACTGCTCGGCGATCCCGATGTTGGCTCGGTCATGGTGGTCCTGCCGCCCCCGCCGATGTTCACGACAGAGTCGGTGGCCGAGGCCATCATTCCCATCATTCGATCATCCGGGAAACCGATCGTGGTCGCCCTGCTCGGCTCGGAGCTGACCGCAAACGCGTTTGAAAGATTCAATCGGGCGAATGTCGTGACCTATCCATTCCCCGAAAGGGCCGCCTCAGCCCTGGGAGTGCTCGCGCGCCGCGCGCAGTTCCTTGAAAGGGCCCTTCATCCAGACATGCCAGGGCAACGACCTTTCAAGCCCGATCCGATTCCATTATCGGCGGACGCAGATGAGCTGGCTGCGTCGTACGGCATTCCGACGGCTCCCGTCAGACTGGCCGGCACTGCAGGCGAGGCCGCCTCCCTTGCCAGGGAGCTCGGCTTCCCGGTGGCGATGAAGATCGCCTCGCCCGACATTTTACATAAGTCGGAGATCGGCGGCGTTTTGTTGAACATCAAGTCAGAAGCAGAGGCGGTCAATGGCTATACGCTCCTGATGGAGCGTGCAAAGAACGCGCGGCCCACCGCACACATTGAGGGCGTGTACATCCAAAGACAGATCGAAGGCGGACAGGAGGTCATCGTCGGCGTGGTGCGTGACCCGACATTTGGGCCCCTGGCCATGTTCGGGAGCGGCGGGATCGAAGCGGAAGGCCTTCGAGATGTGGCTTTCGCTCTGGGTCCGCTCAGTCCGCGCGAGGCCCAAGAGATGATGCGCAGGACCTGGGCCGGTAAAAAACTCGACGGCTTTCGGAACATCCCGGCGGCCAATAAGTTGGCGGTCGAGGACGTGCTGATCAGACTCTCATGGCTGGCACACGACCAGCAGGCGATCCAGGAGATCGAGATCAATCCCCTGCGGGTTTTGTCCAAAGGCGCGATCGCAGTGGATCTGAGAGTGAGGCTCCAAAAATGATTCTCTGGCGCTTCTCATCTTCTTGTGGTTAAATCGCGCCCATGTCTACCCTGTCCCGCCGCGACTTTTTGAAGCTGGGCGGCGCCGTATTATTTTCTGCCGCCTTGGGCGGATTCAACGATCAGGGCGCCCCGCCCAGCCCCCCTCCCATTGTTTATCACGGCAGCCGGGACCACCGTTACATCGCGCTGACCTTCGACGATTGCTGGCATCCCGAAGTGCTCGAGCAATTGAATGAAATGGTCGCGCCCTATCCCGATTTTCATTTCACATTCTTTGCCGTCGGCGATGCCTTGCAGATCAACGAGGTCAAGGACCCGGGTGTCTGGCGGCGGCTGATCGGCCGGGGACATGAAATCGGATACCACACCATGCATCATTACGATCCAGTGACCATGTCCTCGAAAAGCCTGATCGCCGACTTCGATCAATGGTCAGACATGCTGCACCAGGTACTGGGTTTCGAACCGCCGGTCCGGTTTGCGAAGCCGCCCTATGATGATATGAGCCCGTCTTTTCAACTGCTGTGCGATGCACGCGACCTGGTGCTGACCATGTACTCCATCGGCTACGAGGGGCAGACCGTCGACGACGGTCTGCGGGCCGCCGCCCAAACCCAGAACGGGGACATCGCCCAGATGCACACCTATGAGGATCCGAACAAAGGCAGACTGGATGCGTCCATCTCCGCCAAGGTGATCCCCTACCTTGCCGATCAGGGATTCGGCCTGGTCACGATGTCGAAGCTGTATGATGATCTTCTGCTGGAACAAAACAGTTCGGCAGGTTGTGCCGTGGGCACGGGCGCATCGCTCACTCGCACGTGCCTCGAATGATGCCCCCGCGTCGCCCCGCAATCTCCCCAGGCAGGGGATGGTCATTTCGCCGCGCCGCGCTTTACTCCGCCCTTTGCAATTCCTCGAGGAACTTTTCTTTGTTGGCCGAACGGGCGGTCTTTCCGCTGGAGGTCTTCAAGATCCATTTCGGTCCGACGACCTTCACGGTTCGCAGCGCGATCGCCGAATTCCGGGTCACGTGCTGACGGATCGCGTCGGCGATCCTTTCCTGCTGGAGGGCGTCGCCTGGGTCCACTTCCGCAATGATGACGACCTCTTCCGTGCCGGCTTCCTCGTTGAGGAGACCAAATGCCACAGAGCGCCCCGCATGCACCCCGGGCACTTCATAAGTTAAAGATTCCAGGTCCTGCGGATACACGTTCTTTCCGCCGACGATGATCATGTCCTTCTTGCGGCCGGAGACAAACAGTTCCCCGTCCGAGAGATAGCCGTAATCGCCGGTCAAATACCACCCGTCCAGGAATGCCTTCTCCGTCGCCTCGGGACGGTTGAAATAGCCGCTCAACATGCAATCGCTTTGCAGGGCCACCTCGCCGATCCTGCGTTCGGGCACATCCTGCCCATGTTCATCCAGGATGCGGAGGCGCGTATTCGATAACGGCCTGCCGCACGACATCATCTTCATCGCCGGATGACCCGCCGGCGCCGGACGCGCCGCGCGCTCGAGCATGAACGTTTCCCGGTCGATCTCCTCGACTTTGGGCGGCTGCCCCAGGTCGGACTGCGTCACACCGAACACGTTTTCGGCCATCGCGTACGAACACTGCAGCGCCTCCGCTTTCAGTCCATAGGCTTTGAAACGTTCATAGAAACCCTGGTGGCTTTCAAAACGGACGGGTTCCGAGCAATTGATGACGGCGCGCCAGGAAGACAAATCCACGCCTTCCAGGTTTCGGTCGCGGATCTTCTGCGTGCAGAAATTGAAGGCAAAATTCGGGAGCCACGAGAGCGTGCCCTGGTAGTGCGAAACCGATTGCATCAGCCTGTAGGGCGCGCGCACCCAGTCAAAGGGCGAACTCAGGACCAGCGGCAGGCCTGCCAGGATCGGCAGAAGAAAGCCTGCGATCAGGCCCATGTCATGATAGAGCGGGAGCCAGGAAACGATCACATCCTGCTCGTTTAAATTCAGCGTGCGGCCGTAGGCCTCCAATTGATTGAAGACCGCCCGGTGCGACAGGGCCACGCCTTTTTGCAGCCCGGTCGTGCCCGAGGAGTGTTGAAGCAGGACAATATCCTCGGGCGCCCGTTTCGGGCCGGGCAGGGAATCAAAGTCAGGGTCAGCCTGCGGCTCCAGCTGGTTGGTCAAGATCACGGCGCGGATCGAATCACCCGCCTGGAGGGCGCCGCGCACTTCGGATTCAAATTCGGGATAGGTCACAATGGC
>DATJBI010000180.1:0-5205 GCA_035515435.1 Anaerolineales bacterium
CCCATTGGGCTTGGCGCGCGTCAGCATGATCGCCTGATAATAAAGGATGGCAAAATCCGAGGATTGCAATCCCAAGAACATGGGCTCAGCTCGGATGACATCCATGACCGGCTTGCCGTTGACTTGCGTGACGATGGCTCCCGGCTCCATACCAGCCGCCTCGGCTGGCCCGCCGGGGAGCACCGAGTCGACCATGACGCTGTTATCATCCAAGACCCGGACCGTAAAACCCAAACTCGCAATGTAGTTGGCCTGAAAGTCCTTGGTGAACAGATCCCCGCCGTCCAGGCCGCTGTGGCCGTCTTTGAAGCCATAGGTAAAATCGCGCAGGGCCTGGTAATATGCAAAACTGTCATGATTTTGTTCCGCGAGCTGGACGCGCGGACGGATGCTGGCGACCAACTGATCCCAATTCGGCTGTTTTCCCGGGAGGCCGTTGAAGGCGTAATCCGTCTTCAAGAAAGTGACCAGATCATCAAAGGCCTGGGTGTAGGTCTCACTGGAAAAATCATGAGGCTTGGCCTCCTGGGCTTCAATTAACGGAACATCCTGTTGCGACGACTGGGAAAACGTGAACGGATCGGTATCCAGATTCACGACGGAATATCCGGCGGGCAGGGGCGCGACCGGATCGTCCGAGGTAAACAATTTGTTGTCCGCCCCAAAGCCGGTCGGAAAATACTGCTGAGCATCGGGCGCCCAAACCACGATCTTGCCCCCGGTAATTTCGTCATCGCGATTGGGATCCTCTTTGAGGGAAGAGCCATCGCCCGGCCAGCCGCGCAAGCGGTCATCTCCCGCTTCAAACGGGCTCCCATAAACATTCGGTTCATAATCCACGGCAAAAATCTGCACACCGGTATCCGCTGGATTCTTGTTACCGACATTATTGAACGTGCCCTGCGGAATTTCAGGGAGGGAAAGTTCGTAGGTGCCGCTCCCGCTCGCAGGATCGTATTGCACGTATCCCAGCACCTGGGAATCAACCGGCAATTCCCACTGTTTATCACGCATCACGAATCCGTGCAGATCGGTGAGAACCACCTGGCGTTCCGAAAAAAGAATGTTATCCGTGAGTGTGCCTTGAAGTTCCTGGGTCCATTTGAAGGAACCGGTGATCCGGAAAGGCTCATTGGCCGTAACCAACGGGGCCTGGATCGCCACACCGGTGGGTGCTTGGGTCGGAGTCTGCGGGGCCTGCGTGACCGCGCTGGTGACCGCGCTGGACGAGGCGCTGGGCGCTGGAGACTGGGAAGAGATCAAGTTGGTATAACTGACGCAGGACAGCTGCAGCAGGCCCAGGAGGACCGCCGCGGCCAGGACTTGAAATAACCTGTTTTTCATTTCTGCCTCCAAAATTCCCGCCATTATACCGCCGAAGGTATAATGGAAAATGTGAATCCTCAAGAGCAGATCCGTGCGGAATTTGCACACGCCGCACAAGCCCGCGCCCGCGGCAACGAGGGGCAGACCCGGGTCTGCGCGCGGCGCGCGGCGGGGATCGCGGCACACGAATATTTTGCACGGCGCGCCAGGATCGTCCACACGCCGAGCGCCTACGATCTACTTAATCTGCTCGCCGCAGATCCGGCGCTTTCCGAGGAGCTGCGTCAGATCGCCGCGCATCTGACTTTACGCGTGGACGCGGAATTCAAATTGCCGCCCGATATCGATCTGATTGCGGAGGCCCAAAAACTGTGTGACGAATTATTAAAACAGGGCTGAGCGCGGCGCCACCTGCCGCGCCTCGATCGGTCGTTCCACACGATCCTCTTCCTAACCCATATTCCTTCTTGCGAACAAATGATACAAGGCGCGGGCAATCGTGATAATGATCAACATCCCTGAAACCACGCTGCCGAAGACGAGCAGCAGCCTGTTCCAATCATGCAGGCGCGAGGCGATTTCCTCACGCGGCGGAAAATGGATGGTGCCGCGCAGGCGTTGGACAAAATCGCGCGGAGGCGCGATGCGCTTGAGGGTCCCCGCCAGATGCACTTCGAGTTCATCCAACTGTTGTTCGGGAGGAGTTGTCACGCCTTTGCTCATTCCAGCTCGCAAATTCATCCGGCAGGATACAGGACCAGGGCCAGCGCTCCGGGCCCAAATTGAACGACGAGCGAAATGGAGAAATCGGTGAGTTCCGCATCGTGGACGTTGAGATTTTTCTTGGCCTGCTCCAGCAAGGTCCGGCCCGCTTCCAGGTCGCGCGCGTGGGCGACATTGATGTGAACCGGACTGTCGCCCATCGCTTGCTTGCCCAGCTCGATCACGCGGGCGAAGGCGGCCTTCCGTGTTCTGACCTTGTCGACCATGTCGAGCACCCCGCCCTGCATGCGGGCGATCGGTTTCACATTCAAAACGGAAGCCAGGGCGGAGGAGAGCGTGCCCACGCGCCCGCTGCGGCGGGCATACTCCAGCGTATCCATGGTGACGATCAGCTGGGTCCGATCCCGTACTGATTCGAGGTGGCGCACGATTTCATCAACGCTCTTTCCGGCGCGTTCCATCTGGCGGGCCGTGCGGCACATGAATGCCAGGCCCGCGGAGCCGCCCAGCGAATCAAACGGGACGATCTTGAACGTACCCTTTAATTCCCCGGCCGCGGCAAGGGCCGAGGCATACGTTCCGGAAAGTTTGCTGGTGACATGGATGGAAAGGATTGTATCTCCCGGCTGGAAATTCCTCCGGTAGAACTCAACAAATTGATGAGGCGAGGGTTGGGAGGTTTTTGGAAAGTTCTTGTTCGCGGCCACCTCCCGGTAAAAATCGTCGAAGCCCATTTCCACAAATTGGATGAAGGTTTTATCGCCAAATTGAATGTTGATCGGAATGGTTTGGATGTCGAATTCCGTTTCCCAGCCGGCCGGCATATCTGCGGCGCCATCGGTTACAATTCTCAACATAACTTACTCTCCTTCGAGATTGATATTTTGATCGCCGATCTGGTCACGCAAAGACAGAAGCGTACGGTGATAAAGGCTCTTGACGGCTCCTTCGCTGCGTCCCATGATCCGGCCGATCTCCGCGTTCGAGAGATTCTCCACGAATTTCAAGATCAGCAGGGTCTGCCGCTCCGCCGGCAATTGCCGGATGAGCCGCAGAAGTGCCTCCTGCTCCTGCGAACGCACCAGGGTGGATTCCGGGCGGTCCGCTTTGGCGGATGCCATCGGCAGATCGTCGAGCGGGATCTCCTGTTTGCGATTGCGGTCGCGATGCCAGTTGGCCACGAGGTTGTGTGCGATGCGATATAACCAGGCGGAGAACGGCACCCCGCGATCCGTATAGCTCCGGATGTGATTCATCGCACGCTGGAAGACGCGGGCGGTCAGGTCTTCCGCGTCGTGCAGATTCCCCGTCCGGTAATAAACATAGTTGAAGATGCGATCGATATATCGCTCGTAAAGCAGGCCAAAGGCCTCGCGGTCGCCTTGCGAAGCGCGTATCAATATATCTTCTTCGTTGAACTCGATTTCCGGCACGCATAAACCTTACCGGCGGAATTTGATAGACATAACCCCGCCGGATTTGGGAAGTTGCACGGAGTATATCATGGCGGGATTTAATTCCAACCGACGAATCCTGTGCAATTCAAAGGGCCGCCCAAGAGCTCGCCGGACAACTGGCAATGCTCGAAAATAAAACAAATGTGCTATAATCACTTCTCCAAAGGTTCCCTATGTCCGCCAATGTCATTCGCGTCGTGGGCGCGCGCGTCCACAATCTAAAGAATATTACCGTTGAAATCCCGCGTGACCGGCTGGTGATCATCACCGGCCTATCCGGATCGGGCAAATCCTCGCTGGCGTTCGACACGATCTTTGCCGAAGGACAGCGGCGCTATGTGGAGTCGCTTTCGGCCTACGCGCGCCAATTCCTCGGGCAGATGAACAAGCCCGATGTGGATTACATCGATGGGCTGTCGCCTGCCGTATCGATTGACCAGAAAGGGACTTCTCACAATCCGCGCTCCACCGTGGGAACCGTCACCGAAATCTATGACTATCTCCGGTTGCTTTATGCGCGCGCCGGGATTCCGCACTGCCCCGTTTGCGGCCGCGAGGTCGTCAAACAATCCGCGCAGGAAATTGTGGACGCGATCGAGGCCCTGCCCGAGTCGAGCCGGATTCTGATCCTCGCCCCGGTCGTGCGCGGGCGCAAAGGAACCTATCAAGCGGTGTTCGAGGAGATTCGCAAATCCGGGTTTGTGCGGGCGCGCGTGGACGGAGCGGTATATTCGCTCGACGATGAAATCAACCTCGACCGCTATAAGCAGCATAACATTGATGCCGTTGTGGACCGGCTGGTCATTATTCACCAAGGCAGCGAGGAGGATAAAAAGGCCGCCCGCTCCCGGTTGACCGATTCGGTCGAAACGGCCTTGAAGTTTGGCGAGGGCTATCTTACGGTATCCATCCTCGAAAATCGCGAATCGAAAGCCGGGACCCCGGGATCGGCCGCGCGATCTGCGACTGCCTCCTCCCCCGCGCCGGCTCCCGACCTGCACTTCTCCGAAAACCTTTCGTGCCCTGTGCACGGCATCAGTCTGCCGGAGATCGAACCGCGCACCTTCTCTTTCAATACACCTCACGGCGCCTGTCCGGACTGCCAGGGCCTGGGAAACAAACTGGAGATCGATCCCGCCTTATTGATCCCCGATCAGGACGTTTCTTTCAACGAAGGCGCGATCGTCGCGATGGAATGGAGCGGTCCCAAAGAAGAGGGCGGGTATTATTGGCAGTCCCTGGAAGCGGCGGCGCGCTTCTTCGAGGTGGATCTCGACCGGCCGGTCAAGGAATTATCCAAGGAAAAACTGGATATCATTCTTTATGGCACGCGCGGCAGGGAGATCCCGATAAAATATAAGAGCGCCAAAGGGCATGAATTCACATTCGCGCGCGACTTTGAGGGCGTGGTGGGCAACCTCGAGCGGCGCTACCGCGAGACCAACTCGGAATATATCCGCGAACGCATCTCGGAATACATGTCCGATAAGCCCTGCCCCACCTGCAAAGGACAGCGCCTGCGACCCGAAGCGATCGCGGTGACCGTCGGCGGGGTCAACATTATTGAAGTGACCGCCTGGCCGGTGGTCAAAACGCTGGAGTGGATCAGCGAAATCGGCGGGAAGAAATCCCCGCTGACCAATCGTCAAAAAGCCATTGCCGAACGCGTGATCAAGGAGATCAAATCGCGCCTCGGCTT
>DATJBI010000181.1:0-3326 GCA_035515435.1 Anaerolineales bacterium
GGTTTGATCAGATCTTCCAGGCTTTGCGGAGCGGGAAGATCATGTGTGCTGAAATAGGCCTTATCATAAACGATGCAGACATAACCGTGATCCACTGGCAGGGCGCGGTCCGTTGGGTCGAGTTGAAACTCGGCGGGAATATTTTTCAGCGCGGGCGCGGCATATGGTTCGTAAATATCTGCGTTGAGGGCTGCAGACAGCAGTGTGTTATCCACGCCATACAGCACGTCCGCCAGCGGCGCATCTTTGGAGAGAATGGCTTTGTTGAGCATCTCGCCCGCATCGCCGCCCTTGACAAAAGTGACCTTTAGATCATTGGCCTGTTCAAAGGCCCCGATCACGCTGTCGCTCACGGCAAACGAGTCATGGGTCATCACAGTCAGGGTCTGGGGCGCTGAAGATTTTTGCGCGCACGAGACCATCAGGGCCGTGGAGAGCAGCAAGACGATCACGATCAGCAAAAAGCGTTTCATGGTTTCCTTTCTACCGGCGGGCATGTACGATAAGCAGCAATCCACTTTCCAGATCGACCTCGGCCGCAGCCTGCAACATTTCATTGCTCATGCCGCGGGTTTTATCGGAATAAAGGGTCTCGCCGTTGAGCGGCCATCGCAGTCCAGCGGTGTGAATCCCTTTGACTGCGCCGTTCCACGGGATCAGCGAAACGATGTCTCCGCGCCTTCCCTCGATCTTGGATCGGCCGCGGCAAAAAAAGACCTCCTCCCGCCCATCATCCAGGCGGCAGTCGAGCGTCGCGAGTCGGGCATCGGCCAGCAGGGAGATATTTCCGAGAGTCTGATCCAGGCGATTCCCAAGCGCGGCGACGACCAAAATGGAGGTTGGCCGCTGCGCGAGGGCCGCGCGCAGCGCCAATTCAAGATCCGTCTCGTCTTTATCGCGCGGATATAACTCCATGGGTACCTGGGCCCGGCGCAGCTGTCCGACTTCATCTTTTGTGACCGAATCCATGTCTCCGATCAAAAGGCGCGGCGTGATCCCAAGCGCCAGCGCGTGGCGGGCCCCGCCGTCGGCGCAGATGATGTAATCCCCCGCGTGGATCAGGGCGCGGGCCTTTTCCCGATCGGGCAGTTCGCCGTTGGCAAAGATGATGATGCGAGACATAGGCGTCGTTCGATGAGCCTCCCCCAACCTCCGGAAGTTCCGCCATTCCGGGAGGTTGGGGAAGGTCAGGTGGGGCAAAAACAAAAACCATCCTCAGCGAAGGATGGTTGAATTGAAGCGAGGCTCCCTCCGCTGGTATTAACCAGATCAGGTAATGCGGGTCGAGCGCCTTACGCTCCTCTCAGCCTGTGATTGCGCGCCCAAATGCCGAATGCCAGCAGGCTCCCCGTTCATGAATTGTACAAAACAAATATACTCTAAAGTTTCAGAATGTCAACCTCACCGCACCCGGCGCTTCCACTCCTCCTTCAATTCCAATTCGCGCGGGCTGAGGCCCGAGTCGAGGGCAAGAAAATCGATCAACAGACGATTGAAGCGTGCCGTTTCATCAATCATCGGAAAATGACCCGAGCCTTCCAAATTGATCTGATGCATGTGAAGCGAAAGGGAGGCCGCATTGTAGACCGGAACCGCGATGGAAGGATCATTTTGGCCGTAAACGAGCAGACAAGGCACGTCCGTGCTGCGGAATTGTGCAAATAGACCATCCGCTTGAAAATTGCCCATGCAGGCCGTGATCGCCCGCGGGTCCGATTTGGCGGCATCCGACAGCGCCGCGGCGGCTTCGGGCGTCCGACTCGCAAGCCAGTCTACCAATTCAACCGCAGTGGATGTGCGCAGCCGGGCATTGACCGAGTTGAAGTCAAGCGGAGAATTGACCGCCATGATGCGATCCACACTGCCGGGTTGTTGCGCCGCGAAATAAAATGCGACCAATGCGCCCAGGCCGTGACCAACGATTGCGATCTTGCCGATGCCCATTTCATCCAGAAAGCGGCTGACCAGGGCGGCCTGTTGATCGATCGCATACCGACCTTCATTATGAGAGGTATCGCCGTACCCAAAAAGGTCCAGGGCATACGCCCGAAAGGAGGTGGAAGCCACCTGCATCGACGCAACCCAGTAACGCCATGAGCCGATCCAGCCGTGCAGAAAGACGATGGGACGACCGCGTCCCAACGCTTCGTAATGCACTATGTCTTGATCGAGCAGAATGGCGCTCATGGTCTAGGTCCGCCGCCTGCCAGCCGGCGCCCTCTTCCAAAAGAGAAAACGGGGCGTGCCGAAGGCGGCCGGCAGAGGTAACAAATCACTTTCCAAACTTCGACAGGATCGCTCGAACGCGATCCGTCAATTGATCGGGCGCAAACGGCTTGAGCAGGTATTCCTCGGCGCCCGCCTCCAGACCGGTCTGGATCTCGGACTCCTGCCCTTTGGCAGAAAGGAAAACGACCGGGATATCCTTCAGGTCGGGATTGGCTTTCATAGCGCGGCAGGCATCATAGCCGGTCATGCGCGGCATCCGGACATCCATCAGGATTAAGTCGGGGAGTTCCTGCGAGGCCATCTGTACCGCTTCCTCCCCGTTGTTCGCGGCCACGACCTCATAACCCGCAAACCGCAAAGTAAACGCAACCAGGTCGCGGATATCAGGTTCGTCCTCAGCAATCAGAATTTTCGGCATTCGACCCTCATTTATCCTTCTGAACACGTAAAGTGAATGAGAAGATGCTTCCCTTCCCCGGGAGCCCTTCGCTCTTCATCCAGATCTTCCCGTTGTGCATCTCCACCAGCTGGCGCACGATAGGCAATCCCAGACCGGTGCCCGGCGTTGCCAAAACCAGCGGATGCTCGCCGCGATAGAATCGTTCAAAGACGCGTTCCTGATCCGCGGGTGCGATGCCCACCCCATCATCTTCAACATCCACTTGAACTTCCGTTCCGTCCACCGCATGAATGCCGACTTTAATCGTTCCATTCTCAGGGGTGTAGTGATAGGCATTGTCCACCAAATTATCAATCACCTGACGTACGCGCTCCGGGTCACCCATCACGCGCGGCAGGGTTCTGGGAGCATCGAGCGAAAGCGCCATGGGCTTGCCTTCCTCGCGCGAGCGCCGCAGTACATCAGCAATCACATCCTCGGCAATTTCCCGCAGGTCAAGAGGCTGGGGAGTCAAGATGACCCGTCCGGCCTCGATGCGTGAGATATCCAGCAAGTCGTTCACCAGGATGTTCAATCGATCAATATTATTCTTAACGATATTCAGGAAGTGCGATTGATTCTCATTCACTGCTCCGGCCGCGCCCATCAAGAGCACATCCACATATCCCTTGATGGCAGTCATGGGGGTGCGCAGTTC
>DATJBI010000182.1:0-24195 GCA_035515435.1 Anaerolineales bacterium
TGACCCGGGACAGGTGCAGGCCTCCGCGGTCGCGGCGGCCCAAACAATGGTCGCGATGACCCAGGCGGCCATGCCCACCGACACACCGATTCCGCCGACGGAGGCACCCACCGATACGCCGCAGCCCACGCCGACGATCCCGCCCTTGCCCACTGCTCCGGTCCTGGCTTCACCGACCGTGGTCGTATCCACGGGCGGCGGTGGAGCATGCAGCGGAGTGATCAAGGCCAGCAAGGGAGAAAACCTTGCCACCATCGTGATCAACAATAGGACGAATGTTCTTTTGGGACTGAGTCTTTATCTTAACGTGAATTCCTTCGGGGATTGCGGTTTCTGGTCGAGCCCCACCGGAATCCCGCCCAATTCATCGATCACCTTGACGGACTTCCCCGCCTCGAATTCATGCTACCATGTCACGGCCTGGACGCTCTCGGGCAAAACGAATTTTATGAACGGCAACAACTTTTGCGTAGGATCTGTGGCCGCCAAGGCCGTACTGAATGTGACGACCAGCGGCATCAGCATCCAATGATCGAAGGCCCGTGTTCAGGAAGGCGGTCTGTCCATCCCGTCTTCCTGAATCATTCCTGCTGCCGCGCGATGCGTGCACCGAGCGACCGAAGCTTGCCCTCCACGTTTTCATAGCCACGATCAATCTGGCTGATGTTTCTGATCTGCGATCTGCCCTTTGCGGCCAGGGCGGCCAGCACCAGGGCCATCCCGGCCCGGATATCCGGGCTCTCCAGCCGCTCGCCGAACAATTGAGTGGGTCCCTGTACCAGACAGCGGTAGGGATCGCACAGAATAATGCGCGCTCCCATGCCCACCAGTTTGTCGGTGAAATACATGCGGCCTGAATACATCCAATCGTGGAACAGGATCGAACCGCTGGCCTGGGTCGCGATGGTCACCGCAATGCTGATCAGGTCGGTGGGATAGGCGGGCCAGACATTCGTCTTGATCTCGGGAATGGCGCCATCCAGATCCGGGACCACTTTTAATGGCTGATCCGCACAGATCAGGATGTCATCCCCATCCACTTTCCATTGTATGCCCAGCCGGCGAAAAACCTCGGCGATCATTGCAAGATAACGCACGCCCGCGTTGCGAATCCGCACCTCGCCATGCGTCACGGCCGTCGCGCCCACAAAGCTCAGCACTTCCAGATAATCCGGTCCGATCGTGAATTCGGCGCCATGCAGGCGCGGCACGCCTCGGATATGAAGTGTGTTGGATCCAATTTCATCGATCCGCGCACCCATGGCATTCAGGAGCCGGCATAATTCCTGCACATGCGGTTCGGAGGCGG
This sequence comes from Anaerolineales bacterium, assembly GCA_035515435.1. Classification (GTDB taxonomy): domain Bacteria; phylum Chloroflexota; class Anaerolineae; order Anaerolineales; family Villigracilaceae; genus Fen-1038. The sequence goes on from DATJBI010000182.1 coordinate 1,310, forward strand.
CATTGCGCACGACCGTCTCGCCTTTCGCCGTGACCGCGGCCATGACGGCGTTTTCGGTGGCCGTCACGCTGGCTTCATCCATCAATATTTCGGCGCCTCTTAAACCGCTTGACCGAAAATCAAATATGCGCTCATATGTCACTTCGGCGCCCAGGGCCTGCAGAGCCAGGATATGCGTATCGAGCCGGCGGCGGCCAATGACGTCTCCGCCGGGAGGCGGCAGACGCAGCTCCCCGGCGCGGGCGACCATCGGCCCGGCGATCAGGATGGAGGCGCGGATGTGGCGGCAAAGATCGGGATCAAGATCGGCCGGCCTCAAAGTGCGGGAAGTGATCCGCCAGGTTTTGGAGTCCAATTCCTCGACCTGGGCGCCCACACTCTGGATGAGATCGCGCATGTCCAGGACATCACGAATGTGTGGAACGTTATGCAGCGTGACCGGTTCGTCACTCAACAAACATGCTGCCAAAAGCGGAAGCGCCGCGTTCTTGTTGCCTGCAGGCGTAATCTCCCCGTGCAGAGGAACGCCGCCTTCAATCACAAACTCTTCCATGAATCATCTCCTGGAAAATCTTGCAGGATTGTAAGGCAGTTTGGGGATTTCGCCAAGAACATTACAATTGGCGCGCGTGACCTCGGGAAAAATGCTCTTTATAATATAATTAAAGAATGGATGCCCTTATCGTTCTTCCGGTCCTGATCGGCTGGATCAGCGGCTGGGTGGTTAATTATCTGGCCGACGCCCTGCCGGCAACCCGGCGGTTCTCCCATCCGGCCTGCACCCAGTGTGGTCATGCCCTGCCCTTCGGGGCCTACCTGGCGCTGCGGCCCTGCCCCAACTGCCACCAGCACCGCCCGGCGCGCGTCTGGCTCGTTCAAACCATCCTGCTGGCCGCGAACCTATACATCTGGTTTCGCTCGCCGTTCGGCATTTTCTCCTTCCATCCGCCCTACCGGATGGAATATGTGCTCGGATCGATCCTGCTCACATATTTCGCGACGGTGTTCGTGATTGACCTTGAGCATCACTTGATCCTGCATCCGACGAGCATCTTCGGCGCGCTCTTCGGACTGGGACTGGGACTATGGATCAACGGCGTTTTCGCCACGCTGATCGGCGGGCTGGCCGGCCTGATCATCATGCTGGCCTTCTATTGTTTCGGGGTCTTGTTCTCGCGCCTCAGGGCCAGACGCATGCGGGCCGCCGGGCAGGAGGCAGACGACGAGGAGGCCCTGGGCTCCGGCGATGTCATTCTGGCGGGCGTGCTCGGATTGATCCTGGGCTGGCCCTTTATCTGGTTCGGGCTGCTGCTGGGCATCCTGCTGGGAGGCCTGGCGGGCATCGTCATGGTTCTTTACCTGATGATTGCCAGACGCTATAAGACGGAGGCCCTGATGGTCTTCATGCCTTACGGCCCCTTCTTCATCACCGGGGCATTCCTGCTTCTTTTTATACCGGCCCTGATCGCCCCGATCGTTCCCCGCTGACGGGAGCCACATGACGAGCGGAACCGGCGAACGCACAAGCACCCCGGGTCCAGGGACGGGGGCTCTCATTAAATGAGATCAGGCTGTCTCCCACCGGAAATCTTACAAAATTGAAACTTTACAGGTGGCTTACGCCGTGACGGAATTCATTAAATCCGATTATAATCATGCAAGAGGTTTGCTGTGAGAGAACGGTTGCGAAGAGCATTTTCACGACAAAACAAGACCTGCTCGCGCCCCGGAAACAGGAAGATCAAATCCACCGGGCAGAGCCTGGTCGAACTGACTCTGACCCTCCCGCTCATCCTGATGTTGTTTTCCGGGTTGGTGGAATTCGGCTTCATGCTGAACTACTACCTGTCCCTGCTGGACGCGACGCGCTTTGTGGCGCGTGAGTATTCCGGCGGCGACCCCTTCCTCTATGACAGCAACGGCAACATTACCGGGGACAACACTGTGAAATTTTATTCCCCGGCGGTCAACCAGGTCATCGCCCAGTTGGAACCGCAACAGCTGCCCACCGGGTATTTCGATAATACCCGCAAGATCGTGCTCGACTCCGCGACGGACAACGTGATCATAACGGTGTTCAGCGTGGATGCAGACGGAAACATTACGGATTATCCGCCGGACGGCCCCTATGAATGGAACCCGAACTTCCAGGGCAACCCGGTGGTTACGGATGCGGTCGTCCAGAACCAGCTTATATCGGGCGCACCCTGCGAAGGGATGGTGTCCGTGGAAGTGGACTATACCTATCACCAGATCTTGAACTTGCCCTGGATGGCCTGGCTGGGGAACCCGATCCTGCCCGCCTACACCATCATGCCCTTGCAGGCGGCAGAGCCGCAGTGTTGAGAGGAGAAAAGATTTGATCAGCAAATTTTTGCGAAGCACGCCTCGGGCACAGGTCATCGTGCTGGTCGCCATCGCGTTTGTGGGTTTGATCGCGATGGTCGGGTTAATGACCGACGGCGGCATGCTGCTGATCGAATATGCGCGCCTGAAGCGCGCCGTGGATGCTTCCTCGATCGGCGCCGCGCAGCAGTTCCGCAAGAATTTCACGCAGCAAGACCTGGTCAATGCCGCCACGGAATTCCTCCAACTTAATCAATCCGATGTTTTCAATGTCCAGGCCGAAACGTGCCAAACCACGCCGGGCGATCCGGTTCTGTGCACGACCCCCCTGCGCAAACTCGTACGCGTCACCGCTTCCCGCCACGTGACCTTCGGTTTCCTGCGGATCGTCGGCATCGACTCAACCGATATCACCGCCTCCTCGGTCGGCGAAGCCGCCTCGGTAGACTTGATCATGGTCATCGATACTTCGATATCCATGGCGGCTTCCACAACCGGCGACCCAAATGTGATCGACCCGGGCGACGATCCAAGCGTGTGCAATCAGGATAATTCCTGCCAGCCGCTGGCCGATGTGAAGGCCGTTGCCCAGGCATTTGCAGACAAGTTGTTCTACCCCTATGACCGGGTGGGGATCATTGCGCTGACCAGTCAGACGGCCGGCGGATCGCGCGACCCCGCCTTGGTCTGGACGCTCCAATCCACCGGGGTTGGATCCACCGACCAGGCAAGGGTGGACGCCGCGATAGCCAGCCTGAAAGTCTTCCAGCCGCGGACATGCGTTCAACCGCTTTCGAGCGACACGGCGGCCGGCCCGTGCTTGAACTATCCCGACGGCGTGGATTTTGCGGGGCAGGAATGCCCCATGTTCCGCAATACGAATCCCAATGACCCGACCACCTGCAACTCGACCAACGGGGGGGCGGGCCTCATCGATGCGGGCACGGAATTCGGGGATTCGTCGATCGTGGACGTCCGCAAAGATTCTTTTTGGGCGGTGGTCCTGATCCTGAGCGGTACGCCAAACTCTAGTTCACCCTGGTCGGGCGACACACATCATCCGAACGGATATTGTCCTCATTACGGAAACCTATGGACCGGGCCCCTGTGCATTCAACCGAGCATGGACTGGCAGGCCTACCCGGCCTCCGCCGACCCAAGCCGCCATACCACCGCCAGTTCAAATTACACTTCCCTGGATTATGCGCGCGATGCCGCAGACTACGTGACCGACCCGACCAACGGTCAAGGCGCCAGCATCTTCAGCATCGGTCTGGGTAACCGCGTGGAACACTCTTCCAGCTACGGCGGCACCGCCGACCCCGCCGAGGCCGAGACGTACCTTAAATATGCGGCCCTGACTGCGGGCGGCACAAGCGCCAACCACGGCAATTATTACTATGCGCCGGATACAAGCAACCTGACCGGCATCTTCGATGACATTTACAAGAACATCACGACCAGAATTTCGCAGTAGCGGATATCACATAGGGTAGCGACATGAACACTGGTTACTTGAAAAAATGGCAAAATCTGACCCGCCGCAAAAAAGCGCAGGCGATGGTGGAGTTCGCGCTGGTGTTACCCGTCCTGTTGCTGGTGGTGTTTGGACTGCTTGAATTCGGGCGCCTGCTCTATGCCTGGATCATCATCGAGAATGCCACCCGCTTCGGCGTGCGCTACGCGACCACCGGTAATTACGAACCAGCCTATTGCACCTCCGGATGTACTACGGATGATGACGTCGACGCCGCACGAATTCCATCCATCAAGGATGAAACGCGGCAGATCATCGTCGGTCTGCCCTACGACCAGAGTCTGACCAACGCAGACCAGAACTATCTGAACGTCACAGTCTGCGCGGGGCCGCCTTACGTGTTCACCGTTCCGGAAATGGGGCAGCCGGTGTATGCCAACTGCTCGCCCCACGAAAATGCCGCCATCCCGGGCCAGACCGTAGTCGTGGCCGCAGACTACAACTTCACCTTCATCGTGTTCCCCAGGCTGCCCTTCGTAGCCGGTTTCGTCCCGATGATCCACCTCGCCTCCTACCGGGAGGGGATCGTGGAGCAATTCCGGGCGACACGTTCCATTGATACGCCTCTGCCGCTGCTCGTCCCCACGGTCGACACAAACACACCTCTGCCCACGCTGACCTTCACGCCGACCTTGACCTTCACGGCGACGGCCACCCGCACCCCGACGAACACCCCCACGGCCACGTTCACCAGGACGGCCACCTTTACGCCCTCCATGACCTTCACCGCGACGGCCACCCGCACCGCGACGAACACGCCCACGATCACTTTCACGCCGTCCAAGACGTTTACGCCAACCTGGACCTTCACGCCGTCCAAGACCTTCACGCCGTCACTCACCTTTACGCCGTCCAACACGCCGACCCGCACACCGACGCGTACGCCGTCGAACACACCCACCATCACCTTCACGCCGTCCAAGACGTACACGCCAACCATTACCTTCACGCCTTCGCACACGCCGACCAAGACGCCCAGCAGAACCCCGTCACCGACGAAGACCCCCACGGCGACGTATACGCCCTCGAACACCCCGACCAAGACGCCGACCCGCCCGCCCGCGACCCCCATCCCGACGAATGCGCCAACACCGACGCCGACGGTCTGTTTCAACAACTGCTAGTCTTTGTGACGCTCTAAGAAAAAAAATACCGCCAGCCCAAGCCAAGGCTGGCGGTATTTTTACGTTATAATCACAATATCCCTGACACAGGAGGTGGCACCACAAATCTATCTGGGAAAGACAGCGCATGGCCCTGAATGGCCGACAATCGAGGCCGTAACCGGCCCCGGCCCTTCAAGGTGACGAGGACGAGGGTTCTCCATCGCGAGATGGAGTTAATCAACGATCGTGGTTGAAAAGATCGAAGGTCCAGCGGAAGCCCTCTGGGTGTGCCATCATCCAATTTTCTTTCCCTCCAGTACAGAATTTTGCGGGAAACGACGTGCGGGCAACCGCGCGGACAAAGACGCAAAGCATGGCGGCCAAAACTCACATCCGGAAATCCGGCCATCGCAATTTGAACCATGATCCAAATTACGAACGCCGATTTCCGGAGGGCGAGCATTTTTGAAAAAATCTGGAGGATCCCCATGTGTGGAATCGTCGGGTATATCGGGCCGCGCGACGCGACGCCGATTATCCTTAATGGCCTGAAGAGGCTTGAATACCGGGGCTATGACTCGGCCGGGCTGGCCGTCGTGAACGGCGGCCAGCTGGAAATCCGCAAGGACGCGGGCAAATTATCCCAGTTGATCGAGCTCGTGAACAAATCGCCCCTCCAGGGCGCGCCGGGCATCGGTCATACGCGCTGGGCAACGCACGGTGCGCCGTCGGCCCGCAACGCGCATCCGCACGCCGGCCAGACCGGGCGCGTGGTCGTCGTGCAGAACGGCATCGTTGAAAACTTTCTGGAGCTGAAGGATGAATTGGCGAGAGGCGGCATTGAGTTCCAATCCGAGACGGACACCGAAACGATCGTCCATCTGGTGGAGCATCACCTCGCGTTGGGTCTTGGCCTGGTGGAGGCCGCGCGCCAAACCTTCAAACAAATTCAGGGAGCCAACGTGGTGGTGCTGATGTCGGCGGACGAACCTGACAAGATCGTGGCCGGGCGCATCGGCAATGCCGGCGGGGTGGTCCTGGGGCTGGGCCAGGACGAGAATTTTCTGGCAAGCGATATCCCGGCCATCATGGAGCACACCCACCGGGTCATGTTCCTTGAGTCGCGGCAGATGGCGGTGATCGGGCGCGCTTGCATTCGCGTGGAAACCATGGAAGGTGCGCAGATCCAACCCCAAGTGCATACGGTCTCGTGGGACCCGGTCACGGCCGAAAAAGGCGAGTACCGCCACTTCATGCAGAAGGAAATCCATGAGCAGGCCCGCACCCTGGCCGATACGCTGGCCGGCCGCGTGGACTTCGTGAACGGCCGGATCCGCCTGGCGGATCTAAAGCTCACGGGGGAGTTTGCGAACCAAATCGAAAGGATCTACATCACCGCCTGCGGCACGGCGGCGTATGCGGGCATGGTCGGAAAAACACTGATCGAGAAGATTGCGCGCATCCCCACCGAGTTGGTGATCGCATCCGAGTTCCGCTACAGCGACCCGATCCTGGACAAAAACACCGTGGTGCTGGCCATTTCCCAATCGGGTGAAACGGCCGATACATTAGCCGCCATGGAGCAAGGCAGGCGCGGCGGCGCGGCTGTGTGGAGCATCGTGAACGCGATCGGCTCGCAGGCCATGCGCATCGCGGACGGATTCATCTCCATGCAAACCGGACCGGAGATCGGCGTGGCTTCGACCAAGGCCTTCACCGCCCCGCTCATTGACCAATACATGCTGGCGATTCTGCTGGCCGACCTGCGCGGCGGACTGGACGAGAGAACGCGGCGGGCCCGGGTCGCTGAGCTCCGCCTGATGCCCGATCTGGTGGGCCGCACGCTCGAACGCGAGGCCGAGGTCGAGAAGGTGGCCCAGACCCTGAAAGATGTCCGCGACTGCCTTTATCTCGGGCGCGGCATCAACATGCCGATCGCGTACGAGGGCGCCTTGAAGCTCAAGGAGATCTCCTACATCCACGCGGAAGGGTATCCGGCGGGGGAGATGAAGCATGGTCCCATCGCGTTGATCGATCCGGCCATGCCGGTGGTTTGTCTGGCGCCCAAGGATCCCTGGCATGAAAAGATGATCAGCCAGATCCAGCAGGCCAAAGCCCGCGGCGGAACGGTGATCGCCGTGGCCAGCGACGGCGATGATCTGGTGCAGGCCATGGCGGACCAGGTGCTCTGGGTCCCGCAGACGCCGTGGATGCTTTCGCCCTCCGTCACGGTGTTGCCGCTGCAAATGCTTGCCTATCACATTGCTGCGATCCGCGGACTGGATGTGGACCAGCCCAGAAATTTGGCAAAGAGCGTCACTGTCGAATAGAATGACTCCCGACCGGGCGCCCGCCCCCAGGCTGGGTCTTCCTGACGCCCTGCAGAACTTGAGGGGCGCAGCTAGGGCTTTTTTGTCCTGGTGGGTCGCGCGGTAGGAGGCGGATAGAAAATCTGCAGTGAATGAAAATCATAGCCGGCATCGATCTGGAGGTCCTCTTGAGGCATCCAACAAGGATCATGATAGACCGGCCCCTCGATCACCCACCACCCCGGGATACTTCCCTGCCCCAGCAGGGTGACGCGCGTCCCGGCGTGCACCGAGCTTGAGACCTCGAAACCAGGGCCCGGGCCCCGCCAGCACAACGTATCGCGAGTGACGAGCGGATTCTGTGCAGTTGGAAACGGTGAGGGGGTGCCGGTCTCGGTGATGACCGGCGTATCAGTGGGGGTATCAGAAGGCGGGGGAGTTTGCAAAGTGGAGACCTCCGTTTGCATCACAAATACGGTGGAGGCCAGCCGCGTCCGCTGGGCGCTGGGGGGCGTGCCCTCCAAAGGGTAGCCGCACGCCAGCAGGCCGGCACAAACCGCGAGGAGCGCCAGTGCCAAACGTTGGATCCGTCGATCCATCACTCATCTCCGATCCGAATCAAGCCGAACGGATGGAACGATTCTATCCAGCGCGGGGATATCCGTCATCTGGCTTCATCCAATCATGAGCGAAGATTTCAGCCTCTTCGCTGTGGATGCCGTCCAAGATCGTTTGGGCGATATATTCCGCCGAGTCCGCAGGATAGAACGGACCGCTATCCTCCTCCCCGGCCCAGTCGGCATCCTCGGCCGCATCGCGAATGGTATTGGCCTCAAAATCAGTGGCGGTGATATAGGGATAGAGCACGCTGACCACAATGCCGTCCTCCTTCAACTCTTCACGGGCCGTCAGGCTCAGATGGGCCAGGGCACGCTTCAGGGATGAATAGAGTCCCATGTTCGGAAGGTACATCAGGGCCGTGCCCGAACTGACATTGAGGATCATCCCCTCCTTCTGTTTTCGCATGATCGGGATCACCCTCTGCATCGCGATCAGCGGGCCGAGCACGTCGAGATTAAAGATGTGGCGATAGGTTGTCAGGCGGACCCGTTCCACCGGCGCATCGTACCCCTGGCCGGCATTATTGACGAGAATATCGACCCTGCCAAAACGATCCTTCACCTTCCTGACGAGCTCGCGTATCTCGCGGGGTCGGGTCATATCGGTGGGCACGGCCAGGGAATCGGGCAGCTCTTTGGCCAGAGCGCGAAGTCTGCTCTTGGAGCGCGCCGCCAGAGCCAGCCTGGCCCCCTCCTTCGATAAAAGCCGGGCGGTTGCAAGGCCGATTCCCGCCGAGGCCCCGGTGATGATGATGACTTTATCTTTAACCTGCATGCTGGCTGACCTCGTTTCTTGAAAGAAAGATATTGTGTCCGGATCCCGGCGGCGGGCTCACCCGGCGCTGACCTGATTGCGCCCGGTTTGCTTGCTCTGATACATCAGCTGGTCGGCGCGGAAGATAAACGAGTCGAATGTGTCGTTTGGGTTGAGCAGGGTCGCGCCGATGGAGACCGTGACCGTCAGACTCCGGTCGAACAGATCCAGCCGGGAACTCTGCACGAGATGCCTGAGTTTCTGTGCGACGTTCTGCAAATCTTCGAGATCCTGCACATTGTCGATGATGGCCACGAATTCGTCGCCGCCCCAGCGTCCGATCGTATCCGTGGCACGCAGATTGTGATTCAGGCTGCCGACCACCATCCGCAGTACCTTATCCCCGACTTCGTGGCCGTGAACATCATTAAAGGCCTTGAAGCTGTCAATATCGACGAACAATAGGCCCATCCGGTTCTGGTTCTGGCGGCTCTCGGCAATGGCCGCGCTCAAATGGTTCTCCAAAAAGCGGCGGTTCCCGATGCCCGTCAGGGGATCCGTGAGGGCCGTCCGTTGGACCTCCGTCAACTGCCGGCGGGTGTTGAGGAGGCCCTCGTTGCTGTTGAACGTCTCCACCGCCCCGATGATGGAACCCCCGCCATCGCGGATGGGCGAGGCGCGGACCATCACCGGCACCCGGTAGCCTTCGGCGTGATGCAGAAAGACTTCGGCTTCGCGCATTCGGCCATCCCTCATGCAGGCCGCCAGCGGACAGTCATCGAGACACAGCTGAACGCCGTCGGCGGCCACATGATTAAGCAGGTTATCGCGGCAGGAATGACCGACCACCTGCGCAGAGGCATAGCCGGTGATCCGTTCGGCGCCCTTGTTCCAGAAGGTGATGACGCGCTCACGGTCCACAAAGTAAATACCGTCGTACAGGTTGTCGATCAGATTCTTGTAAAAACCGTCGAGATCAGCCATGCGGGCTCCCTGAAAGTTGCTCACGCCTTCCGAAATTTAAGGCATCCTTCCATTATATATGATATAAAATCATAAGTGGTTAAGAAAATTGTTAAGGAGAACTCCATGAAATCCATTTACATCGCCGGACCCCTGTTCAACACGGCGGAGCGCACCTATCTCGAGCATATTGCCGAGGTGCTCGAAAAAGCCGGCTTCAAAACATTCCTGCCGCATCGGGACGTCGGTGTGATCCAGCAATTGACCGCCGCCGAACGTGCCCGCATTTTCTACGGCGACCTGCGGGCCCTGGAACAACATGACATCTGCGTGGCACTGCTGACCGGGCCCGACCATGATTCGGGCACGAGCGCGGAACTCGGATACTGTTACGCCCGAGGCAAGCCCTGCTACGGGGTCACCGACGACATCCGCTGGCTCAATAATTTCATCTGGGGCGTGTGCAACGACGGTCGGAACATTGTAAAGCATCCGGAAGACCTTCTCGAAAAGCTCACATAAGACACAAGTTTCGTTCAACATTTCTTCACGACATGGTGATATTATAGAGTTGGTCGCGCCGCACAACAAGAAGGAATCCATACCCGTGGAGATAACCGCCAAGGTTCACCTGATCCCGAACATCATTGCCAATCCCTATCTGGTCATTGACGCCGATGGGCTGACGCTGATCGATGCCGGCCTGCCCGGCAGCGGCAGGAAGATCCTTCATTACCTGGCCGGCCTCGGGTGGTCTCCCTCGGATTTGAAGCGCATCATCATTACTCATTCCGACATCGACCACGTTGGAGGTTTGCCGGCCGTAAAAAAAGCGAGCGGGGCGCGCCTGTATGCCAGCGCCATCGAGGCGGAGGCGATGGCCCAGGGACATCCGTCGCGCGACATCCAATCCAAGAAACTCGCGCGCCGACTGCTGCTGGGAATCCTGCGCCCCCTGGTAAAGGCCGCGCCGATCCGGGTCGATGAAATCCTGAGCGCGGGGCAGGTGCTGCCAGTGCTCGGAGGACTTCAAGTTCTGGAGACGCCCGGCCACACCCCGGGACACATTTCCCTCTACTCGCCCTCCACCGGTATCTTGTTCAGCGGCGACTCAATTGTCTCTCGGGACGGAGGCCTGCTGCGTTCCATCCCGGCCAACACCTGGGATGAAGCCAAGGCGGATGAGTCGGCCCGCCGCCAGGCCGCGCTCGGCGCACAGATCGTCTGCTGCGGACATGGTGCGGTCATCCGGGATGCCGCAGGCAAGTTTCCGAGGGTTTAGCCGGAAGGGCCGTCTGTTTTATAGATCGAATATGATTCCTGCAATGAAATTGTCAGACCACTTTTAGCCATTGCCGTAACAATGATTTTGAATTTGACAGATCGATTTCAGCCAAGACCATTTTCCAATCACCGGAGGTCCAACATGTCACTCAAACGTTTCGTCAGTCTTTCTCTTCTGCTTGCGACCTTGCTGGCGTCCTTTGCCCTCGCTGGAACGGCTCAGGCCTGGTCCCCTTGTGGTTCAAGTTACACGGTCCAATGGGGCGACACCCTGGCCTCGGTGGCCTACAAGTGCGGGACGACCATGGCTGCGGTTCGACAGGCAAATCCCAGTCTCGGCTACTGGCTGTACGCGGGCCAAACCCTGTCCATGCCGGGATATTATGCGACCAGTTATTACGCCCCGTCCCAAAGCGCCCGGACCTACGTGGTCCAGTGGGGCGACACCCTGCGCAAGATCGCGGCGCGGATGAACGTCAATCTCAGCGACCTGATCGCCGCCAACCCGCAGATCTGGAATCCCAACTGGATTTTCGCGGGGCAGGTGATCAACCTTCCTGCACCAGCACAATACTACACCGTCCAGCGCGGCGATACACTCCAGATCATCGCGGCGCGCTATGGAACGACGGTCTATGCTCTGGAGTCGCTCAACCGGTTTTGGAACCCGAACTTGATCTACCCGGGGCAGGTTATCCGGATCTGGTGAACGTATTCGGCCGCACCCCTGCAGCCTGAGGATGGTTCAAGAGGTTGGATCCAGCACAAAGATACAGTACGCGGTTTTCTGCCCTTCGATCTTTGAAACCTGCCGCGCCGGAGACTTGGCGGCGGAGGCGATCAGAACCTCGTCCATGTGGCACAACTCAGGATGTCTGGCAATGATCGCCGCATAGGGGCAGTGCGCCAGGAGAATGCGCGGACCTTGCGCGCCCGCCTCCCAGTGTGCCTGGTAATGGAGTTCATTTAACTTTCGCACCAGGACGGTGATCCGCGCGGCGATAGGCGCGGTCCTGCTGGAGTCGTCTTCTTGAAATTGAGGCGCCATTCTTTGCGCGACGGCATTCATCAGGGCGTCGTGAGCTGCCGGAGGGGATGGAGCCAGCAGTTCGTTCAGAAGCGTCTCGGAAAGCATCGCCAGATTGTCACCCATGGATTTCTCGGACAACCCATATAACTTCACGGGACGCCCGCGGCGCGCTGTGTGGCTCTGCCCCACCAGGGCAATTCTCCCATCGTTCAACATCACCGACAGGTGATGCCTCACATTTGCCGCAGACATGTTCAGCCCGCGGCCGATCTGAGCGGCGGTGGCAGTATGCTGCCGGGCCAGATAGTCCAGCACACGTTTCCGGGAGGTTGTCACGGGCATCCCATGATTATACTCACGAATCCATTTTTGCAAATATATATTTTCATAATTCCGTTGACACCTCCAACCGACGTGCTATAATGAAAAGGTTTGTGAAGGAAAACACCGCGATCAAGTGCCCTCAAGGAACCTGATGGAATTCCAAAATTACATTGGTGGAAAATGGTGCGCAGGCCATGGCCGAAGGACCTTCGACACCATCAATCCGGCCAACGAAGAAATTCTCGCACACGTCCAGGCGGCGGAAGTCGCAGATGTCGATTCTGCAGTGGAGGCGGCCGCGCTCGCTTTCCGCTCATGGCGCTTGACACCCGCGCCCCTGCGCGGCGAGATCTTGTTCAAGGTCGGTGATCTTCTGAAACGAAAGAAGGAAGAACTGGCGCGCCTCCTGACTCAGGATATGGGCAAAGTGATCGCGGAGGCGCGCGGCGATCTGCAGGAAGCCATCGATATGGCCTATTACATGGGCGGCGAGGGCCGGCGGCTGCTCGGTTATACCGCGCCCGTGGAAATGCCAAACAAATTCGGGATGGCTGTGCGCGATCCATCCGGCGTGGTGGGAATCATCACGCCCTGGAACTTCCCGGTCGCGGTTCCTTCCTGGAAGATATTTCCAGCATTGATCGCGGGCAATACGCTGATCTGGAAGCCCTCGCCGGAAACACCGGCCATCTCGGCGGCGTTCGTCAAGGTATTTGAAGAGGCGGGATTGCCCGCGGGCGTGTTCAACCTGCTGCTCGCGCCCGGCGCAGACGTCGCCAAAGCCCTGGTGAGCCATCCTGGAGTGCGGGTGCTTTCCTTCACCGGCTCCACGACGACGGGCCGGGCGATTGCCCAGGAAGCGGGCAAGCTCAACAAGAAAGTCTCGCTCGAGATGGGCGGCAAGAATGCGATCATCGTGCTGGAGGATGCCAGCCTTGAACTCGTCACCGATGCAACCATCTGGGCCGCTTTCGGGACCACGGGCCAGCGCTGTACGGCCGCCAGCCGGCTCATCGTTCAGAAGGGCATTGCCCCCCGCCTCAAGGAGTCGCTCCTGGCGCGCACCAAGAGATTGACCCTCGGCGATGGGCTTGATCCAAACGTGGAGGTGGGTCCGCTCATCAATCAGACCGCGCGCGACCGCATCCAGCGCTTTGTTGAGATCGGCCAGAAGGAAGGGGCGCGGGCGCTGGTCGGCGCCTCGGCGGCCGCGGTGAACGGGAAAGGTTTCTTCTACGCGCCCACCTTGTTTGACGGAGTCCGGCCCGGGACGGTGCTCGAACAGGAAGAGATCTTTGGACCGGTGCTTTCGATCATTGAGGTCGATTCACTGGAAGAAGCCATCGAGGTCAACAATCGTTCCCAATACGGGCTCTCGACCTCCATCTTCACGCAGGACGTCAATCGGGCCTTCACGGCCATGCGCGATATCTTCACCGGACTGGTCTATGTCAATCATGGCACAACCGGCGCGGAGATCCAATTCCCGTTCGGCGGGGTGCGCGGGACGGGCAACGGTCACCGCGAGGCCGGCCAGGCCGGATTGGAATTGTTCACGGAATGGAAATCCATTTACGTCGACTATTCCGGAAAGCTTCAGCGGGCCCAGATCGATAATCGCCAAGAATGACCCTGACCTGGGAAACATCGTTCGCCATTGCAGTGGAGTTGAAGCGCCTGCATTCGGAGGCGAACATCGAACAGGTGTCCTTGCGGCAGATCTATGAATGGACCCTGCAGCTTCAGGAATTCGAGGATGATCCCGCTCTTTGCAACGACGACATCCTTTCGGCCATATATCAAGAATGGTATGAGGAGTTGATCCATGACGGAAAATAAGGAAATAAACTCGCCGGGCTATGAGATCCCGGAAGACCTCCAGCACGCGGTCAGCATCACGACGCTGGATCGTTTGTACAACTGGGGACGGCGCTGGTCGGTCTGGCCGATGATGTTCGGCCTGGCATGCTGCGCGATCGAGATGATCGCCGCCCAGGCCGCACGCTATGATCTGGCGCGCTTCGGGATGGAAGTGATGCGCCCCAGTCCGCGCCAATCGGATCTGATGATCGTCGCCGGAACCGTCACCAAAAAGATGGTCCCGGCCATCGTGCGCCTGTACAACCAAATGCCGGAACCGAAGTACGTGGTGGCGATGGGCGCCTGCGCCTCCGGCGGGGGTCCCTTCAAGGAAGGCTATAACGTGGTGGCCGGCGTGGACAAATTCGTTCCGGTGGACGTCTATATTCCGGGGTGCCCTCCGACCCCCCAGGCATTGGCCGCGGGCTTGATCAAGCTGCAGGAAAAAATCGACAAACAGTCGCTCAAGAAAGTGCGCTGGTATCAAAAAGGTTCTGACACGGCGTTGATCCCGATCCCGGTTCTGGGACCCGATCTCATGGATCCGCGCCGCTACGAAGAGATCAGGCAGCTTGCCGCGCAAAGATCGGCCGAGGCCTCGCCTGAGGCAAAGGAGTGAACATGGCTACGCTCGTCCATGCTGAGACCCTAGACCTTGCGGCGCGTTTCCCCGCCTCCGTCGCCGCCGACAGCCGTCCCGGCTACGCGGGTTGGATCGTGAACAAGGACCATCTGACCGAGGTCGCAACCGCCCTGCGCGATGAATTTGGCTACGACCTGCTTTCGTATGTGACCGGTGTCGACTATTTCCCCGACAAAATGGAGGTCGCGTACGAAGCCTTCAAAACGATCGGCGGGCCGGGCATTCGCTTCAAGGTCCAGGTGCCGCGCCTGGATCCGATCGAAATTCCGAGCCTGACCGCGGTCTGGCCCGGGGCGGATTTTCAGGAGCGCGAAATCTGGGACCTGTACGGCATCAAATTCACAAACCACCCCGACCTGCGGCGCATTTTGATGTGGGAAGGCTTCGAGGGTCATCCCATGCGCAAAGACTGGCACGAACCTTTTTACGAAGAAGATAACAAGCCCTTGAAGAGCCGCTGGCCGGACGGGAAATTCGTCAGCGCCGAAGACAAGAATATTTACAAGGACAATCTGCAATTCCCTCAGAACTTTGATCCGGAAAAGGCCGTCTTCGACGGGGAGGCTGCCCTGTACGGCGCGCTGGCACGATACCAGACGATCGATGCCGGCCTCAAGACCGATCATGTGCTCGTCAACATGGGTCCGCAGCATCCCTCGACCCACGGCGTCTTCCGCGCCGCGGTCATCCTGGACGGCGAGACCATCGTCAGCCTGAAACCGGTCATGGGCTATCTGCATCGCAACCATGAAAAGATCGGGGAGCGCAACACCTTCCTGCAGAACATGCCCTACACCGACCGGCTCGATTACTTCAATTCCATGAGCAACAACTGGGGCTACTCCCTGGCGGTCGAAAAGCTCATGAACATCAAGGTGCCCGAGCGCGCCGAATACCTGCGGGTGATCATGGCCGAATTGAGCCGCATCCAGAACCACTTCGTTCTGATCGGCATGCTGCTCAATGACCTGGGCGCGTTTTTCACGCCGGCCCTGTACGCCTTTGAAGAACGCGAGCTGATTTTGGACATCTTCGAGGCCGCCGCCGGCGCGCGCATGATGTGCAACTACCACCGCTTCGGGGGCGTGTCACGCGATCTGCCCGAGGGTGTGCTCGAAAAGATCCGCGGGCTGGTGGAAGACCGGCTGCCGCGCCGGACAGATGAGTTTGACCGCCTGCTGAGCGAGAACGAGGTCCTGCTCTCACGCTTGAGAGGCGTCAAGGTCATCAACGGCGAGGACGCGGTCCGGTATTCGATCACGGGTCCCGTGCTGCGCGCCGCAGGTGTTCCGTATGATGTCCGGCGCGCCCAGCCGTACGGCATTTATGACCGCTTCGATTTTGAGGTGGCATTGCGCCAGCATGGCGATCTATATGATAACTACCTCGTCCGGCTCGATGAGATCCGCCAATCCCTGCGCATTCTGAAGCAGGCCGTCCAGCAGATCCCCGCCGGACCGATCAACTCACAAAAGCCGCAGTATCAGGTCCGGGTGCCGGCCGGGGAAGCGTACGGACGGGTGGAGGCGCCCAAAGGCGAACTGGGCTTCTACATTGTTTCCACGGGCAAACCCAATCCGTGGCGTTATCACGTGCGGGCCCCGTCGTTCATCAACATCACCGCCCTCGAGAAAATGTGCGTCGGCACCAAGATCGCGGATTTCGTCGCGATCCTGGGCGTGATCGACATCGTCTTGGGCGAGGTTGACCGGTAGGCACTGGAGGAGCGATATGTATGGAAAAGGAATAATCAAAGGTCTTGGAGTAACCCTCAAGCGGTTCGTGAACACGTATCTCGATGATGTCGCCTGGTGGGGACGCCGCTACTACACCGCGGCGGGGATCGCCCATCGCTACAGCAAGGACGGGCGCGGCGTGTTCACGGTGCAGTACCCCGAAGAAAAACTCCCCCTGCCGGAAGAGTTCCGGTATGTGCCGTTCCTGGTTTACGATGAAGGCGCGGATGGCAAGAAGGAAGTCCGCTGCACCTCGTGCGGAATTTGCGCCAAGGTCTGCCCGCCGCAGTGCATCTGGATCGTTCGCTCCAACGACCCGCAGACGGGCCGCCCCGTTCCCGAGCCGACCGAATTCTACATCGATGCCGACATCTGCATGAACTGCGGGTTCTGCGCCGAATACTGTCCGTTCGACGCCATTATCATGGATCACGATTACGAGATCGCCTCCTATCAACGCAACGTGTACAACATGGAAAAGCTGCTCAAGCCTGCCTCCTACTACCAGAGCATCCGTCCACTGAACTATGCCCGCAATGAAGAGGAGCGCAAGGCCAAAGAAGCTGCGAAGGCGGCGAAGGCCGGGGCTGCAGCCTAGCCTCCGGCGGCGGGCGGAAAGATCTGCCGTTGGGAAGGGCCGTGTTTCAAGAGGGCGCCCGCCCAACGGCCTCGCATGAATTGATTGGTAAAAGAGATGACAAACAAACTTACGGAAGAATCTGTTCTCGCCGCACTGAGCAAGGTGCAGGAGCCTGAACTTCACAAAGACCTGGTCACACTGAACATGATCCGCAAGCTGGAGATCGACGGGGATCGGGTCTCATTTAGCGTGATGTTGACCACGCCCGCCTGTCCGCTGCGCGGCCAGATCGAAAAGGAGGCCAGGCAGGCGGTCCTGGCGCTCGGGGCGCAGACCGTCCAGGTCAAGTTGGAATCGGATGTTCCCAACGACGGCCGCATGCGCGGGCTGGTCAACATGCCGATCCGGAACGCGATCGCGGTCGGCTCCGGCAAGGGCGGGGTCGGCAAGTCAACCGTGGCGGTCAACATTGCGGTGGCCCTGGCCCAAAGCGGCACCCGGGTGGGTCTCATGGACGCCGATATCTACGGTCCGAACATCCCCACCATGCTCGGCGTGGAAAAACTTCCGCCGCCGAACGGCAACCGGCTCATCCCGGCGGTCGCCTACGATGTCAAGATGATCTCCATGGGACTGCTGGTCAAGCCCGGGCAGCCCTTGATCTGGCGCGGGCCCATGTTGAACTCGGCCATCCGCCAGTTTCTGGGAGACGTGGACTGGGGCGAGCTCGATTATCTGATCGTGGATCTGCCGCCGGGCACGGGCGATGCGGCCCTGTCCCTGGCGCAGGCCCTGCCGCTAAGCGGCGCGATCATCGTCACCCTGCCGCAGCTGGTCTCGCTCGAGGATGCCAGCCGCGGCCTGCAGATGTTCCGCACGCTGGAGGTTCCGATCCTGGGTGTCATCGAGAACATGTCGTATCTTGACCTGCCGGACGGCACGCGCCTGGACATTTTCGGTTCGGGCGGCGGGGAGCAGCTGGCACAAGCCACGCAGACTCCGTTCCTGGGCAAGATCCCGATCGATCAGAATGTCCGCATCGGCGGAGACAGCGGGAAGCCGATCGTCGTATCCCATCCCCAATCGGCGGTCGCCCAAGCCCTGCATGAGATCGCCGAGAGTCTGGCCGCCAAGATCAGCGTAGCGGCCCTGGGAGGCAAGAACGAATTGCCGATCAATATCGTTGAGTGAAGAGGAGCCGGCAGCACCAGCGCCCCGCTCCCCGGCTTACGGTATAATCTGAACCATGCAACCAACGATTATCGGTGTCCGTTTCAACAAGATCGGCAAAGTCTACCACTTCGACTCATCGGCCGTGCCCGACGTGAAAGCAGGCGAACATATCATCGTCGATACGAGCCGCGGCAAACATCTCGGGGAGGTTGTAACCCTCCTGGCGGAGGTCCCGCCGATGCCCGAAGGAGGCTGGAAGGCGGTCGAGCGCCGCGCCACCCCGCGCGATCTGCTGCTTCAACAATCCTGGCAATCCAAACAAACCGAAGCCATGATCAACTGCCGGGCCCGCGCCGCGGAGCTCAGACTGCAGGGCGTGAAGATCATCGCCGCGGAGTATAACTACGACGGCACCCGGCTGGCGTTCCTGTTCAGCACGGAGACCGAGGACAAGGCCGACCTGAAGTCCCTGAAAAGGGACATGCAGGACCTCTATCCGAACACCCATACCGAACTGCGCCAGATCGGCCCGCGCGATGTCGCGAAACTTCTGGGCGGCATGGGCGCCTGCGGACTCGAGATGCGCTGCTGTTCCAAGTTCCTGACCGATTTCAGCCCGATCTCCATCAAGATGGCAAAGGAACAGGGCGTTTCGCTGACACCGGAGGAGATCACCGGCATGTGCGGACGGCTGCGCTGCTGTCTGGTCTATGAATACGAGCAGTACGCCGAAGCGCGCAAGCAGCTGCCGAAGCGCAACAAGCATGTGGTCACGCCGCGCGGCGAAGGCAAGGTCATGGACGTCCTCCCCATGGCCAACAAGGTCATCGTCGCGATCGAGACCGAAGAGCGGTCCCAATGGTTCACGTTCGACAAGGAAGAGATCCAGCCCTGGGATGAACTGGAAGCATTGCGGCGCAAATCCGAGGCGCCCTGCGACCGCCATGAGGGCGGCGGATGCACCTGCGGAAAATCGGGCAGACCGCAGCCCAACTGATCGCACCGCACTGACCCTATGACCCAACAACCAGACGAGTGGGAAGGCCCACAGAATATTTTGGTGGTGCTGGCCCACCCCGATGACCCCGAATTCTTTTGTGGCGCAACGCTGGCCCGCTGGGCACGCCGCGGACATCGGATCACCTATTTTCTGCTGACGTGTGGCGACAAAGGTTTCAACGACAGCACCCCACCCGATATGACCACCGAGAGGCTGTGCGCGCTTCGACACCAGGAGCAGGCGAATGCCGCACGGGTCATTGGTGCGCAGGCCGTTCATTGGCTCGAACGGCCGGACGGGTACCTGGTTCCAGATCTTGACCTCCGGCGCGATATTGTGCGCGCCATCCGGCGTTTCAGGCCGGATATCTTCGTCACATCCGACCCGCAGAATTTGTTCGCGGGCTACGGCATCAACCATCCCGATCACCGGGCGGCCGGTCAGGCCGCGCTCGACGCGGTCTTCCCTGCCCCGGCAAACAAGACCTATTTTCCGGAACTGATTGAGGAAGGCCTGGAAGGGCATAAAGTGCGCGAGGTCTGGGTCACGCTCACCAACCAGCCGAATGTGACGCTGGATGTCACGGAAACGTGGCCGATCCGATTGCAGGCCCTGCTCGAGCATAAAACACAGATCGGTGACCCTGAAAAATTCAAGGAGCGCATGAGGGCGCGCCACACGGAAGACAGCACCGAGGAGAATCCGCGTTACGAAGACAAGTTCCGGGTGATCCAATACGGACAATGACCCCGGGAGGCTGGCCCGGGCAGAACACGAAACGGAGGATGCCATGATTGACTTCATAGAAGAAGCCCGAGCGCTGTTTCCCTACACGCAGTCCATGCGCCGCGACTTTCATATTCACCCCGAACTGGGCTTTCACGAGGTCCGGACGGGCGGGATCGTGGCCAAAGAGCTGGAAGCGCTTGGCCTGGAGGTCACGAAGGGCGTCGGCAAGACCGGAGTTGTGGGGCTGCTGGAGGGGTCCAGGCCCGGGCCCACCATCCTGCTGCGCTTCGACATGGACGCGCTGCCCATCGTCGAAGAGACCGGCGCGAAATACGCTTCACAAAATCAGGGCGTCATGCATGCCTGCGGGCATGACGGCCATACCGCCATGGGCCTGACCGTGGCGAAGATCCTGCAGGCGCACCGCGCGGAACTAAGCGGCACACTCAAGTTCTGCTTTCAGCCCTCGGAGGAGGGATTCAACGGCGAGCAGGTCGGCGGCAACGAGATGATGATCCGCGACGGCGTGCTGGAGGGGCCAAAAGTGGATCGGACGCTCGCGATGCACCTGTGGAATGAACGGCCCGTCGGCTGGATCGGTGTCGCCAAGGGACCAGTCATGGCGGGCGCGGAACAATTCACGATCAAGGTCACGGGCCAGGGCGGCCACGGCGCAGCGCCCCATTTGACGATCGATCCCATTGTGGCCGCGGCTCAGATCATCACGGCGCTGCAGACCATCCCGTCGAGAAATGTTGCGCCGCTGCAATCGGCGGTGGTCAGCGTGACGACGGTCCATTCGGGGACGGCCTTCAACGTGATCCCTCAGGAGGCGGAACTGGGCGGGACGATCCGCACCTTTGATCCGGCCGTCCGCGAGACGGTCCTGGAACGCTTCGAGCAGCTGGCGCGCGGCGTGGGCACGGCGCTGGGCTGTCAGGTCGAGATCGATATCAAGCGCGTGACGCCCGCCGTGATCAATGCGGAGGCGGTTTCGGAGAGGGTCCAGGAGACGGCCCGCCGGCTGCTCCCGGATTCCACCGTTGAGACCGCGCCCTACATGACCATGGGCGCGGAGGATATGGCATTCATGCAGGAAAAGGTGCCGGGCTGCTATTTCTTCATCGGCTCGAACAACAAGGAGAAGCATCTCGATTACGGACATCACCATCCCAAGTTTTATTTCGATGAAGAAGCGCTTGTGCGCGGCGCGGCCTTGATGGCCGCGGCGGCCGTGGACGCGCTGCAGGGCAAATGAGGATCCCCCGAAACGGACATTTCCCCGGAACGACATACCTCCTCGTCCTGGGGATGCTGCTGGGCGGCTGCACATCCACGGAGCCCCTTCCCACCCCTGCTCCGTTATTGTCGGGGGCCGCGACCGCGCCGCCCATCACGCCCACGATCGAACCTTGTGCATTCGTCGAGGCGACCCAGGACCTGCCGGCAGTCACTGCCCAATTTGATCAGGCCTTGAAACAACTTCAACCCGGCGCCAGCGGGCGGGCGGAGGCCTACGGCGAGAACTGCGTTTCGGCCGCAGGTCCAGCGACGTTCAGCGCGATGGAGACGGATTTTTATATCACGGCCCAGGTGAACGATCTGAACGATCAGACGGAGCTGGGCGGATGGATCGTCAACGCAATGAACATTATCGAGAGCCTGCCGCCCGGGTTGCTCTCCGGGCCGCAGGAGGGCTTCGCGGAGTTCACCTTCAAAACGGAAAGCGATCAAAAGGTCCTGCGCGTCTCGATCGGCAATTATAAGAATCTTCCCGGAACCATCGCACCCCCGGACATCATCCCGGCGCTTTTCCCGACCCCCTAAAACACCCCCCCCGGACAAAAAAAGAAGCCGACTGCACCCTGGACAGCCCCCGTTCCCTGGATTATATTTCGTTTAGAATATACTAAACATACTGGATAGTCCACATGACAACGCGCGCGGATCAGATCAAGAAGGAGTTCATCGAAGGCCTGAGCCAGATGGGCCGTTTCTGGGGGTATCCCGGGGGCGTCGGCGCGGTGTTTGGGGTCTTGTATCTGGCACCCGCGGCCCTTTCCCTGGACGAGCTGGTCCAGCGGAGCGGTCTGACCAAGGGCGCGGTCAGCACCAACGTGCGCGCCCTGGCCCGCATGGGACTGGTCCGACACACCGCGCGCCTCGGCGACCGCAAGGATTATTACGAGGCCGAGACCGATTTTTACAAAGCCATCCGCTCCATCATGGGCGAACGCCAAAGCCGCGATTTCGACCAGGCGATCCGTTCCGTGCGGGAAACGCTCGACAAACTCAAAGCCGCCAGGGGTTCCATGGAGGAGACGGAGAGAAGATTCCTGATCGAACGCGTTCAAGTCCTGCAGGATTTCTTCGACGCGATCGACAGCCTGTCGCGGGCGGTGGCAAGGCTGGACAGTCTGGGCATGCCCACCATACAGAACATCCTCAAAATACTCCACTAGGAGAACGAAATGAAGATCGCAGTTACCGGCGCATTTTCGTATTCCGGCAAGTATGTCGCGGAGCGGCTCTTGAAGCGCGGCGCAGAGGTGATCACACTGACGAACCATCCGGACCGTCCCGATCCGTTCAGCGGCCGGGTCAGGGCCCATCCCCTTGATTTCGAGGACGAGGCCGCATTGACCGCTTCGCTCACGGGAGCGGACGTGCTGGTCAACACCTATTGGGTTCGTTTTGACCGGGGCAAAAATACGCAGCCGCGAGCGGTGGAGAACACCCGCCGCCTCCTCAAGGCGGCCCGGCGGGCGGGCCTGAGCCGGATCGTCCACATCAGCATCACCAACCCCTCCGCGGCTTCAGCTCTGCCCTACTTCCGGGGCAAGGCTGCCAACGAGCAGGAGGTGATCGAATCCGGAATGTCCTATGCGATCC
>DATJBI010000183.1:0-4584 GCA_035515435.1 Anaerolineales bacterium
ACTGAGATGAACCGTGGTTTTGACAACATCCTGCATGCCCAGGCCGGCCGCTTCAAGAATGGCTTGCAGGTTTTGAAGAGTTTGAATGGTTTGGTCTTCAATGGTCGCGCCCACGACCTGCCTGGTGGCTGGATGCCAGGGGCCCATCCCCGCTGTAAAGAGGAAGTCACCCACCCGCAGAGCCTGGGAATACGAACCACCCGGTGCGGGAGCATTTGGCGTAAGGATGTGTCGCTTTGTCACGTTACCTCACTTCTGAGAACGACGACCGTTCCTGATCCGGTTCCGGGCTGAACGGTCGTCCGGGCGTCATGCTCATTGACTATAGTCTTGCAAGTGCCTGATCCAGATCATGGATTAAGTCGGCGGGGTCTTCCAGTCCGACCGAGAGACGGATCAGCCCGTCGTCAATGCCCGCGGTATCACGCTCTTCCTGGGTCAGATGCTCATGGGTGATCGTACGCGGGTGCATACAAATGGTGCGGCTGGTTCCGAAGGTGACCGCATGAATAATCAGCTTGAAACCATCGATCAGCGTCCGCGCTCCGTCCATGCCGCCGCCCACCACGAAGGACAGCATCCCTCCGCCCGCGTTCATTTGACGACGTGCCAGCTCGTACTGCGGATGCGATTTCAAACCGGGATAATTCACCTGCTTGACCTTTGCATGGTTGCTTAGGAATTCAGCGACCGTCTGTGAATTGGAAGAGTGCTTCTGCATGCGAAGCGGCAAGGTCTCCAGATATTGAAGGGTCAGCCACGAGTCAAAGGGCTGCATGATCGAGCCGACAAATTCCGTGGTGTTCCAGCGAATGTCCTCCGTCAGATCCTCCGGGCCAATGATGGCTCCGCCCAACACCGTCGCATTGCCCGCCAAGAACTTGGTGATGCTGAGCAGGACCACATCTGCGCCCAACTCCAGCGGACGCTGCAGGGCCGCGGTGGCGGTCGTGTTATCCACCATCAATGGAACCTGGTGCGAATGCGCCACGTCGGCAACCGCCTGGATATCTGTGACAAATAAAGTGGGGTTGGACGGCGTTTCGACCCAGACAAGTTTTGTCTTCTTGTCAATTTCCCGGTCCCACGACTCGGGGTCGCAGGGATCTTTTACAAAATGGAAATAGATCCCGCAGCGTTCTGGAAAGATCGAGACGGCCTGTTTATAACCTTCGCCAAACGTATTGAGCGATGTGACGATGTTATCGCCGGGGCGCGCGATGGTGAATATCAGATTGAATAATGCCTGCGAACCGGAACCCGCCGACAGGGCGGCCTGACCGCCTTCCAAGATGGCCAGCCGCTGTTCGAGCAGGTCCGCTGTTGGCGTTTTTGTGCGTCCATAAACGGGGTATGGAATCTGGTCGAATTGCTTGTAGGGATACGTCATCGAGGGGACGATCGGCGGCACAAACGCCCGGAAACGTTCCATATCATCGCTCGGACGGAAACCGGCATGCAAGGCTTTGGTATCGAAGCCAAGGTGGTCACCGATCCGCGCGGGCCGTTTGAAGGCCGGGTCAAAGTGCCAGGCCGCGCGCATAAAGAAAAGTTTTTCGTCAGTCATGGTGAAAAGCCCTCCAAAGAACAGGAAACAATATCCTGTCAACCCATCGCAGGCCGGCTCAACTCGTCCGGCGATAAGTGACAGTAAATCAAATGCCCCTGGCCCATATCTATTCTGGGCGGTTCCTCCTGCTCGCAGATCTTTCCGATCTTGAACGGGCAGCGGGTGTTGAAGCGGCAACCCGAAGGCGGGTTGATGGCACTGGGCACCCTGCCGCCCAAACGGATTTTGGATGGTTCGGCGTCCGGGTCCGGGCGAGGCACCGCGGCCAGCAAGGCAGTCGTGTATGGATGGTTCGGCCGGCGATAGATGGCTTCGCAAGGTCCGATCTCCACGATGCGTCCCAGATACATGACTGCAACCTCGTCCGAGAAGAATCGCACCGAACTGAGATCGTGCGAGATCAGGATCATGGTCGTGTTCCGCGTCTTCTGTATTTCAAGCAGCAGGTTCAGCACAGCCGCCTGCACGGAAACATCCAGTGCCGAAGCAGGTTCATCACATACGACCATGGCTGGATTGGTGGAAATGGCCCGGGCGATCCCGACGCGTTGCTTTTCGCCGCCGCTTAATTGCCGGGGCAGACGATTGTAGTAACTCTCGTCCAGTTTAACTGCGTTGAGCAGCCGCTCCACTTCCGCACGCACCTGGTCCCGCGGCACGGTTCGGAAGCGCCTTAATGAAAAGGCGATTTGTTCCCCGATCGTGAAGGACGGGTTCAGCACGCCATTGGGATCCTGGAACACCATTTGCAATTCACGGATGGTGCTGATATTGCGCTTGCTGAGGGGCTTGGAGATATCCACATTAAGGAAATCCACTTCACCATCGTAAAGGGGTTCCAGTCCGACCAGCGCCCGGGCGATGGTGCTCTTTCCGCAGCCTGATTCACCAACGATTCCTAAAGTGCGGCCGCGTTTGATGACAAAACTTACGTCGTCTGACGCATGGACATATTCCCGCTTCTCCAGCCCGATCAAGCCGCCCACCGTTTTATATGGCACCGGATAATAGACCTTGACATCCTTGACCTGTATGACAGTATCTTCAGCGGGCCGGAGCTGCGCCGGCCCCGGCTCAAGCGGCGTCAACTCGGCGGCGGCCCACAGGCGCTGGACCTCGGCCCAATCCTTGCCGCGCCGCAGGCAGCGCACCTGGTGGCCCGGTTCCATTTCGACCAGCGCCGGATGCTCCATGCTGCATTGATTACTGGCCTGCTCACAGCGCGGGGCAAAGATGCAGCCATTGGGTAGATTGGCGGGAGATGGGACGCGCCCCGGTATCGGGTACAAAGTGCGGGAACCTTTGGGTGCATCCACGTTGGGCAGACAGCGCATCAATCCCATGGTGTAGGGGTGCAGGGGGTTATGGAAGATCGTCCTGGCCGGAGCCAGTTCCACGATCTCGCCCGCGTACATCACGGCGACCTTATCGGACACCCGCGCCACCACGCCCAGATTGTGACTGATATACAGGGTGGCAGTCTGATAACGTTCCTGGAGTTCTGCAATCAGATCCAGCACCGCCGCCTCGACGGTAACATCCAGAGCCGTGGTCGGTTCGTCCATGATGAGCAGCGACGGATTGTTCAACATTGCCATGGCAATCAGCACGCGCTGCTGCTGGCCCCCGGAGATCTGATGGGGATAACGGCGCATCACGCCTTCCGGATCGGGCATATAGACTTTCTTGAGAGCCTCCAGCGATTCCGCAAAGGCAACCTCTTTTTTGTAGTTGCGATGTGTGATGAGACTCTCTGCCAATTGATCCTGAATGCGCATCGAGGGATTCAGGGCGGAGAGGGGTTCCTGGTAAACCATGGAGATATCCGCCCCCCGGAGTCTCCTCAAATCCGATTCGGACCGGCCCTGGATCTGTTCACCCTTAAACAGGATCTCACCGTTCTTCACGCGGCCATTCGATCCCAGAAAGTTGACGATGGCATAGGCGGCCGTGCTTTTGCCGCAGCCCGATTCCCCGACCAGCCCGAGATTCTCGCCGCGCTGAATGTCGAAGGAGACATCCCGCACCGCGTCAATCTCGCGCTTGCGCGTCCGATAGGATACGGCCAGGTTCCTCACAGAGAGAACGGGGGGTTCGGTCATAGGTCATTCCTCGCCGATCATTGATAGCGCATGCTTTCTTCACGCAGCCCGTCGGCAAACATATTCAGGCCGACGACCAGCGTAACGATCGCCAGCGTGGCGGATAATACCGGCCAGACATTCCTGATCATATGGCTGTGTCCTTCCTGAACCATTCCGCCCCAATCCGGGGTGGGCGGTGGGAGCCCCAGACCAAGGAATCCCAGCGTGCCAATGTAGAAAGCCGCGTAGCCGATGCGCAGCAGGAAGTCCACGATGAGCGGGCCACGGCAATTCGGCAGAATTTCGCGCAGCATGATCAGGAGATCGGGATCGCCGCGCAATTTGGCGGCAGAGACATATTCGCGGGTGCGGATGTCCATGGTCAGGGCGCGCACGAGCCTGGCAATTCCCGGCGCCCCTCCAACGGCTATGGCAATCACCACATTGATGGATGAAGCCCCCAGTGCGGAAATGATGATCATATACAGCAGGATGGTCGGAAAAGCCATAAATGAATCCAGGATGCGCATGACAACTTCGTCCACCCAGCCTTGATAGTAGCCAGCCGGGAGACCCAGGGCACACCCGATCAGGAACGCCACCAACACGGAGAGCGGCCCCAGCGTCAGGATCGTGCGTGCTCCATAGGCGACACGCGACCACACATCTCGCCCAAGATCGTCTGTGCCCAGGATGTGCAGGGCGGAGGGTCCTTTATCGATCAGCATGTAGTCCTGCGCGAGCGGGCCGTATTTCGTAATGAAGGGCGCAAAGATCGCCACCAGGATCCAAACGAGGACGACGCTCAGGCCCACGACGGCCGTCGGAGAGGCAAAGATCAATTCCGCCAGATTCCGGATCGTTTCCAGAGGACCGCCGGGAGGAGCCTGCTGCACCGTTTTGAGAACCGCGCTATTGGTTGTGGCCATG
>DATJBI010000184.1:0-26543 GCA_035515435.1 Anaerolineales bacterium
AGCCCTTTACGTGGTCATCAAACTCGGCAACATGGCACTGATCGATTTCTCAACCTACATCTTTTCCGTGGCCCTGATGATGTTTTTCGTCCGCATCCCCGACCCGCCGCGTACGACGGACGGTCATCAAGCGAAGGGTTCCGTTTGGAAGGAAATGAAATTCGGCTGGGATTACATTGTGGCGCGCAAAGGGCTGCTGTCCCTGCTGATGTTTTTCCTCGCCATAAATTTCCTCGGCGGCGTGATGCAACCGTTATTCGTTCCGCTCATCCTCGATCGCTGGCAGGCCGATGTGCTTGGATATCTCAGCACAATCATGGGCGTGGGAATGCTGGCGGGCACATTGGTCATGAGCGCATGGGGTGGCGGCAAACGCAAAGTTTACACATTGCTGAGCGCAGGATTCGTCAGCGGATTGTTTCTGGCGGCAGTCGGTTTCAGTCTCACCGTTCCACTGCTGGCGGTTTGCGGCTTCGGCTTCATGTTCACCGTGCCTTTCATGAACGCGTGCAGTCAGGCGATCTGGCAATCGAAGGTCGCGCCGGATGTGCAGGGACGCGTGTTCGCGGTGCGGCGTGCCATCGCCTGGTCGAGTCAGACGGTTGCGCCGCTTCTTGCCGGACCTCTGGCGGACGGCGTTTTCAAACCGGCCATGTCTGCGGGAGGCTTTCTCACGCCGACCTTCGGTCCGATCATCGGGGTGGGAGCAAGCCGCGGCATTGGTTTATTGATCAGCCTGCTTGGCGTGCTATCCGTACTCGTGGCCGTGGGCGCCTTCATCACTCCGCCGATTCGCCATGTGGAAACCGATCTCCCCGATCATGGTGCAGAGCTGGATCAAGCGCCCGTTCATTCCGGCGAGCCAGCCGATCGACCGCTTGATTTCGCCGAAAAATGAAACCGCCTCGTGGATGAGGCGGTTGGCGGCGGGTCATGGTTGAGAAGCCGGGCCCGGCGCGGGATGAATCGGCAGGATGAATGGAGAGCGGGGTGCCTGAGCAAAATCAAAATCGCTGAGCAGATCGCCGAGGATGGGGACATTCTCACGCACGTCCGGGCGCGGATCGGGTCGGCCGTCCGTGGCGGGATCGATCCGTTGTTCGTTGATGAAGATATCTTCGATCAATTTTACATACGCATCGTGGCTCAAAATCTGGTGATCAATATAACCCGGTTTGGCGTAGGGACTGATGACGAGCCCCGGCACGCGCAGGCCATACCCATTCTGGTCGACATGCGGCGGGACCACGTGATCGTAGAATCCGCCCCAATCATCCCAGGAAAGAAAGATGGCGGTGCTGTCCCAATCCGGACTTTGCATCACCGCGTTGATCAAACTGGCCGTCCAGGCCTGACCATCGCTCAGCAGAGCCGTCGGGTGTTCGCTGTTCTGGTTGCTGGGCGTGATCCAACTGACGGCAGGGAGAGTCCCGTTGCGGGCATCCTGGTAGAAGTTGGTAACGTCCGTGATGTCCTGAAGTTGGCCATCCTGTTTGACGGTATCGAAATAGGGCAGCGGATTCCAAATTCCGGGGGTCCTGGCATCCTGATGAACGGGAGGGCAGTCCGCCTCGTCATCCTGACAATCCGGCTCCGTGCCGCTTTGAACATAATACTTCCAACTGACGTGATCCTTGAAAAGCAAATACGTTAGATCAGTCCAGGCATAGTCGGGCGCAGGACGGCCGGGCTTGGGATCAAAATCAGGAGGGTCGGCCGGCGCCTGCAAGGCATTGATACAACTCAGCGGGTCGCCCGCCACACTGCATTTGGCAGACCATTCGGAGACCATAAACAGATGCTGCGGCAGACTCCAGGAGGCGTTTGGCTCGAACAGGTGATCCTGCAGCACAAAGCTTTGGGCCAGGGCCCAGTAGTTTGGAATTTCGCGTGCATCGTGATATCCCATCACGTCTGTCCCGCTTCCGCCGCAATCGGGATTGTCGGTTGCTTCGCAACCGGAATTGTCCTTCTCGGCTTCCGCAATAAAGCCATCCATTTTGCCATTATCAATGTCTTTCGTGGCATTGGTCTGGCCATGGGGGCCGCCATAATTTAGATCCGCCGGGTCGTGATAGGGATAGATGCATTTCCCCGCGGCCGGGTCATCCACACAGAAGGTGAATTTACCATTGAATGTCGGAAACCCGTCTGCGCCGGGATATGTTCCAAAGTATGAATCGAACGAACGATTCTCCTGCATGATGATCACAACATGCTTGATCTTTTCGCGCGCCAAAGCCAAAGACGGAGCAACAACCGGCGTGGGCGGGGCCGGCGGCGCGGGAGGCGTTGCAGACGAATTTGGAGTGGCGGTAACCACGAGTATCACCGGCGTCGGAGTTAATATCAGGCTGGTGACCGTGTTACACCCCAGCAGGACAGGAACAGCCAGCGCCAAAAGAAAATATTGGATTGGTTTCATGGATATTCGAACTGCCATGGAATGGTAATCAATTCGCATGAGACCAATATTAACAGTGAGAAAAATCGCCGGGGGGAATTATGCGGGACAGACCTGCGGTTCCTGGACCGCCCCGTCAGGCCGCTGGCCGTCCCGGGGCGGGATTTCGTTAAGCGGCTGCCGCCGCCTCCTGTCTTCCAAGGCGCCTTGATCTTTCTGTTTATTTGTAACCCACGAGAGGCAGGACAAAACGCAAAACTTTGGGGATCCAGAGAATATCGAGGATGGTCTTAAGATCGTCATAACCCCGATTCCAGAATTGCGCAAGATGCGAATACAAGGCCGCGTTGGAATGCAGGAAGATTTGAGGAGGGATATCGAAGCCGCCGAAAAAGCCGATCCCCGCAGTCCACATTCCCAATCCCACGACCATCACCCAAAAACAAACACGGAGCCTCGGCCTGGATCGAAGCATTTCATCCGTTCGCCAAACCAGCATGGCCACGATCAAGGTCAGCAGCAGGTAGACATCCGCCAGATATCGCACGGCTCCATAATAATAGACCAGAAGAAACAGGAGTTGAGCCAAGCTCGCAATAAGAATTACGGCAAAAAAGGCGAATCGACCGGGCGGCAGGACAGGCTGCCTCCCGTCTGATCTTGCGAGGAGCACCGCCAGGGGAATGCCAAGCGCCAGCAGCCACATGCTGGGAGAAGATGACAACAGGCCCACCATGACCGGATCGAATTGATTGCCAGCTTTCACGGACACCGCTCCCAGCCAAGGGGGAAGCCCGGCATTCTCATAGAGCGTCGCCCTGACGAATGGAAACCTATCGACGACAGTCAGCGGATAGAATAGATACGCGTAAAGATTGGAGGGGAGATAAGATCCCAAAAAATAGTGCCGGACAGGAACAGTCAGTTGATAGGTCAGTCCGGTTTCCAACGGATTTCGGAAGCGGGCAAAATTGTAGATTCCCAGGCCGAGCACGCACAGCGCCAGGGGAGCCAAGAGGCACCCTAAGTCAGGCCAAAAGTGCGTCCCGCGCCGTTCCTGGCCGATCCAAACCACTGCAAAACCAACGAAGAGCAGGATCGATATGGCAAGGTTGTATCTGGAACCAATGGCCAATCCCCAGCCCAATCCTGCAGCCGCCAACCAGAAGGGCTTCCCAGTCTTGGAGTACATCATCCAGTTCGCTAACCCCGCGAAAAGAAAGAATTGTCCGGCGATAATGGACGTTTCGTAAACTTCGGGACGACCCAGAAGGAAGAGCAAAGGTATATTGACCAGCCCGCTCAGGATGAATATGCCGGGGGAGGATCCCGGCCCGGCCGGGAAGAATTGATCTCTGATTTGCGCCAATATGACCGAAAGCAGAAAAGACAGGCCGATGTAGGAAATGATCGTCAGCAGGGCGTTCGGCGGCTCTCGATGTGATATCCCTTCAATTCCTGCGAACACCAGGCCGGGTACCGGTCCCCAATACAGGTAATATTTCCCCCGGTAATAGGAGTAGTCAAATTGATAAGGCACATCTTCACGTTGCGCGAAGCTGTACGGATCCTTAAGTGCCATGAGCTTCGGACTGGGCTTTTCCATCAGGGACAATCTGCCGTGCAGAAATGATTCACCCAGGTCTATATAATAATTATGTTTATCCGGACTTGGAAAGGCTGGAAATTTACCGATCGAGGTATACCAGATGCAGTACCCTGCGAGAAGCAGACAAACGAAGAGCGGCGGTACGATCCTGGAGGAAGGTGGGAGAAAAAACAATTTCAGACGATCTCTTGGCTTCAACATAAAGGGAAGGATGGAAACTGGTGACGAGGATACAACCGGACCCGGAAGCTAAGAAGGGCGCAGGAGACGATCAGTGATGAATGGGAGAGAGCTGCAGGAACTCCCGGCGGCGTTCATCTGGCCGCATTCACGAACCGGCGCTCCAACAACAGGATGATTGTCATTCAGAGAAAAGGTTTGGGCGGTCCCCTGGGTGCGCCTGGCCCTTGAATGCTAACCAATTCCTATGAGACCAATATTAATAGGGCGGCGTTTTCTTTGTTTGGAAATGATCTCATCTGCCGGCCAGTTGATTGGCGATCGAAACCCCTTTGCCGGCTCAATCTTCTTTCGGCGGCGCGGCAGGGCCATAGCTCAGCACCTGCCTTACCTGGGTATTGCCTTCCGGAGGTCCGACGATGCCCCGTTCCTCCATCACATCCATCAAGCGCGCCGCGCGCGTATAACCGATGCGCATCCTGCGCTGTAACATGGAAACGGAGGCGCGGCCTTCGCGCCGGATGATATCAATCGCATCGTTCAAAAGCGGATCGCCCTCCGGGGATTCGATCTCCTCCCACAGTGGTTTTTGTTTAAGCGGCACGCTCTCTGGCAGCGCATCCACGGGCGCACCGGTCACGGCATATGGGCTGGAGGCCGCGGCCTGGGATTTCCAATACTCGGCCGCTTTTTGAATCTCATGATCGGAAACGAACACCCCTTGCAAACGAACCGGCGCAGCCGCGTCCGGAGCCTGATACAGCATGTCACCGCGCCCCAATAATCGTTCGGCACCGGGTTGGTCGAGAATGACACGGCTGTCCACGCCGGAGGCGACCGCAAACGCAATGCGCGCCGGAAAATTGGCTTTGATCAAACCGGTCACCACATCCACCGATGGGCGCTGGGTCGCCAAAATCATATGAATGCCGGTGGCGCGCGCCAGCTGTGCCAGGCGCGTGATCGCACTCTCCGTTTCATTCGGTGCGATCATCATCAGGTCCGCCAGTTCATCAATCACGATCAGCAGGAACGGCAGTTTCTTTTTCCCCTCGGCTTTCATACGCGCGTTGTAATCGGTGATGTTGCGCGCCCCGGCTTTGGCAAAGTCGTGATAGCGTTTGTCCATTTCGCGCGTCATCCATTGCAGTGCCCCCACCACGCGTTCCACCTCGACCACCACCGGCGCCAGCAAATGCGGAATGCCGTTATAACCGGTCAATTCCACGCGCTTTGGGTCGACCAGTACCAGGCGCAGATCGTCCGGCGTGTTGTTCAACAGGAAGCATGAAAGGATGGAATTGACACACACCGATTTCCCGGAACCGGTTGTGCCTGCGATCAACAAATGCGGCATCGTTTCCAGATTGGCGGCAATGGGATGACCGGCCACATCCTGTCCTAGCGCAAAACGCAGCGGGGTTTTGTTGCGCTGGAAGGTTTCGTTCTCCAGGACATCCCGCAAAGCGACCAGGGTCATCTCTTCGTTCGGAACTTCAATGCCGACATAGCTGTGTCCGGGCACGGGGGCTTGAATGCGGATGCGCGGCGCGGCGAGCGCCAATGCGAGATCATCGGCGAGCGAGGCGATTTTGCTGACGCGCACGCGCGTCCGTCCGCCGCGCGTCTCGACAAAAAGCGGCTCGACGCCAAACTGCGTGATCGTCGGCCCGCGGCTGATTTCCACGACCTGCGCAGGCGCACCGAACGATGCCAGTGTTTCTTCGATCAGGTGGGCGCGCTGGTTGATGAATTCCTCGTTCACCGCGGGCGCGTTCCCTGCGTCGAGGATGTCATCGATCTGCGGCAAAACCCATTGAATGACCGGCGGGCTGGCCGTTGTGGTCACCGTTGGAAATTCGGGCGGCGGGGATGAAATCGACGGCGCGGCGGGATTTGCTTTGAGAGGAGTATAGCCATTGGTCTGCGCAGCCGCGGCGGCTGGCACCGCAGGCGGAACCGGTTTAATCGCCAAGGATTTGAGACGCACAAACGCCGTCACGATCCAACGAAACAAGTCCTGCATGGTGACGTCGAGCGTCATGGTCAACGCGATCAAAAACCAGGCGGTCAGAACGACCACCACCCCGCCCAGGCCAAGGCTGTTCCAGAGTGCGACCTCCAGAAAGCCTCCAATATAGCCGCCGGCGACTCCGTGCTGCGCGGCATCGTTCGCCAGATTGACCGGCACGTAGACCACATGCATCAGCGTCAATAACCACAAGAATAGAAAAACGATCCCGGTGGCGCGTTCGAGCGAAAAAGTCGGAAGCCTTTCATTGCGGCGGAGGATCAGCCAGATCCCAAAGACACACAAGGCAATGGGCAGAAGATAGATTCCCCAGCCAAAGATCCGGCCCAGAAAACGCAGCAAACCTTCGGTAAACAGTGAACGCGAAGACGCAAAAAGTGTAAGCAGGATCAGAATGCCGACGACCGCCAGCGCCACCCCGACCACGTCGAGCTTGCGTTCGGAGGACAATCGATCCCACAACGACGGCTCAGGAGGCAAGGGCCCGGCCGCGGGCGGCGGCAGGGGCCCATTGGACGGCTTCGGGCGCGGGTGCACCTTCGGAGCAGTTTTCCGCTGAGGCTTGCGTTTCTTGGGTCGCGAAAAGTATTTCAAAAAGGACATTTTCAATGCACAACTCGCGCCGGCACAACAAAAAATTATAGCACAAATGGTCTGTTTTCTTTAAGGTACAATTGATGCAAAATTCAAAAACGCAAGATGGAAATTGCAAGTTCCCCCGGTCTTACAGGTTGTCTGTTGCGTTTCAGGCATTGAGTTTTGTTCTCCAGTCTTCGATAAGGATTCCTCGTTGTTCGAAATTCTATTCCTCGGTACTTCGGCCTCCGCGCCTTCTGCCAAGCGCGGCTTATCCGCTCAAATCGTAACGCACAATGAATATCGTTTTCTCATTGACTGCGGCGAAGGCACCCAGCGTCAGATTCTGCAGGCGGGTGTTGGTTTCCGGCATTTAACGCGCATCCTGCTTACGCACGGTCACCTCGATCATATCCTAGGGCTCGGTGGTCTGGTCAGCACGTTCGTGCGCTGGGAAGCGATCGACCAGCTCGAAATCTTCGGTGGACGCGCGACCCTGGACCGGGTCCGCAGTCTGATCGAGGATGTGGTCCTGCGCGGCAATCAAACGCCCATGCCCCTCTATTTTCGAGAAATCAAGCCGGGGATGTTCTTCGATGGGGAAGACTTTACGGTCACCGCTTTCCCGGTAACTCATCGCGGACCAGATTGCCTCGGCTATGTTTTTGAAACAAAAGCGCGGCATCCTTTTCTGCCGGAGAAGGCTGACCAACTGGGCGTTCCTTTCGGGCCCGAACGGCGCGATCTGGTGGCGGGCAAAGCGATCACTTTATCAAACGGCAGACGCGTCACGCCCGACGAGGTGCTGGGACCGGTTGAGCGAGGGGTCAAACTCGTGGTGGTGGGAGATGCAGGCAGGACGGATAACCTGCTCGAGGCCTGCCAGGATGCGGACGCGCTGGTGATCGAGTCCACCTATCTTGAAGAGGAAGCGGAAATGGCTCATCAGTTCTCGCATCTCACCGCGCGCGAAGGTGCGGAACTGGCTGTGCGGGCCAACGTTAAAAAACTGATCCTCACGCATATTTCACGCCGCTACCGCGAGAAGGATGTTTTGAAAGAAGCGCAGGCGATTCATCCGGCGGCCGCGGTGGCGCGCGATTTTGATGTTTACCAGGTAAAGAAAGATTCCCCAAATGGAAATGAATAAGACCTTTACGATCGGGGTGCTGACTTCGGGCGGGGATGCACCCGGCATGAACGCCGCGCTGCGCGCGGTGGTCCGGGCAGCCAATACACACGGTGCAGAGGTATTGGGGGTCGTCGACGGCTACGAAGGACTGCTCAACGGTGAGTTTCGCCATCTGGGTGCGCGCGACGTAGGCGGCATCCTTCAGCGCGGCGGAACGATCCTGCAAACCAGCCGCAGTCCGCGTTTTATGGAGCCGAAAGGACAGCGTGAAGCGATCCGCCGCATGAACGAAGCGGGCATGGACGCTCTGGTCGTGATCGGAGGGGAGGGTTCGCTGAAAGGTGCGTACGCTTTGCATCAGCAAGGCATCAAGGTGGTCGGCCTGCCAGGCAGCATTGACAACGACGTGTGGGGCACGAATATTTCCATCGGCACGGACACCGCCATGAACACCATCATGGACGCGGTGGACAAATTGCGCGACACCGCCTCTTCGCATCGCCGCGCGTTTCTGATCGAGACCATGGGACGCAACTGCGGGTACCTGGCTGCGATGACCGGAATCGTATGCGGCGCCGAGATCGTGTTAATTCCGGAGGTGCCCGTGACCGTGGAAGAAGTCGGTCAGGTGATCGAGGATGCGTATCTGCGCGGCAAGAACCATGCCATCATCATCAACGCCGAGGGTTCCGGACACAACACCACGGAACTTGCCAGCGCGCTTGAAGCGATGGATGTCGGCTTTACCACGCGCGTGACCATCCTGGGCCACATTCAGCGCGGCGGTTCCCCGACGGCGTATGATCGTCTGCTGGCTTCCCGAATGGGCGTGAAAGCGGTCGAGGCCCTCCTGGAAGGCAAGAGCGGTGTGATGACCGGACTGAAGAGCCACGGCATCGAGTACGTGCCGCTTGAAGATGTGGTGAGTCACAAGCGCACAGCAAACCTTGAGTATTATCGGATGACGAAGGTGCTGGCGAGATGAGCAATTGGCTGCTTGTGATTTGTGCGGCGCGTTGAGTACTGGATCAGGTGAACTCAAATCATGAAAGAATTCATTTACTCCCGCAATGCCATCTACGAGACTCTGCGTGCCAGGCGCCGGGAAGTGTTTCGCATCCAGATCGCGGAAGGCACCCAGGAAAAGGGCCGCCTGGCGGAGATCCTGCACATGGCGCAGGAACGCCAGATTCCTGTTGAACGGGTTCCGCGTCCGCGGCTGGACAAGGTTCACTCAAGTCACCAGGGCGTTGTGGCGGAAGCCAGCGATTATCCGTATAGCGATATTGTTGAAATTCTGGAATACGCCAATCAACAAAGCGAATTGCCCTTTGTATTGATTGTTGATTCTTTGCAGGACCCGCAAAACTTCGGATCGCTGCTCCGCACCGCGGAAGTCGTCGGTGCGCACGGCGTGATCATTCCACTGGCCTATGCCGTTGACGTGACGCCGGCGGTGGTCAATGCCTCCTCGGGTGCGAGCGAACATCTGCGGATTGCGAAATCGAATCTCGCCCAAGCACTGGATGCTTTGAAGAAAGAAGACATTTGGATCGTTGGGCTCGATCAAAACGGCGAGGTCCTGGGCGGACAGCCGGACCGGCATTTGCGGGGCGCCGTCGGGCTCGTGGTTGGAAGCGAAGGCGAGGGTCTGCGCGAACTGACCCGGAAGAAGTGCGATATCGTGTTGAGACTTCCGATGCGCGGCAAAGTCGAATCTTTGAATGCCGCCGTCGCCGGTTCGGTGGCATTGTATCTTGCGTATCTTGCACGAAATGGTTAAAGGAGGATCACATGCCGGAAGCTGCATTTCACTTTCCACGCGGATTCTTATGGGGCACAGCCACCGCCGCGCATCAGGTGGAGGGAAACAATACCAACAACAATTGGTGGAAGTGGGAACAGGAAGGACACACCGATGGCAGATCGGGCCTGGCCTGCGACTGGTGGGGCGGACGCTGGCGGGAAGATTTTGACCGGGCCGTTGAAACCGGACAGAACGCGCATCGCTTCTCGGTGGAATGGAGCCGCATCCAACCCACGCCCGACAAATGGGATGAAGAGGCGCTCGAAAAGTATCGCGCCATGCTGCGCGGCTTGCGCGAACGCGGCCTGACCGCCATGGTCACCCTGCATCACTTCACCGACCCGCTGTGGCTCAGCGAACAGGGCGGCTGGGAGAATGAAGATACCCCGCAGAAATTTGCGGTCTTTGTCCGCAAGACGGTGGAGGCGTTGAAAGAATATGTCACGCTCTGGGTGACGATCAATGAGCCGAACGTCTACGCCTACTCGGCCTACAGCGACGGTGCCTATCCGCCCGGCAAGAAGGATATCGGCGCGGCGTTTCACGTCATGACGGCGCTGCTCAAAGGCCATGCGCTGGCGTATCAGGTGATCCACCAGACTCAACCCGAGGCGCGTGCAGGCATCGCCATGAACTACCGTTCCTTCCATCCGGCAACGGCTTCGCCGCTTGATAGATTTGTGGCAGGACTTCAATCCAGAATATTCAATGATCTGTTTCCGCGCGGTGCGCAGGACGGCCGAGCGCGTTTTGGCTACAAGACCGTGCGCGTCCCGGAAGCCGCCAACACGCAGGATTTCATCGGCGTCAATTACTACACGCGTGATCAGGTTGCGTTCGATCCGTCCCGCCTCTCCACTTTGTTTGGACGGGCGTATTTTCCCAAGGAGGCGGATCTCAGCCAGACCGGGTACATCGCCAACGAACCGGAGGGTTTTTACGAAGCGTTCCAATGGGCGTTGCAGTTCAAGGTCCCGATCCTCGTCACCGAGAACGGCGTGGAAGATGCGGAGGACAAGCTGCGTCCGCGTTATATCGCGGGGCACATTCATCAGATGTGGCGCGCCGTAAACTTCAACTGGCCCATCAAAGGCTATTTTCATTGGTCGCTGGTGGACAACTTCGAATGGGAACGCGGCTGGACCCAGCGCTTTGGCCTGTGGGGCCTGGATGTGGATACCCAAAAACGAATCCGGCGCCCCTCGGTGGACCTCTATGCGGCGATTTGCAAAGAGAATGGCCTCTCATCGGAGATGGTGCAGAGGTATTGCCCCGAGGTGTTTGAGAGATTGTTTCCCTCATGACCGCCGGGGCGAAGCATGGCCCGCCTCTGCAGATCTTCATGCTTCCAATCGAATTCACTCAAACGATCCAAAAAACCTTTGGCAACGATGGCCGGGCGTGGTTGAGCGCCCTGCCTGCTTTAATTGATGAGGCCGCGCAGCGTTGGGGTCTGACGAATATTCGGCCCGTGGCCAACCTGTCCTATCATTTTGTGGCATTTGCAAAACGCCCGAGTGAAGATGTTGTTCTCAAGATCGGCCTGGGCCAGCGCGAGCTGACGAGCGAGCTGTCGGCCCTGCGTTGCTTCGGCGGCCAGGCTGTGGTTCGCCTGCTGGAGGCGGATGAGGGACATGCGATGTTCTTATTGGAACGCCTCCGGCCGGGAGAAATGCTGGCAGCGCTGAACGACGACGATCAGGCGACACGCATTGCTGCGGAGGTGATGCTGAATCTCCGGCGTCCGGCGCCGGCCGATGGCGCCTTCCTCAGGCTGTCAGACTGGTTCCAGGGCTTGGAGGACCTGCGCCGCCGCTTCGGGGGCGGAACGGGTCCGTTCGAAAGAAGGCTGGTCGAGAGGGCGGAGGGGGCAGTCGCGAATTTCTTTGGCGAAAATTACGCCGCGATGCTGCTTCACGGCGATCTGCATCACCACAATATCCTCTCAGCGGAACGCGGCTGGCTGGCGATCGACCCAAAAGGCGTGATCGGCCCGGCCGCGTCCGAAGTCGGTCCGCTGCTGATGAATCCCCTGGGCTTTCTGAGCCGGCCCGGTGCAGTTCAAAGCACGAAACGCCGCATCGCCATTTTAGCGGAAAGGCTGGCCTGGGAGACCGAACGAATCCGCGAATGGGGCATCGCCCACGCGGTTCTTTCGGCAGCGTGGAGCCTGGAAGACGGCATGGATTGGGGTTACGCGCTGCGCTGTGCGGAAGTCATCGCGCAGGCTTAAAATTCAACAGCCCCCGTGGAGGGGCTGTTGAATGCAAATCCAATCCCAGCTACATGTTCAAGAAAAGCAGCACCGCGGCTGCCAGGGCAAAGATACCGGTCAGGATGCCCCAGATCGATCCGCCGACCGATACGCCAAGGGCGGATAGTCCTGCAAACAGGAAGAACAGAATCATGGCCCAGGTGGAATACTTGGAAGGCATTTTCATTGCGACACACTCCTCTGGTGTAATTTGGCTGTCCAGGCGGACAGTTCTAATTATGACAACCCTGTCGAATTTTAGGAGTTACGCGCGGCGTGGTAGAATTTAGTAATCATTTTGTGCGTGCCGCCTGCCGCAGTGACTGCGGTAGGCTTTTTCTGCCCCATGACAACCATCTCTGCACCCGCTGAATTTACGCTGATTCGAAAACCGTCCGTACGCACCCAGGGCCCGGCCCGTTGGATCTGGTCGCACGCCGTCCGTTACTGGTACATCCTGGTGATGCTGGTGGTGGGTGCGATCGGCAACGCCGCGCTGGCTTCTGCGGTTCCGGTGTTGGTGGGCAATGCGTTCAATGACATGCTCAAACCGAATGCGACGGTCGGTGTTCTGATCCCGCTGGCATTGCTGCTGGGCGGCTCCCAGATCGCGCGCGGCGTTCTCCAATTTGGACGCAACTTCGGAGCGGAGTTGATGGCCCAAAAAATGGAGCGTGATATCCGTGACGAACTTTACGTTTCCCTGCTTGGCAAGAGCATGACCTTTCATAACCTCCAACCGGTCGGCGATACGATGGCGCGCGCGACCAACGATGTGCGCGAAGTCAACTTCATGTTCAGCCCCGGCGCCAACCTGGTCATCGGTTCGGGATTATTTGTCATCATTCCGTTCTTTGTTATTCCACAATATAGTCCGGCGCTTTTGCTCACGCCGGCTCTTTTCTGCATCGGCTATTTTGTGGCGCTCTGGCGCTATCTCAAATCCATGGCCCCGGTCACGGATGAAGTGCGTCAGACCTTTGGCGAGATGAATACGCATCTGTCCGAGGCGTTGGACGGCGTGGAAATCATGAAGGGTGCCGCGCAGGAAGGCGCCGAAACCGAAACCTTCGTCACCAACGCGCGGCGGGTGCGCAACGCTTTCGTTCAGCAGGGCGATATCGAGGCCCGCTTCATTCCCAATCTGATGATGGGCCTCGTTTATGCGGGCGGACTCTTCCATGCGCTGCTCCTGTTCCGCGCCGGAGTGATCAACACCGGTGACGTGGTTGCGTACTTCGGTCTGCTCCGCATGCTGGAATTTCCCACGTTTGCGTCGGCCGCGGCCTACACGCAGATTTCGCTGGGTCTTTCCGGCGCGCGCCGCATTCTGGATCTGATCAACCGCGAAACCAATCTCGATCAAAATGCCGCGGGGCACACCGCAACGATGCGCGGCGAAATCGAGTTTCGGGGCGTCTCGTTTGCCTACCCCGAGCCCGTCCCCTGGCTGGAGGGGGAAGCAGGAGAGGCGGCGGGAAAATCCGGCGGTTCGGTGCTGAAGGATATCTCCTTTCACGTCAAGCCGGGACAGACGGTGGCGCTCGTCGGCCAGACCGGGGCGGGCAAAACATCGCTGGTCCGGATGATCAATCGCACGTACGATGTGACGCAGGGCCAGGTCCTGATCGATGGGGTGGATGTCCGCGATTGGAATTTGGCCTCGTTGCGTTCGCAGATTTCAATGATCGAACAGGACATCTTTTTATTCTCACGTTCCATCGCGGATAACATCGCCTTTGGAAAGCCGGGGGCGGCGCGCGGGGAGGTCTTGTATGCCGCGCACGGCGCGCAGGCCCATGAGTTTATTGAAACCTTTGATCAGAGTTATGACACGGTCATCGGGGAACGCGGCGTCACGCTTTCGGGCGGGCAGCGTCAGCGCCTGGCGTTGGCCAGGGCGTTCTTAACGGATCCCCGCATTCTGGTTCTGGATGATTCGACCTCCGCGATCGACTCGGCCACCGAAGACAAGATCCAGCGCGCCATTGCCAACGCCGCCAAAGGCCGCACCACGATTCTCATCACGCATCGTTTGTCGCAGATCCGCTGGGCCGATCTCATCATTGTGCTGCGGAAGGGCGGGATCGCCGCGCTGGGCACCCATGATGAATTGATGAAAAGCTCAGAGGCGTATTCGAGGATCTTCAAGGAATAGCATTTATTTTTCATTGCGAGTCTTGGCGAGGCGGTCTCCGGCTTCAAAAAGGAGAGCGCTTCGCCCGCAATACTGTGGAGCATGTATGGGCTTCTTTGCCGGACTGAATGTGGAAAAATACGATCGTCAATATTCCGACCGCCAATTGGTGGGACGGATCATTGATTATTTCAAACCGCAGTCCAGACGTTTCCTGTGGGTCTCGATCCTGGTGGCATTGATCGCAACGATTGCCGCGGCCCTGCCGGTGATCGTCAGCAAAATTGTTGACCTGCTCAAAAACGAACCCAGCCTGCATGCCATCGCGCTGGCCGGCCTGGCACTGGCCTTCATCGGAATCAGTACGTGGGGCTTGAACTGGGCGCGCCGCAGTTTCGTGATCCGCGCCATCGGCGATGTGGTTCTGGCACTACGCGCCAGGGCCTTCGATGCCGCCGCGGAACATGACCTGTCCTTCTACGATCAATTCTCGTCGGGGCGCATTGTCTCGCGCATCACCTCCGATACCAATGATTTCGGCCAGCTCGTGGTCATCGTCACGGATGTCAGCGCCCAGCTTGCCACGGCGTTGATCCTGGGCGTGGTGATGTTCTATACCGAATGGCACATGGCGCTGCTGATGTGCGCCTTTGTGCCGTTCATGCTGGGCCTGACCACCATTTATCGCAACCTGGCCCGCCGCGTGACACGCAACG
The DNA here is from genome assembly GCA_035515435.1 of Anaerolineales bacterium. GTDB lineage: Bacteria > Chloroflexota > Anaerolineae > Anaerolineales > Villigracilaceae > Fen-1038. The sequence goes on from DATJBI010000184.1 coordinate 14,848, forward strand.
GCATGATCGCCATGGCGGAAGTGAATCAGTCCATCAAGGAAACAGTGAGCGGAATTTCCATTGCCAAAAATTTCCGTCAGGAACAAAGCATCTTTGAATTCTTCAACGCATCGAACCAACAGTCCTACCGCGTCAATGTGCAACGCGGCTTTGTGCTTTCGATTGTCTTCCCCACCCTGAACGCCGTCACCGGTTTCTTCGTGGCCGCCCTTGTTTATTATGGCGGCCTGAACATCCAGCAGGGCATTGTCACCGTCGGCGCGTGGTATCTTTTTATTTTGAGTCTCGACAGCTTCGTCACGCCCATTTCGAATCTGTCGGCGTTCTGGACGCAGATCCAGCAGGGGCTGGCCGCGGCGGAGCGGGTCTTCGCACTGATCGACGCGGACCCAAATGTGGTCCAGACCGATCGACGGGAGGTCGGGGGTCTGAGAGGCGAGGTCCGTTTCGAGCATCTCAATTTCCGTTATACCGACAAGGAGCCGATCCTGACCGACTTCAATCTGCATATCCAGCCGGGAGAGAATCTTGCCCTGGTGGGACATACCGGCGCGGGCAAATCATCCATTGCAAAATTGATCGCGCGCTTTTATGAATTTCAAGAAGGCAGCCTGTTGATCGACGGCATGGACATCCGCACGTTTGATCTGCAGCAATATCGGAAGCAGCTTGGCATCGTTTCGCAAGTGCCGTTCCTGTTTTCAGGAACGGTGGCCGATAACATCCGTTATGCCGTGCCGAATGTAGGGGAGGCGGAGATGCTTGAAATGGCGAACCGGATCGGCGAGGGGGAATGGCTGGAGACCCTGCCCGACGGGCTGCAGACCGAGGTCGGCGAACGCGGCGGGCGTCTCTCGATGGGACAGCGTCAGCTTGTGGCGTTGATGCGCGTGCTGGTTCAGCGTCCCGCCATTTTCATCCTGGATGAAGCGACTGCGAGCATTGACCCGTTCACCGAATGGCAGATCCAGCAGGCATTGAATTTGATCCTGACCCATGCCACCAGCATCTTGATCGCGCATCGTCTTTCAACGGTCAAGGCCGCCGATCGGATCGTCGTCATGCAGCTGGGTCAGATCATTCAGGAGGGAGACCACGAGTCGTTATTGAAGCAGGGTGGGCATTATGCCGATTTGTATAATACTTATTTCCGGCACCAGTCGCTGGACTACAGACCGGACTGGGTGGATAGTCGCGGAACGGCTGCCCTGCAGCTGACGCTGGATGACCGGGACAGAAAGTGACCAATGCGGGGCGGTGCCTGCAGCTTGCCTGTGGGGTTGAGCGCCTGATCCTTAAGGCGGCGGTCTAACGCACATCAACCGTCTCCAAAAACGAATCCAGGGGGCCGCACTCCGACGCTCCCAAATGATCGATCGCTGATCAGGATGATCGTTTAACGAAGGTCCCGCCGCGCGGAATGGAACCGCCCGGTCCATAACTCTCCGTGTACAGGGTAGAATCGCAGCCAAACTGGTATGGAACCATCTGTACGCCTGGCCGCCGGCAGGCAGCCTGCAGAAGCATCGAATCCTTCCGGCCCCACATTTTTTCGGTCCTCCTGGAGGCTGTACGCATAGCAGGAGCAACGACAACCTTCAAGCACGTTCGTTCCACAGCAGTTTACACCAGCAGTATTCGACATGGACGCAGAAGCCTTTCGACAGTTCTATGAGTATCACTTCACGGAGAACCGCAAGATATGGGATGGCTGCGTCTCTCAGCTTTCCGATGAACAGTTCACGCAGGACGCAGGCTACTCGCACGGATCCGTCCGAGGTCAGATCCTGCATCTCATGAGCGCGGATGATTACTGGTTCAGCGGGCTGCGAGGCGTCAAAAGGCCGGAGCCGCTGGATGGCGCCGACTTTCGCGATCGGCTGGCAATCCGCGTCCGCTGGGACGGCATCGAGCAGAGCATGCGTGACTACCTGGCGCAACTGCGGAATGAAATGTTGTTCGAAAAGCCGTTCACCGACGGAGAAGACCAAGACCTGCTGCTGTGGCAGGCACTGCTCCACGTCGCGAATCACGGCACGGACCATCGCGCCCAGCTTCTCAGACTGCTGCATGACCTGAACGTGAAAACAACGTCTCAGGATTTCATCTTTTACGTGTATGAGCACGTGCTTTGACGAACGCCATTCGGCGAAGCCGGGATCGCGGCCGGGCTGGAATCGGGCCGGAGGACGCCTGGGCACGGGCAGGGCGGAATCCACGGCCGGACAGGTGGCTGGCCGCCCCACCAGCAGGGTCGCCGCTGCGCCATGATCTTCTGTAGGGCCGATCGAGAAGGGCAGCTGTCTTACAGCAGGCCGTCAACTCACTGTCAGCCGTTCCAGATAAGAGCTCAGTTTTTCGTAAACATCCGGAGACAATCGTTCCGCATGGATGCCCACCTGCCTGCGCAGCTTGTCGATCTTGCAGGCGGGGATGGATGGATCATCAATATCCAGCTCCACCGCCGGATGCGTGAACACGGTCAGGGCCTTGACAGGGGATCTGGCCTTTCCGCCCAGTTCCTTTTCAAAGAGCCTTTCAAGTTCCCGGACAATTCCGTTCGAGACTGCTGACGGATCACCCACGCGCTCCTCAACAATGTAACGGATCGCACGGCCGATCGTCATGGCTTCCCTCCAACGCCCCTGGCGGTGGGAAAAACTCCCGCTCAAATTGACGACTTCCAGAGCGACCACGCCCGCCGGCGTCAGAAGGATATGGTCGCAGGGCAGGGAGGGATAATGATAGATATGATAATGATCATCGAGGGACTTGAGGGCTTTGTCCAGACTTTCTTCCGGTCTTGGTTTTCTTACCCAGCGATTCGCAAAGTAGATCCCGACGATCGCCAGACAGCCGCTGAAGATGAGCAGCGCAAAGGCCACCTCGGCCAGGGCCGGCCAGAACACGGGAACCAGAACACTGGCCAGCAGCAGCACCAATCCGCCGACGCTGGCGGCATTGGCCAGCCGGGCCCGCCTGTTCACTTTCGGACGGTCAATGATGATCTTCATGGGATTTGATACAGCCTGCGATGAACGGGCACGAGCAGATCATATAACTCGCGATATTCGTGATACAGCGCATCATACCGCTTCCAGCGCGACCCATCGGGCAGGACTTCGCGGCTGATCTTCACCAGATCATCCACGGCGTCCATGCCCGGGTAGATTCCCAGCCCGACCGCAACGGTCAACGCCGCGCCGGCCGCCCCGGCCTCGAGATGGTTCTTCACAATGTGCAGCGGCCGGCCGGTCACATCGCTGATGATCTGCACCCAGACGGGGCTGTTGCAGCCGCCGCCGATCCCGTTGAAGCCGTCAATTTGAAAACCGACCTTTTCCATGGCCTCGCAGATCCAGCGCAGATGGTAGGCAACGCCCTCCATCACTGCCCGCGCCATATGGCCCTTATCATGGCTCATCTTGAGGCCGATAAATCCGGCACGCGCATAGTGATCCAGCACAGGTGCGCGCTCACCCGAAAGCCAGGGCAGAAAGATCAGCTTGTCCGAGCCGGGTGCGACCGCCTGCGCAGCCGCCCCGATCAAGTCGTAGCTGGATTTGCCCTTTTTTGCCGCAAGCCGCCGTTCTTCCTGGCAGAGTGCGTCACGGAACCACATCAGTGCACCGCCGCCGGTTTCCATCTCGCCGGCGATGATGTACTTGCGGGGGTCAATGTGATTCAACCCCCAGAAGGGCTTGACGGGATCATTGCGAAACGTGGCAGTGGAAACGCCGATCCAGGTCGCGGTGCCGATGCATAGATGCACCTTGCCTTCCTGATTTGCTCCGGCTCCGGATTGAGCCACCGCCACATCTCCCGCGCAGATGACCACGGGGGTGCCGGCTTTCAGGCCGGTCTGCTTCGCGGCTTCCGGTGTAACCTCGCCGATCACATCCGTGCAGGGAAAGGCAGGCGGCAATTTCTCCATCGGAATGCCCAGCTCCTGGCAGACTTCTTCCGACCACTTCTTGGTATATGGATTAAAAAGAAAATAAACCGAGGCGCCCACCCAGTCAATCGCGATCTTGCCGGTCAGCTTGAACAGAATATACTCCTTGCAATCCAAAAGATAGGCGGTCTTCTCCCAGATTTCGGGCCGTTCTTCCTTGAGCCACAAAATTTTGGGAATGCTGTCTTTCGCGGTCGGAATATTGCCGGTATGTTTGAAAAGGAAGGCGGGCCGATCATCGGATACAACACAATCTGCCTGCCGGATGCTGCGCAGGTCGAGCCAGGAAAGCATCGGCGTCAGCGGTCTGCCCTTCTCATCAACGGGAAGCGTATTCCACATTTGCGCCGAGACGCCGACCCCGATGATGTCCGCCGGATCCACGCCCGTTTCATGAATGACCCGCTTCGAGGTCGCCGCAACGACACGCCACAATTCGTCCGGGTCCTGTTCCACCCATTCCGGCTGGGGATAGGAGATCCCGTAGGATTGATAAGCCGAGTGAATCACCCTGCCCTTCAAATCGCACAGGACGGCCTTGTTGCCCCCCGTGCCGGTATCGTGGGCCAGGATGTATTTTTTATGTGCCATAACATGTCTCCGGTGTATCCATGATCTATATTTTCAATACTGCCTTTACATAATCCTTGAAAATCTTGATGAACAAACGGTTCTGTTCGGGTGTTCCCACGGTAATCCGGATGAAGCCTTTTGACATATTGTGGCCGCTCATGGGCCGGATAAAGATCCCCTTTTCCGCCATGTGATCGCGGATCTCACTGGATTCCTGGTCCAGCACGCTGGCGTCAATCAAAACAAAGTTGCCTTCGGATGGAAAAGCGCGCAGGCCCGGCATTTTGTTGATCTCTTCATAAATATATTGCCGGCCCCCGATGACATTCTGCCGTTTTTGATCCCGATCCTGCGCATCATCCAAACCCGCCATGGCGGCCGCCAGCGAGATCAGGCTGACGTTCCACGGAAAACGCACCTTATTGAATTGAATCGCCAGCTTCGGATGGCATAATACATAACCGATGCGGAAACCTGCCAGTCCGAACGCCTTGGAGAAGGTGCGGTTGACCAACATGTGCGGGTATTTCTTGATCAACGGTGCGCGGCTGGCAACTTCATTTTCCAATTCATAATACGCTTCGTCAAAGAAGGTGGGAATCCCCTGTTCAAGGATCCGCAACAGGTCGGCTTCCTCAATCTGATTGCCGGTCGGATTGTTGGGCGAACAAATGAAGATCAATTTTGTTTTGGGTGTCACCGCCCGGAGAAGCGCATCCACGTCCCAATAGAAATCGCGCGTCATCGGAACTGAAACGACCTTGCCTCCCGCCACGCGCACCCGCGCTTCATACATCGGAAAGGTCGGAATGGAGATGAGCGCTTCATCCCCCGGCGCGATGAAGGTATGCGCCACAAAGTTGATCACATCGGTGGAGCCATTGCCCAGGACAACGTGATCCGCCGTCAATCCTGCGGCCTCGCCAAGTCTTTTGCGCAGCTGGGGTCCCGAGCCGGGATACAGATTTCCCAGCCGAGCCGCCTGCACAATCGCCTCCAGGACGGATTCAGAGGGTGTCAGCAGGTTTTCATTGGACATCATGCGAATGATCTGCGGATTCTCCCAGGCAACATCCATATGTTTATCGCTGTACGGTTCCGCGCTCCGGACCCACGGCACAATAAAGTCTTCAATGGATTTCATGAATGATTCCTTTCTGAAAGCGAGTCGTGCACCGTTCTCTTACCTTTGCAATTCCTCCACGTCCTTATACCATTTGACGCGCTCGCCGATCTGAGCGCGTGCTTTCCAGCGCAGGGACTTCGGTTCGGCTTCAATCCGATCCTGTAATTCCCGGATGCGCCCGTGCGCGACCTGCCGGTCCTCCCGGGACAGGTCCCGGTACTGTTCAAGCTTCTCATCCAGCAATTTCAAATTGCCCGTCACGGTCCGCCAGAAACCCCAGTCATTGGCAAGGATGCGGGTTATGACCGCGGCATTGATCGTCTCTTGATCTACATCGCCGATCGGATGTTCCCGCAGCAACATGACGCTGTCTATCAGGTCTTTTTCATTAATCTGAACGATCTGCATTTTTTCGAGCAGCAATTCCGCCAGCGGAACGGTCAATTGTTCCGCTTCCAGGCGGCCCACAAAGCTGAGGGGGTGGCAAAAGTCCAGGACATTGTAGAAGACATCGGCATGACGGCCAAAGGCCGGATCGTGGAACAACATCCGCCGATCTCCAAACAGCTGGGTAACCTGCTTGTCCTCCTCATAGCCCAGTTCGGTCAGGATCCGGCGCACATCCCTCACAAAACGCGGATAAGAAACAAAATCGAAATCGGTAAACTTGCGGCCAAGTTTATCCTGAATATAACCATAAACCTGGCAATGAGTCCGAAATGCCAGCGCACCGATCAGGCGCATCATGACATGTTTGTTTTCTTCCTGGGCAAGGGCCTCCAGGATGCGCGTGCGCTCTGCATAGAAATCTTCCAGGATCTCGCCATATTTACCCATTCGTTCGTTCCTCCGTCAAGCAGAAACCAGCATGTGGCCTTTCACTTTTCCGTCTTCAAGGTTGATGATGGCGGCTTTCATGATGCCTTCGGCGTATTCACTGCCGGCATTGATCATCAATGTTCGGCCGTTGCGCACGTGGCCTGGCGACTCATGGATGTGCCCGTGCAAACTCAGCATCGGCTGGACCTTTTCGATAAACGCCTTGACGGCCAGTGATCCGGCCTGCTTCATCACAACTTGTCCGCCCTGGGTAATGATCTTGAGGTTCTTATCGAGGTCCGGGCAGGTGTCCAGGCCGGAACCAATTGGCGGAACGTGGATGATGGCAACCGTCCGTTCGGGTTTCTGGATCATGCCAGCCAGAACATTCAACCTGCGGGTCAGTTCATCCTCCTCAATATCGCGGGCGCAGAGCCAGGGCGTGATGTTGGCATTGGAGAGGCCCACTACCTCGTAGCCATCCTCCATCTCAAAGTGCTTCATATCCGGATTGCGGACATGCTGGAATTCCTCCATGACCTTGTCAATGGAGTACAAGTCATCGTTGCCGGCCATGAAGTACAGCGTGATTTTTTGAGGAACCAGTTTTTCCTCCGCCAGCTTCAACCACTCGCGCACGCGATTGCACATCTCCTGCTCGAAGCGGGCTCCCATCTTGGCCGGGTCGCCTTCCAGTTCCTGGGCTTCATCCTGTTCCAGGACAATCGGATAGAAACCGACCGCGCTGATCGACTTCCTTATTTTGTCAAGTTCAGCGGGGGTCGCGGCGGTCCGGTCCGCACCAAACAAATGAGCCTGGTAGCGGCCGCCTCCCTGATGAATCACAGGCACCATCGCCTTGCCGGTCACATCGCCGCCCACCATCAGTGCATTCACCTTGTATTGAATGCCGGAGGCAAGGAACTTGCGGAATACCGCCTCCGACCCATGAAAATCCGAGCCATATAGAATGCGAATCATCTTCATTCATTACTCCAAAATAATAAGGTTTTTCTGTGGTCCGGCCCGGATTCCCTGGCCGGACCACAGACGCTGCCTCCGCGCGGGAGGCGGGGCTGCAAGAAGATCCTAAATGGGGGGCACTGACTGGAAGGTCCAATTAATGTCAATGCCTTCCTTGTTCATGCGGTAGGCCCGCGCGATGTAGAACACGAGCAAACCGCTGATGATAAAGCCGGCCAGCGTCCCGAGCGTCCCGATCCCGATCATGCCTCCCACAGCGGGGAACACAAAGGATGCAATGATCAACCACAGCAGGAAGAGGAAGGTGATCGTGCCGACGATGGTGATCACCGGTACCTTGCCTATTTTGCGCCTGACGAAGGCGCTGGCATTCTCAAACAGATCCGGCTTGGTGAATGGGAAGAGCGTGATCGCGGCTACCGGTACCAGCATGGTGCAGGCAGCAAAGAACACAAAGTTCAACTGGGCACCCATCACGCTGCCAGCCCACAGCCAGCCGGAGGCATCCAGCACACCGACCTCCGCGATCAGGGTGATGATCGAAATTGCAACCATGGGACTATTCAGGGTAGGATGAATGTAGCAGACGCCCTCGGGGATCAGCCGATCGAACGACCAGGCAAAGATGATGCGGCTGCAATAGAAAAAGTAAGTCTGCGCCAGATTGATCAGTGTGAAAACCCAGGCGATGGCTACAATCCACAACAGAATGATGTTCGGATTGAGGATGGCCGCGTAGAAAGTGATCCATGGCATGGGGTTGGCACTGGCCACGCCCGCATTGCTGAGATACGACTCAGCCGCGATCCAGTCCAGCGGAACCAGCCGTTGCAGAAGGATCGCTGCGACGACAAAGATGGCCCAGGTCACCAGCAGGGAAGCCCACGAGCCCGAGATCAACGTGCTCTCGGCCTGCTTGACCTCACCGGCAAAGAAGGTCGGGATGTAGTAGCCATAGAAGATCCAGAAGCCCATGATCAGCCCGGCCAGGGTCATGATGCCTACATTGGGATTGATCACCATGCCGTTCGTCTGGGCCAGGGCAATCCGCCCTTCGTAACTTCCGGCGCCCATGAATTTGTCCCAAGCGGCCGGGAACGCATCCTTGGCGGCAGTGCCGAGTTGGAAGTACAGCACGACCCAGGCCAGCAAACCCAGGAAGAATCCCACTTCCAGAATGCGCAGGATGGTGCGCGTCGGCAGGATCATGGTGATAAAGGTGATCACCGTGCAAATTGTGCCGATCACAACGATCCCGACGGGAGTCGATGACCAGGTCGCGAACTGGACGAACGAATCGTTGGCCAACACAATCCCCATGGTGTGGAACAGGACCGGCAGAGCCGTCTTGGGGATCCAAGCGATCAGTGAACCCGCCACCATGGCACTGAAGATGACCAGCGTCCAGGAGGCAGCAAAGGCCAGCGGAGCGCTCAGGGTGCGGCTGGCCAGCGTATAGTCCGCCGCCGAACGTGGCATCGTCGCCCCGATCACAGCATAGGTGTAGGCATGGAACAGGCAGAAGAACATGGCGACCGTCAGTACTCCGATGATGCTGCTCCCCGGCCACACGCCTGCCACCCATGAAAACGGAATCAGGCCGGAGGAGGAAAGACTGATGCAGTGAACGCCAAATACCATGGCGCCAAAGACACCAATCGTTCTCACCAGACCTGAACTTTTGCGGGCATAGAGTTTCTTCCCCGTGGCGCCCGCAGGTGCAACCATTTCAGCCATTTCATTTCTCCTTTCAAAATTATCCTTCGAAGTGCCAAATGTATAAACCTTGATCAAGCGTTGTTGCCTGCCGATTCCTCCTTTCCTTTGCGGTTTTCTTGAAGACCCTCCTTATGTTCCCCCAACCGGCCGTCGGTATGAATGCGCGCATAATCACTGCGCAAAAAATCCTGTGAAAATACAACGGGCCGCTGTGCACCCTTTTCAAAGACAATGCGCGAGAGCATGAGCAACGGAAACCCCTCGTCGACTCTCAACTGCTGGGCCACCGTATCAGCCGCGGCGACCGCTTCAAGGGTCTGTGAGCTGAAACAGGGATCAATATGATAGGCCTCCGTCAACAGGTCATAGATGGAACTCTTTTCAAGATCCCACTCTTCCAGATCCGGGCAGCGGGCGCTGGGAATAAAAACGCGTTCCAGGACAACTGGAACGCGATTGGCAAAACGCAAGATCGCAACCCGATAGATCGGATTTCCGATTTCAATTTGCAGCGATTCGGCCAGACGCCGGCTGGCCGCCAACTGTCCGAACTCAAGCAATTGACTGGCCGTGGCTATGTTTCGGTGCTGCATCGCCTGGACATAGTTTACAAGTTCAGACGACTCGTACGTGACCTTTGGCTTGGCAACATAGGTCCCCGACCCATGCTTGCGCTCCAGCAAGCCCTCGTTGACCAACTCTGTGATCGCTCTCCGCACGGTCATGCGGCTGACACCCAGGTCCTCGCTAAAATCACGCTCGGACTGGATCTTGGCCTCCGGCATCAGTTTTCCCGAGAGAATCAATTCAGCAATATATTCCTGAATCCGCACATACAAGGGTTTATTGATTTCTTCGTTCATAACCACTTTTCCTCTCTTGAGGGCCAGAAAGAAAAAAACTATAAAGTGGTTTGTGGTATAGGCAATTGCACAAAACTGCAGATAAGAGCCTAATCCACACAAATTACGGCAGAAATCCGGTTAAATTAATTGGATCGAAACGGTATATAGCGATTGTACAACTTTTTCAGAGAAAATCAAGAGCCTATCTTCTGTTCGGCGCCGGACAGAAGGATGCCCCCCGCCCAGTTTTTTAAAGTGGTACAGTGGTCTAATAGAGCCGGTAATTATATACTGTTAGCAAAACTTGAAAAGTGAACTCATTCAAACTTCAAAGGTGAACTCTCGAATTGGCTAGCGGCAGGGAGAGGGAATGCACCATTTGTTGGTTCCACCAGATGCGGATCTCCAAGCTGTGTGAGGCAAACTGTGGGAGCATATGAAGCTCCACTTCTTCGCGCACGGGGACGCGGGGGATCTCAATTTCTTGGTTGAAGATGGAGATGCGTCGGTAGCCATTGAGAATACGTGTTTCTCGCAAACAGAAGATGTCTTTTGGTGAGGTGTAAGGTTTAGGCAACGCGAAAGGACGGAAGAGGCTGGCTCCGGCCTTCCTGGCGTTCTCAAATCTCAGGCTGGGAATCTCGCCAGTGGTGGAATGGACCTGGTGATTGTTATAGCGGTTCAGCTCATCGCGTAAGACCCCGCGCACTTCTTCCAAGGCAGTCAGCTTTTCGAGAGCACAGGTGCGCACGATTCGATCCTGCAGCCAGCGATACGGCCGTTCAATTTTTCCTTTCGCTTGAGGGGAGAGCGCATACGTGACCTGCACGCCTAGCAGACGCATCACTTGGCGCCATTGAGGATCTACATCGTCAGTTTCCAAAACATGCCTGCGCCAGAGGCTATCTCTCTTCTGTACGAAGCGGAAGACGCGCAAGTTATCGACGTAGTATTTCAGAGGCAGTCCATAGGTTCGCATTACTGTCTGGGCAGCCTGGATATGCGCCCAGGCGGTTTCTTGCTCGACAAAATCGGCGTAGAGCAGCTTGCGGCTATAGTCATCCAGGGAAGTAATGAGTGTCCATTTTTCGGAGGCGTATGGCGACCAGAGGTGGGTGGAGGCGTCGTGTTGCACGAGGGCTCCAATGGCGGAAGTAATGACTTCGCGATCATGCTGCTTGTGTTTGTGATGAGGCAGGTAACAAGCTAAAGCTTTCGCTCGCTTAGTGATGGTCGTCGCCGAGACCGAGACGCCTTTCTTCTTCAGGCGGTCGCGCATGGCTGAATAGTTGTAGCTGGAGATCGGCAGTTCCGGATCCTCCACCAAAGCTTTCTCGCGCAACAACTCTTTCGCTACCTCGGCTTCAGTCTTGGCTGAAAGCCGCGGCGAACTGCTTCGTTCGTAGCTGATTGAAAAAGCGGTCGGATCCTCACGATATTTCTTCAGCAATCTGAAGAAACGCGTCTTGCTAATTTGCAATACTTCTTGCACTTCCGCTCGCGCAATGGTGCCTTGTAGATAACCCTGAAATAGAACTTTAACTTGTTCAACCGTGAAACGCTTGTGAAGTTGGCCCATGTGATCCTCTTTTTCGTAAGAATCTAACACGCACCAACTCACCGCTGCAGCGCTTCCGGCGGGAATTATCTTCCCGCACACCACCCCGTCAAGGGC
>DATJBI010000185.1:0-13031 GCA_035515435.1 Anaerolineales bacterium
TCCGGGCGAAGTTGCGGCGCTGGCTCCTGGCACACCCCACCTTCACCTATCTGGGCAGCATCAGCCTGTTCTCCCTGCTCATTATCCTTGGCCTGTTATCCTATACCTATGCTGCAGGCGGCTCATGGACCCAGCTGATCCTGGTCGGTCTGCTGGGCCTGGCTCTGGCGCTGGACGCAGCCATCAACCTCGTGAATTGGAAGGTAACCCACCAAATTCAACCCCGCACCCTGCCGCGCATGGATTTTTCAGAAGGGATTCCAACGGATTGCCGCACGATGGTGGTGATCCCGAGCCTCTTGACAAGTGCCAACGAACTCGGCTCCCTGCTGCAAGAGCTGGAGCTCCATTTTCTGCGCAACCCCGATCCTCAATTGACGTTTGCCCTGCTCACGGATTTTGATGACGCTCCGGCCCAGGAGATGCCGGAGGATCAAAAACTGCTGTCTGCGGCGAGGGCCGGGATTGAAAGTCTCAATCATAAGTATGGGAAGAGTGCACCATTCTATTTGTTCCACCGTCAGCGGGAATGGAATCCATCGGAGGGGGTCTGGATGGGTTGGGAGCGGAAGCGGGGCAAGCTGGCTGAATTCAACCGCCTGCTGTTAAACGCCAAGCCGACCTCCTACCTGACGCAAGTCGGAGAGTTGAGCATCCTGCACGAAATCAAGTACGTGATCACGCTGGATGCAGACACCTCCCTGCCGCGCGATGGCGCCAGCCGGCTGATCGCCACCCTGGCGCATCCGCTGAACCGGGCGGAATTTGCTGCAGACGGCCGTTCGGTCAGCACCGGGTACACCGTGCTGCAGCCGCGGGTGGAGATCAAACCGACCAGCGCGAATCACTCCCGGTTTTCACAGATCTATGCCGGGAACGCCGGTTTCGACTTGTATTCTCTTGCGGTTTCTGATGTGTATCAGGACCTTTTTGGGGAGGGAAGTTATGTCGGCAAAGGTATTTACGATGTGGCAGCCTTTGCCAGAAGCTTAAAGGGTCAGGTCAGGGAAAACACCCTGCTCAGCCATGATCTCCTTGAAGGGATCTTCGGACGGGCGGCGCTCGTCACCGATGTCATTCTGTACGAACAGTATCCGGCGCGCTATCTGACCCATGCCCGCCGCCTGCGCCGCTGGATCCGCGGCGACTGGCAGCTGCTTCCCTGGCTGTTCCCCTTTGTGCAAACCAGAAAAGGGGCCGACCCCAAGCGATTATCTGTGATCGACCGCTGGAAAATTTTCGATAATCTTCGGCGCAGCCTGCTTGCCCCGGCCTACCTTGCGCTATTCGTAGCCGGCTGGCTGGTCCTGCCCGGTTCGGCCCTGGTTTGGACTCTGCTGGCACTCCTGACACCTGCCCTGCCCATCCTCGCGCAAACCTTCCGGAATGTGAGGCAGAATCCCGGCCGGTTATCCCTGAAGGAGCTCGTTGAACCCATCAGGCTCCCGGCAATGCGCTGGGCTCTTGCCGTCATTTTTCTCCCCTACGAAGCCTGGCTCGCACTGAGCGCGATCGCGATCACCCTGATCCGCCTATTCGTTGTGCGAAGGCATTTGCTTGAATGGACAACCGCGGCCCAGTTCGCACGCTCGTTCAAGAATACTGGACAAAGAACCTGGCGGGAAATGATGGCCTCCACGGCCTTTAGCGCCCTGCTGGGGGCTGGCATTGCAGGCGCCAGGGGTCCGGCGCTCCTGGCGGCGGCTCCTTTCCTGGCAGCCTGGCTGCTATCTCCGCAGCTTGCCTTTTGGATCAGCCGGCCCATCGTGCGCGCCTCGCCCGGCCTTTCGGACGCCCAGCATAGACAATTACAGCGCCTTGCCAGGCGCACCTGGGCGTATTTTGAGCAATACGCCGGCCCGGATGACCACTGGCTGCCCGCCGACCATTTTCAAGAATCGCCGCGCGGCTATATCGCACACTATACGACGCCGACAAACATTGGCCTGTTCCTCCTGTCCGTATTGGCGGCTTACGATCTGGGCCATATAGGTTTGTTCGACCTGGCGGTACGGCTGCGGTCCACCTTTGAGAGTATCGATAAGCTGGAGCATTATCGTGGTCACCTGCTGAACTGGTATGACACCGCGGCCCTGACTTCTCTTCCGCCCCGATACGTTTCCACGGTGGACAGCGGTAACCTGGCGGCCTGCCTGATCGCGCTGAAACAGGGCTGTCTGGCGCTCGCGAACGCCCCCATTGTCCGCGAGCAGTCATGGAAGAGTTTGCTGGTCATCCTGGACATCCTGAGGGACATTCTCCAGAAGCTGGAAGAGACAGATCCGGCTTCCGCCGTTGAATCTTTTGAAGTCGAGTTGGATGGTATTGGCGAGCGCGTCCGCGCCGCCCAAAAGGGACCTGAGTCGTGGGTGGCTACGCTCGGGTGGCTCTCGGGCGAAGGATGGGAAGGGATATCGCACCGCCTGATGGAGCTGCTCGAGAAATCCCCATCCAGCCTTGATCCGGAAATCCTGAACGAACTGCACCATTACCTGGACACACTGCATCATCACCTGATGAGCATGCAGCGGAACATCGATCTGCTGGCACCCTGGCTGAACCATTTGAACCGACCGCCCGCGTTATTCACGCAGGCGGGAAATCCATTCGCGCAAGCCTGGCAGGACTTCAAGAACAAGCTCCCGGGCGAAATCCCCCCCTTGGGGCAGGCACCGTCCGTCTACACCGTCATCAGAACGGCGTTGGCGCAATTGCAGGCACAGTTGAACGACGGTGCCCCCTTCACAGATCAGATCGGGGAGGCGCACGCCTGGTGCCAAAGACTGGACGAAGACCTTGCCTCGGCCCGCCTGACGGTGGGCCCCCTGTTGATCAGCTATCGCGATCTGGCGGGGCAGGCGGAGGCGATCGTCAATGCAATGGATTTCAAATTCCTGTTCAATGAGCAGCGGCACGTATTTCACATCGGTTACAACGCCTCCACCGACAAGCTGGATGGAAGTTATTATGACCTGCTGGCTTCCGAAGCGCGGACGGCCAGCCTGATCGCGATCGCCAAAGGGGACGTACCACAGAGCCACTGGCTGCACCTCGGACGGCCCATCACGCAGGTGGACGGCAAACAGATCCTGCTCTCCTGGAGCGGGACCATGTTCGAATATCTCATGCCGGACCTGCTTATCAAGAATTACGATGGCACGTTCCTGTCGCAGAGCTGCTATGCCGCCCTCGCCGCGCAGATCGGCTATGCCCAGAAAAACCATATCCCCTGGGGCATCTCCGAGTCGGGCTACCTGGCTTTGGATTCAAATATGAATTATCAGTATCGCGCATTCGGCGTGCCGGACCTCGGCATAAAACGCGAGATATCTGAGGATCTGGTCGTTGCCCCCTATGCCTCCCTGCTTGGACTGCCGCTGCAGCCGCAGGCGGTGCTGGCCAACATGACGAGGCTTGAGAAGCTGCATATGCTTGGCCGCTTTGGTTTTTATGAGGCAATTGATTTCACCAAAACGCATCTACCCCCCGAAGAACAGCATGCCGTGGTGCGCTCCTATATGGCCCATCATCAGGGCATGATCCTTCTGGCCGCCTGTAATTATCTTCTGGACGATGTGATGGTCCGGCGCTTCCATTCCGATGAACGCGTGCGGAGCATTGAGCTGCTCCTTCAGGAAAAGATCCCGCAGGATGCGCATATCGAATACCCCCACCCGGAAGGCACGGTGGATCTTCAATCGATCGTCCGGTCCGTGGATGTCGCACCCTGGCGCGTCCCCCCGGACAGCCCGTTGCCCCAGGTGCATTCTCTTGCGCAGGGTAAATATGGCGTTCTGATCACAAACGGAGGCGGCGGATACAGCGAATGGGGTGAGTTCGCGCTCACCCGCTGGCAGGCGGATACCACCCTGGACCCGTGGGGGACATGGATCTACCTCCAGGATCGGGAGAATGGCGAACGTTGGTCGGTCTCCTGCCAGCCGGCCGGCTGCCCGGCTGAAAATCAGGAGATCCTGTATTCCCCGCACAAGGTCGAATTTCGCCGCTGGGATCACGGCATCTCAGTGCACACGGAAATCACGGTCGGGGGGGAGGAGGTCGAAATCCGGCGCGTGACGCTCCTGAATGACAGCGACCACCCCCGGCGGCTGAAACTGATGAGCTATGCGGAGGTCGTGCTCGCGCCGCAACCCGTCGATCAGCGCCATCCTGCGTTTAATAAACTCTTTATCGAGAGCGAATATCTGCCGGAGGGGAACGCGCTCCTTTTCAGACGCCGTTCCCGCTCGGGGGATGAAAAGCCTGTCTTCATGGCACACGCCCTGGTGGCCGAACCGGGATATAAATTGACCCGTGAGTATGAGACCGACCGCGCTCCGTTCCTGGGACGCGGCAGGAGCCAGCGCTCGCCGTTAACCCTGGATGGCCCCAATACGCATCTCTCCCGGAGCGTGGGCGGGACGCTCGACCCGATCATGTCCCTGGCACAGGAAATTGACCTGAGACCGCACAGCCGGACCCAGGTCACTTTCCTGACGCTGGCGGCCGCCTCCCGCGCAGAGGCGCTGGACCGGGTGACCCGCTACCAGTCAAGGCAGAAGATCAACCAGACTTTTGCCGAAGCGCTCATTCAAAGCGAAAAAGAGTTGATCGAGCTGGGACTCAATGCCAAGAGCGTTGAGCACATCCAGCAGCTGTTGTCTGCGATCCTTTATCCGGCCCATGGGTTGCGCGCGGGGGCGGAGATCATGGCCAGGAATACCAAGGGGCAATCCGGCCTGTGGGCATACGGCATATCCGGTGATTATCCGATCCTGCTGGTGCATGTCCTGGATGGGACCCGGCCCTTGTTAGCGGAAGCTGTGCGGGCCTACATTTACTGGCGCAGGGCGCACATCCAGGTCAATCTGGTCATCCTGAACGATCAGGATACAGGTTACACCATGGATCTGCACAATGTCATCAACAATCTTCTTACCCGCATGGGTGCGGCTGAATGGTTAAACCAACGCGATGGGATCTTCTTGTTGAGAACGGACCAGATCCCAAGTGCCGACATGCTCCTGCTGGAATCGGCTGCCGCCGTTATTCTGGACGACAAAATGGGAACACTGGCCGATCATGCCAGCCGCCTGACCAGGCCGCCGGTGCGTTTGCCGCCATTCACACCGGCTCTCCCGGCAGCACACGAGCTCGAAGCGACGCCGCCGCTTGCACGACCCACCGATCTGCGGATGGATAACGGCCTGGGAGGCTTCAGTCCGGACGGAAAGGAATATGTCATCTACCTGCGGCCGGGGGAGCACACCCCGCGCCCGTGGATCAATGTGATCGCCAATCCGCAGTTCGGCTTTCTGGTGTCCGAATCTGGAGGCGGTTGTACCTGGGCGGTAAACAGCGGCGAGAACCGGTTAACTCCCTGGCGCAACGACCCGCTCACCGATATGCCGGGGGAAGCGCTCTATGTGCGCGACGAGGAAACCGGGCTGGTCTGGTCGCCCACGCCCCTGCCAGCCGGGGCCCAGACCGCGTACCTGATCCGTCACGGGGCGGGCTATTCGACCTTCGCGAGCCGGAGTCATGGCTTGGAACAGACCCTGCGCCTGTTCGCCGCACCCGAGGCGCCGGTAAAGATCGTGCAGCTGCGGCTGCAAAATCTGTGGCAGCATCCACGGCGGATCACCGTAACGTACTACGCCGAATGGGTGCTGGGCACAACGCGGGATATCAATCAAGCCCATATCATTTCGGAGTTCGAACCCGATCGGAACGCTCTCCTGGCACGCAACCGTTTCAACACCGAGTTTGGACAGCGCGTCGCGTTTCTCGCGGCGAACAAAAAACTGCATGGCCTGACAGCGGACCGCACGGAATTTTTGGGCCGCCTGGGCAGTATGCAGTCGCCCGCGGCGCTGGGGCGGATCGGCCTGGCCAGCGCCGTGGACGCCGGGCAGGACCCCTGTGCGGTGATCCAGCTGCACGTCGATCTCCCCCCCGGCCAACTCGAGGAAGTCTATTTCCTGCTGGGGGAGGGTGCGGATCGAGAGGAAAGCCTTGCGCTGATCGGCAAGTACCAGGCGCACGCCCAGGTTGAGTCGGCCTGGGGGGCCGTTCATAAATTGTGGGACGACGTGCTGGGCACGATCACGGTTCAGACACCCGATGCAGGCATGGACCTGATGCTCAATGGCTGGCTGCTCTATCAGACGCTGGGCTGCCGGGTTTGGGGGCGCACCGCACTCTATCAATCGAGCGGCGCCTTCGGTTTCCGCGATCAACTCCAGGACGTTCTCGCATTGCTGCACGCCAGACCGGACCTCACGCGGGAGCAGATCATCAATGCCGCGCAGCACCAATTCGAGGCAGGGGATGTGCTGCATTGGTGGAATCCGCCCTCGGGCCGGGGCGTGCGCACGCGCTTTTCGGACGATCTGTTGTGGCTTCCTTATGTGACCGCCGATTACGTCACCTCCACCGGTGATCGATCCATCTTAATGGAGAAGATCCCGTTCCTGAAGGGGGAGCCTCTCAAGCCCGAGGAGAGCGACCATTACAGCCAATTCGAATCGACACCCGCGGCCTACACGTTATATGAACACTGCCGCCGGGCGCTGGAGAAGGGGGCCACGGCCGGCAGCCATGGCCTGCCCCTGATGGGCCAGGGCGATTGGAACGATGGGATGAACCGAGTCGGAGCTGGAGGGCACGGTGAGAGCATCTGGTTGGGATGGTTCCTGCATGCCACGCTGCAGCGATTCGCACTGCTGTGCGAATGGATGAAGGATGATCCCGAGCCCTACCGCCTGAGGGCGGAACACCTTGCCCGGGCGCTGGAGGCCCATGCCTGGGACGGAGAATGGTATCTGCGGGCATTCTATGATGACGGTTCGCCGCTCGGATCGAGCAGGAATGCCGAATGTCAGATCGATTCGATCGCGCAATCGTGGGCGGTCCTCTCGGGAGCGGCGGACCCCGTCCGGGCGGGACAGGCCATGGAATCGGTCAATAGATTGTTGATCGATCAGGCCAACCAGATGATCCTGCTCTTCGCGCCGCCCTTTGACAAAACCCCCCGGGACCCCGGCTACATCAAAGGTTATTTGCCGGGCGTTCGGGAAAACGGTGGACAATACACGCACGCGGCCGTCTGGAGCGTGTGGGCATACGCAGCGCTCGGTCAGGGGGATCGGGCTCAAGCGCTCTATCGTCTGCTGAACCCTGTTTACCATTCGGACACGGATGAAAAAGCGGCCCGCTACAAGACGGAGCCGTACCAGATCGCCGCCGATATCTACAGCGTCCCCCCGCACAGGGGAAACGGCGGTTGGACCGGCTACACCGGCTCGGCAGGCTGGATGTACCGCCTCGGGGTCGAAGCCATCCTGGGTCTGGGGCGCGCGGGCGATTGGCTGAAGATCGATCCTTGCATTCCCCGGGATTGGCCCGGTTACAAAGTTACCTACCGATTCGGTGCAACCCGCTATCTGATCAGTGTCGAGAACCCGGAGGGCGTCAATCGGGGCGTTGAGCGGGTCCGGCTGGATGGGAAGACGCTGACCGATAACCGGGTTCCTTTATCACAGGACGGCGCCCAACACGAAGTGCAGGTTCTGCTTGGACAAGTGCCGAAGGAGTAGGCGGCTGGAATTCCGTCTCCAGCAGGAGGACCTTGTCCGAAAATCTGAGGGGGGCCAAGCACATGAGAACGCCTCAAGCGGCCGGCATGTATGGAACGATCCCTGTTCGGGTGGCGCTTTCATGAACGGGCCGGGGGCCTCAAGTTGGCGATCGTGAGGCGTTGAATTGGGATAGGAGTTACTGCAGCCTAATCTTCTTTTCGCATCCCTCTGGCTTCGTTGAAAGATTCCACCGTCTCACGCCCAAGCCAAACGAGGAACACGAGCGCCGCGCAGGGTTCCGCCCACCACCAGCCGAACAGAGTATTAAGCGCGAGGCCGATCAAAACGGTGCCGGCCATGTAGGCGCAGGTGATCGATTCGACCGCATCGCCCGCCAGGGCTTTGCTGCCGATGCGGCCCGAGACGCGGCGTTTGATGAATGCCAGATACGGCATGATCAGCACAGCTGCCGCGGAGACGCCGATCCCGGGCAGGCTGGTCTCCGGTTTTGAATGAAGGATCAACTCAAGCACAGCAGAGATCAATACGTAAATGCATAACATGCCAAGAGCGACCGCGACGATCCAGTCGGCGGTGTGTTCGGCCTGCTCGATCCGATCGGCGTTTTCGCCCCGGCTTTCCACTCTCAGCCTCCAGAGCAGGATCCCGCCGCTGATCAACTCGATCAGGCTGTCGAGGCCGAAGGCGGTCAATAAAATGCTGCCCGCCGCGAGGCCCGCGCCGATCGAAACGGCCATTTCGACGACCATCCAAAGGATGGAAATGACCTCAATTCGTATCCCCAAGCGGAGCCCGGCTGGGCGCGTCGTCTCCATGGAGGAAGGGCCCTAGCTGGTTTGGGGGAGCGGAATGAGCAAAAGCGGGATCTTGGTCCTTTGTGCGACCTTCGGCGCGACGCTGCGCGCCCAGAACGCCCCCATGCCTCTTCGGCGGTGCGTGGACAGGATGACCAGATCCATCTCTGAGTGCTCGGCGGTCTTGCAGATCACCGAGGGCGGGTCGCCCCGCACAATTTCAACGTCGGCGGCCAGTCCCTTCCGATGCAGCGCAGCGAGGTGCTGCCGGAGATCCTGCCGCGCATTCTCTTCCTTCAAATCCAGAATGGCCTGCGTTGCAACCGGCATCAAATTTCCCGCTGCCGCCTGCTCTCCCCCCAGCGCCGCGAACGTGGGGATCACGCTCAGCAGGCGAAGTTCTGATTTGAAGGCCTGCCCGAGAGATTCTGCAAATGGAAAACTATCGTCGTGCGCCGAGTCGGGGTCGAGCGGAAGAAGGATCCGTTCGAGTTTGAAGCGCGGTGACGCCGGTTTGATGAGCAGAAGCGGCGTCTTCACCTGCGCCACAACCTGCTGCGCAATGTTTCCAAACAGGGCGTCGCGGATTCCGCTTTTGCCGTGCGAGCAGATCACGATCAGGTCCGGTTGGAATTCGGTCGTCGCATGTTCGACGATGCTGGCTGTCACATCCGAAACCGGCGCGGTGTGCACGTGGGTCGTGACTTTGATCTTTGGCCCGAAGGACCGTTTGGCAATATCTTCGAGATATTCCTTCGCCTCATCCGGGGCTGTCAGATGACGATCGGCATGGACCTCGCTGGGCGCGTCCTGCTCGATCACATGCAAAAGAGTGACGGGCGCCTTGAATTTCCCGGCCAGGATCGCGGCCGGGATCAGCGCTGCTTCAGACAGGTTGGAGCCATCCAGAGGGACCAGGATATTCTTGAACATGGCTTAGCTTCCCGGAACGAAGGTTTGATATAAGAGAAAGATGTTCAGCGCCACGATCAGCGCCGCGATCAGCCAGGCGGCGATGGTGGTGACCCGGTGATTGACCAACACCCCCATTATCTCACGTTTGGAGGTAAATACCACCAGGGGAATGATCGCAAAGGGCAGGCCGAAGCTCAGCACGACCTGGCTCAGCACCAGCGTGCGGGTGGGATCCAGCCGCAGTCCGATGACAATGAAGGAGGGGGTCATGGTCGCCAGGCGTCTGGCCCACATCGGGATTTTGCGATGGACAAAACCCTGCATGATCACCTGACCGGCCATCGTGCCGACCGTGGATGAGGAATGTCCGGAGGCCAGGAGCGAGACGGCGAAGACCAGGCTGGCCGAACTTCCCAGGAGCGGGGTGAGCGTCCGGTACGCCTCTTCGATCGTCCCGATGTTGCTGAGTCCATGCGCATAGAATGTGGAGGCGGCCATGATCAGCATGGCCGCATTGACCGCGCCCGCGATCGACATGGCGATCACCACGTCGATCAATTCGAATCCGAAGAGCCTGCGAAGTTTTACGGGGTCTTTGGTGACGATCCTGCCCTGGGTCAGACCGGAATGCAGAAAAATGACATGCGGCATGACCGTGGCGCCCAGGATGCCGGCTGCCAGAAGGATGCTTTCCGAGCCGGAGAAGATCGGCACAACGGAGTGAAAGGCGAGCTGTCCCAGATCCGGCCGGTCAAGGATGGTCTCGATGAGGAAGCAGAGCGCGATGATGCCGACCAGGGAGGTGATCAGGGCCTCCAGCGGCCGGAAGCCGCCGTGTTCGAGCAGAAGCACGACAAAGGTCAATCCGCCCATCAAGATGGCGGGCAGAAGCAGGTCCGGTAATCCCGTCCAGGACCCGATCTGGTGAAATAGGGCTGGAAACAACAAATAGATACCGAGCGCGGCGCCCAGGAATTCGGCCAGGTCGGTCGCCATGGCAACCAGTTCCATGACGATCCACATCCCGATCCCGGCCCAGTGCGGATAATGATCCCGCATCATCTCGGCCAGGTTCCGGCCGCTTGCGATCCCCAATTTTGCAGACATGGTCTGAATCAACATCGCCATCAGATTGCTGGCCACGATCACCCACAGGAGTTCGTAGCCAAACTGTGCTCCGCCCTGGATATTGGTGGCGTAATTTCCAGGATCAATATACGCGACCGAGGCGATGAAGGCCGGCCCCAAAAAGGGCACGACGCGCATGATAAAGTTCTTGCTGCCGTGCCCCTCCAGGACCGCGTTGGCCGATTCCAATGTTCGCGTATCGCCTGCGTGCACTGAAGAAGTTTTCGATTTGGTGGTCACATCCCTTATCCTTCCCATTTAGAGGATCTCGACGAATATGCGGTTCGTAATTGCCGGACCCAGCGCGATCGCTTCCTTGCGCCCCCGCAGCTGGATGCGCAGCACCTGGTCGAAGCGCGACACTTCCAGCGCTCTGAGGCGGGCCCCGATCACAAGCCCCTGTTCTTCAAGATGTCTGAGAAAGCCTGCATCCTGGGCGTAGACCCGAAGAATACATCCTTCCTGATCCGGTTTCAGCTCCGCCAGCGCAATGCCCTGATCTTCAGGCATGACCAGGTCCGCAGAAGGGATGGGTTCGCCGTGCGGATCGCGCCGCGGATATCCCATGGCGGAGGCAATGCGCTCTTCCAATTCCTCCGAGATGACATGCTCCAGCTTTTCCGCCTCGCTGTGAACTTCGTCCCACGAATAGCCAAGCGTTTGCACCAGCCAGGCCTCGATCAGGCGGTGACGGCGAATGACCTCCAGGGCTGCGCGTCTGCCTGCCGTGGTTAACGTCACGCCCTGGTGTTTGCGGTATTCCACCAGGGCGGGCCGGGTGGAGGCAAGCCGTTGCATCATCTCCGTCACGGAAGCCGGGGCAATACCCAGCCGCGCCGCAAGGGCGGTTGTCCCGGCGGTTTCGCCGCTCCGGGTCAATTCGTAGATGACCTTTAAATAATCCTGAATCGAGTCGGTCAGTGATTCTGGCATGGTCCCTACCAGACATACGGGATCAAACGATATTTTACCTTTGCTTTATAGCCTGCGTAGGCCGGCAGGTCCGCCTGGAGAGTGTGTTCCTCCAAAACTGCCCGGTAGGCGAGCATCGCCGCGCAGAGCAGGACGAAGAACAAGCCGTGGGCGGAGCCCAGCAATAACGAGGCGCCCACGATAAAGACCAGGATCGCCAGGTACATCGGATGGCGCACGTAGCGATAGGGTCCGGTGGAAACCACGGCATGTCCGCGTTCATCCTGAATGCGGACCACGGGCGAAAGGTAGGAGTTTTCACGAAAGGTTAGAAACAATAGGGAAAAGGAACCCAGCAGGACCAGCGCGCCGACCCCTTGCAGCCAGAGCGGCAGCGCTGACCAATGAAAGCGGACCGCATCGAGCGACATGAAGACCATCCACGCGATGAAACTGAATTCCATCAGCGGGAACAGGATCCGGTCCGGGCTCTGCTGGTCGGAGGTACTCAAACGCGTGCGTTCCTGCAGCAGTCCCGGATCGTGTCGATACAACCACAGCGTGACCGTCAGATAGAAGCCAAAGAACAAGAGAAGAAAGATCCAGCCTGCTGCCCAACGGAGGGTGCCGGCGGAGGGGAACAATGCCAGCGCGAACAACGCAAAAAAGCCGGCACTTTCCCCGATATATTGTCTGATATTCACCTTCACAGATCGCCTCTTCCTGTAAACACGATATTTATATTCACCTAATAATGAATTTAGTGTTACCTAATTATTCTAGCCGAAAAGGAGATCGAAGTCAAGGGACCCGCGGGCGAAGGGGCGCGCCCTCCAGCCGATCCGCTCACCGTCCCGACAGCCACCCCGTTGGCAATGCTGCTTTTCCAGTATGCGATGAAATAGTGGACAATGCCAGGGAGGTTGTCTTGAAGGATATGTACGTCTTGGGGAATCCAATCAATGCCACTGACCCAACAGGTCATTATTGTAACGGCCTCGGCCATGCATATGCATATCATCAATGCGTACTAGCATGGCACGGTGAGGGCCAATACGCTAAGAACTGGCATGGTACTAAAACTACCACTACCACAGATAATTACGATAGGGCGGGCTCGATTTGTTACTACTGCTACTACAGCGGGGTTACTGCTAATTTAGGCGGGAACGCATATAGCAGCAACGGACTCATTACCACACCAGCAATTTATTATCTATATAGCGGTACATATCCTTCTACCCCGACACCTGCCGTTCCAGTTGCAACGCCTACCTATCCTTACGCTACTCCAACAATGACAGGAACCCCGCCTAATAAGCCCCCAGCTACATCTACTCCATGGCCGACCTTAACATCTACATCTACATCAACTCCGACCCCAATGGTGGGATGGGGAGCAATGCCGAATAGTGGACAAAACATATTCGCAACTGCTGTTGCCGGCTGTGGCCAAGATCCTTCTTGTTTTTATAATGCTGCTGCCACAGCTGCTAGTTATAGTAATCGCTCGGCTGAAGGTAGCGGTGCTGAGCCGGAAGATCTAAACCCCGCGGGTAACAAGATCCGGCTTGACCGGCGCAAAAGATCCCGGGGGGAAACTGCCTCTCGTCCATAAGGGGCTGCCCGCCGGCCCATGCCCTCTCAGGCCGTCCGGTTTGGGCTCAAACGCAGCCGGGCG
>DATJBI010000186.1:0-16538 GCA_035515435.1 Anaerolineales bacterium
AAGGCCACCAGGGTGCTGGTCCAGACTTGAACGGTGGAATAGAGCAGGTCGAGAAAGGCGCGGCTGAGCAGTGTCAACGCGACACCCTGCAGCGATGCCGAGGCGTCGTGCAGGATCTTAAGATCATTGGCGTGTGAGGCGGCCTGCATCGGGAAAATAATGAACCGCCACCAGAAATAAAATGCAACGATCAGCAAATAGGGCAGATACCCGAGGATCGTCTGACCCAGCGATCGGAAGATCTTCTTGTTGACCGTGAAGACGATCATCCACAACAGGAGCAGCCGGATCAATTCGAGACCGACGAAATATTCCATCGTGAAGAGATGGATGAAGGTCGCCAGCCAGGAGAGTGGAAACAGGATCCAGGCCCACCTTGGGGTCCTCACCGCCAGGAACATTAAATAGATGGAAAGGGCAAACAGGAAAAAGGTCGCAAAATGACGATCGTACTGAGTGGAGGCGGCCTGCTGGAGAAAGCCCGGATAGACGATCAATAACGCACCCAGCCAGCGCAGATACGAGGCGTAGCGCGGCCAGAGAAACGTCAGCGAATAGACCAGGAGCAGGATCCCGCCCCAGCGCAGCAGCAGGGCGATCAGGTGCCAGCCGACCGGGTTGGAGCCGACCAGCAGGTAGGTCAATTGGGAGGGCCAGGGAAACGGACGATCATGGGCATAGAACCCCGACTGCAATAAAGGCGGAAGCTTCGTGAACATCACGACTTCCCAGTCATCCCAGTAGAAGCCCAGGTAGGTCAAACAGTATCCGTATGTGGCCAATCCAATCAGAAGCAGCGTCACTGGATAGAACCAGGACTTTTCGGAGACCTTCCTCAGAACCGAACTCATCCGATCTTTACTTCCCCGCCATCATCCTTTTGAAGGTTGCGCAAAGCCTCATCCATGCTGAGACCCTCCTGCCTCATTCCTGGAACGGGCGTGCCGCAGTAGGGGCAGATGTTCCAGGGCAGTTCCATCAGCTTGCCGCAATGATGACAGATCTTTTTTAGTTTGGTATTGCAATTCGGGCAAACCTGCCAATCATCTTTGACGCGTCGTTCACAACCCGGACAAAGCGGCAGATCCTCCAGGGACTGAAGCAGGGTCTCTTCTTCGAGCGTGTGCTGATATTCCTCTTCCAGGGTTCGGGCCGGACGAAGGATCAAATAGACCAGCACGCCCGGCAAATTCAAAAGCGCGACCAGCAGGGCCGAAAGAATATGGACCAGCGGATCGCGGGCGCGGGCGCGGATGTCGCGATAGGTCCAGATGACCAGGGCAATCCACAGGGCGGCTAGGAACGCTCCGCCAAATCCCGTTAACACAAGGACGAAGTTGCTCAGGAAGGTCGGGTCGAAGGTCATGGCATCTCGATGGGTTGAATTGTACCCTTCAATGGCACCTTATGGCAATAAGATCGGGAGGAACCCCCCTTCCGCCAGCAGGGTCGCCTGACCGGTCTGAATATCCACCATCCAGACATCAGAGTGCCCAATGTTGTTGTATGAATAACGGGTGTAAGCCAGATAACGTCCATCGGGCGACCAGCTCAAGTCGGTGTAAGAGACGTCTGGTTCGTTCAAAAGGGCGTGCGCCTGGGTCCCATCGGGCTTAACCAACCAGACTTGATCGCCTTTCTTGGTGCTGTCGGAGGTGGAGAGATTTCTGTCGACCGCGATCCACTTCCCGTCCGGGGACCAGGCTGCGGAATAATCCGTCTGATCCGCCGTTCCGCCCAGGTCCAGCGTTTGCCCCGAATTCAAGACATATTTTTTGACATGAATCGATGATCCCACCGCAGGCGATACCGCCTCCCAAAACAGGAGCGCGTCGGATGCGGGACTCCATACTTCCGGCATCAGCCCCTGGTAACCGATGGGGATGGAAATATCCTTTGCATCCTGAAGACGGTAGATTTGGATCGTATTATTTGCCGGAGAGATATAACTCAACCACTGTCCGTCCGCAGAGAAGGCGGGCGCGGAACTTGGAAAGGCCTGGTCTTGAAAGACCGGCATGGTCTTGCCGCTCTGCAGGTCCAGCCACCAGATGCTGAATTTCGATAAAGCCGAATCGCCTGCATAATCGAGCCGCTGATAGGCGATTTTTTGCCCGTCCGGATACCATTGGGGGTCCCCGCATTGGGAGGTGGGGCAATTCACGATCAAATGCGGCTTGGTTCCATCGGTCTGGATGGCCGAAATGGAGGAACTACCGTCCACCTTGAACGTGGTGTAAAGGATGGTCTTGCCATCCGGCGAGACCGAGTAACCGGAGACGCCGGACGATTCGCTTGTCAATTGGGTTGGCGCTCCTCCGCCGAGCGAAACCATGAACAATTGATCCTGGCCTTGGGGCCCGTGATCCGCCGCCAGAAAGAGCAATTTCGCCTGCTTGATCGCAAAGGCCGGGGCTGAAGCTCCCTGGGCCGATGCGCTCTGGCCCTCGGGCGCACGAGAGACCGACGAGAAGAAATTCAGCGAATTCAGGGCGCTGACGGTCAGCGCGATCCCCAATCCCGACACCACCACCGCACTGACCACGGGCGCATACACGCTGAAGCGGGACAACAGATCGCTGCGGGTAACGAAGCGGACTCCCTGAACCATCGCAATCCCGATTCCGATCAGCACCAGCGCCAGTCCGATGCTGAAGGCCAGGATCAACACCATGCCGAAGGGAATCCGATTCACGGCAACGGCCACCAGCAGGATGGCGATCGCATCGGGACACGGAACCAGCCCCCCGCTGATGCCCAGAGCCAGGAGCGCCTTCCAGGTGATCGCATTGCCAGGCAGGGCATGCGTATGAGGATGAGCCTGGTCAGGATGCGAGTGCTCGTGGGGCCCGTGGTTGTGGGTGTGAAGCGCACCCGAGGCGCCGCCCGGCATCTCGCTCACCCCCTTGATGGAAAAGCCGCCCGCCGCCCGTCGGATCGGGCGCGCTGTGAAGCCGGCCAGGTCCCGTCTTCTTTGAAAGAGCAGGTTCAGCCCGAAGGCGATCACCAGCACGCCGGAGATCACCTCCAGCCACGGAGCGATCAGCGCGGGCAGAATATAGTGGGAAGCGATCAGCGTGATCAGGCCCAGCAGCAGGACTGAGCCCGTATGGGTGACGGTCACGATTGTGCCGAGAAAGACCGCATCGCGCGTCCTGCCCTGCGAGCCGACCAGATAGGCGCCCACCAGCGCTTTCCCATGCCCGGGCGTCATGGCGTGCAGGCTGCCCAGCGCCAGCGACAGGAAAAATGCGCCGAGCAGAAACAGCGGGGAGAACTGCTGCATCTTCACCAGCCCCGTCAGGGCGGAGGTGACCATCGTCGGGCTCCCCGGCTGCTGGGGGGACGAATTGGAGTTGGAAAGACTCCCTGCCATCTGCGAGACCGCATTGGTGAAGCTGGGAAAGTTCGGTGTACCGCTGTTCCAGGATGTCAGGAAGGTTGCTCCCGCCTGGGTTGAATCCGGAAAGTAAATATTGAGGCCCAGCAGGCCGTTGTTCTGGGCGGGCTGGTCAAATGCGAGCCCGCCCTGGCTTGCCACAGAAAACCAGTTCAAGCTGTTGGGTTCCAGATGCGAATTATGAATCACGAGCGAATGCCGGCCGCTCAAACCCGAGGGCAGCTGGAGGAGCAAATGCATTTCAATGGAGTCCTCGCCCGTGCGCATGACATCCACGCTGGCGGGCCAATGAATATCCTGAGTCTGGGTGAGGGTGGCCGGCCGGTTGTCAAATAGAACGGTCTCGCCGGAGAGCCAGAGCGCGGTCCAGCCCTGCACCTCCTGGGGGCTGATGGAACCGTTCTGATCCTGGTCCGCTGCGCTCCAGATCGCATCGGCCAGCAGAGGTCCCGGCGTGATCCTCCAATCGATCTGAATGCCGCGGGGCTCTATCAGGATGGTCTGGGTTTGGGCGTACATATCGATCGGGTGGGCCCGCGCAGGGTGAGTCGGATAGAAGGCCGACAGGACGATCAGGAAAAGGGCCGCTGCCCGCACAAGAAACAGCCGGCCCTTGAAGACACCTTGCTTCATCATGCAGATGATCTTATTATGAACCGATTAAAAACTTCTGAGACACATTTGAGAATGTCGGGTCCGCCTTTAGCCTCCGCCGCCCGGGCCCGCGATTCCGCCTTCCGTGAGCTTGCGCAGGTCAGAAAGGGCCGCGTTGATCTCTTCAACGGTCACGGGACGATCTTCATCGCGATGTTTGAGCGTGCCCGCTTTGGCCTTCTCCAGGGCCAGCTCCCGGATGGAAGCGTTCCTGGCCAGGGCTTCTTTCACCAGGCCCGCGCCCTGGGAATAGCCGATCACCGGATTGAGAGCGGTGACTACAATGGCATTCTTTGCGAGCCAGCCTTCGGCCTTCTCGCGGTTCGCGCTCAGGCCCCTGACGGCGCGCTCCGTAAAGGCGTTCACCGCGCCGATCGTGACCTGCATCATCTCGAAGAGATTGTGGGCGACGATCGGCATCATCACATTCAATTCCAACTGCCCCGCCTGCACGGCCATGGCGATCGTGGTGTCGCAGCCGATCACATGGAACATCGCCTGGTCGAGCATCTCGGCCATGACCGGATTGACCTTGCCGGGCATGATGCTGGAGCCCGGTTGAACCGCGGGCAGGCGGATCTCATCCAGGCCGGTGGACGGGCCGGAGGCCAACAAACGAAAATCGTTGGCAATCCGAATCAGGGTCAGCCCCAGCGTGCGGATGGAGGCGGAGAAATCCGCCGGATCCGCCAGCGATTGCATCGACTCGAATAGGTTGTCCGACTCGTACAGCTTCAGGCCGGTCAAGGCGGACAGTTTCGCGATCATCCGCCTGTGATATTCAGGATGGGCGTTCAAGCCGGAGCCGACGGCGGTCCCACCGATGCCCAGCCGTCTCAATCCCTCGGCCGAGCGCGCGATCCGTTCCGATTCGCGCCCGACTGCTTTGGCATACGCGCCGAACTCCTGGCCGAGTCGAACCGGCACGGCATCCTGGAGATGCGTGCGTCCTGATTTGACGATCTCGTCAAATTCACGCGACTTCCCCTCCAGCGCCGTACGAAGTCCGCGCAGCGAATCCAGCAATTCAGCGAGCCGCCACAATCCGCCGAGACGAATGGCGGCGGGAATGACATCATTGGTCGATTGCGCCATGTTGACATGATCGTTGGGATGTACATAGTATTTTCCGAGCCCGCCGCCCAGGATCTGCGTGGCGCGGTTGGCAATGACCTCATTGGCGTTCATGTTATGGCTGGTGCCCGCGCCCGCCTGAAATGGATCCACCACAAATTCAGCATCCCATTTGCCGTCCATGACCTCCTGGGCGGCTTGCATGATTGCATCGGCCAGCTGTGCGGCGGTGAATTTCCTGCCGTCCACGGCGCGGTCGTTGAATAGCCCCAGGTCACGATTGACCTCGGCGGCTGCGCGCTTGATCGCGGCCACCGACCAAATGAAGGCGCGCCAGGGCCGCAACCCTGAAATGGGAAAATTCTCCACGGCACGTTGGGTTTGCACCCCGTACAAGGCGTTCAGCGGCACATGCAGCTCCCCCAACGAATCCTTTTCAATACGAAAATCGTTTTCTCTCATCAGATCCTCCGCCTGGAAAGTATCTGACTTATTTTACACCTATGGCGTTTGAAAGCCGAAATGCCAGTCGGCGCCATCCTGGGCAAGGGTGGAAGTCTCACCGATGACCTCAAAGAACGTCTGGCCGGGCTTCAGATAGACGGGCGAGCCGTCCAGATTCGTGACCAGCAGCGGCTGATCGATATCCGTCCGGAACCAGTGTGCGGGAACGGCCCGGCCGTTCCGGAAAACAAACGCATTGCCGGAGTCGATCAGATCGACATGGTAGGCCTCATCTTCCTGCTCGTTCTCATTTGCAAAATTGTACGGGACAAACAGGACAATGACGTTATCCGCCGAGACCTGACGGGCGGTCAGGCCGTCCACGAGCGGCGCGTATTGCCGCGACGGCTCATCGCGTGCATCGTTCACGTCCTGATAGCGCAGGTACGTGCCGGAGAGCGGATCGTACTGCCAGTAATTGTAACTTTCCACCGTGAAATTCGTGAAAATACGGTCAGCCAGGGGCGCGTTGGCTGGAGGCGTTTCGCCAAAGAAGCTGCTGCGCAGGGTCTGCGGCGAATTGTCACGGCCGAGCTGTTGGGCACAATCGTTCCACTTCGTCACGTCGAAATAGGCATCGTTGTAGGTCTCGTGAATCTTCGGATTGAAAAATGGCGGGCACTTTCCAAAGCCCTGCAAGACCAGGAACGGATTCAGGTCGCCGCTCATGAAGTAGGTGAGTTCGCGCGGGTCGGCATATTGGAAGACAAAGAAGGCATGATACATGCGGACCACATGTTCGTCAAAGTAACGGCCCGAGCGCACCGGGCCAACCATGTTCGGAGTGTTGCCATAGAACACCGCGATGAAGCGCGTCTCAAGCTGCTGCGAATAATACTCAAAGGCGAGGTCGGCCTCGGTCAGCCCGTACTGCGGACGCACGTAACGCGGAAAGTTCGCAACCTTGATCGCCAGCGGACGGCGCTGCAGCCCGTTTGGATCGGCTCCCGGCAGACCGGTCAATGGGTCGATCGCTGCGGAGGCGGCCGCGCCGCTCACGGTGACCTGCGGCGTGAGATAGATCCCATTCTTGAGGACCACCGTCGGATACGGAGTGAACGTAGCGATGTTTTGAGCATCAAACCCTGGATCAGGGGCAGGCGAGGCCCCGCCCTCCGGCTGGAAGGGCGTCGGCGATGGAAGGGCAGACGGATCGGGGGCGGAGGCGAGGCCCGGAGCGGAGGCGCACGAGGCAGCGATCACCATGGTAAAAAGACTGAGAGTTGCCCAAAAGCGATTTCCTGGCATGGGTGGGATTGTACCAAGCATCTGATGGGGCAAACATGGCGATTGATTATCAAAACTGATAAAATACTCCCGATCATGCTCATCCTAATCCCAGCTTTGCTCTTGTTCCTGACCGCGCTGGCTGTTGTGATCCTTCAGATCATGCGCCCCGAATTTCGATTCACTTGGCTGACGGCCGTCGGAGGGGCGCTGCTGGCCTGGATCGGCGTTGTGCTGTGGCAGGGAAGCCTGCCGCTCGCGTTCAATCTTGTGGCGTGGGAACCCGCGAAGCTTTTTTCTGAATCGCCCGCGTTTGCCGCGCAGACGATCGTCTGGCCCTACGCGTTGAGTCTGGTCACACTGGCGATCTCGATCCTGCTGACCGCCTCCGTGAACGAAACATTTACAAGCGCATTCGCCTGGGCCGGTTCCCTGACCTTGTGCGGATTGGGCCTGCTGGCGATCACGGCCGCCAATCCTTTAACATTGGCTTTGGTATGGGCCGCGCTGGACTTCGCGGAATTGGTCATCATGCTCCGTTCGGTGAACGGTTCAACCTCCAGCGAGCGGATCGTGATCTCATTTTCCACGCGGGCGGCCGGCATCGCACTCCTGATCTGGGCCAGTGTGGTCACGTCCGCTTCGGGAAAGATTCCGGATTTTTTGACGACCCCCCCGCAAGCCGGACTGTATCTTCTGATCGCGTCCGGACTCCGCCTCGGCGTGCTGCCGCTGCATCTGCCCTACAGCAGCGAATCGGTCCTGCGGCGCGGCTTTGGCACAACCCTGCGCCTGGTCTCTGCTGCATCGAGTTTGGTTCTGCTGGCGCACATCCCCGGCACGAGCCTGGAGGGGCCCCTCACACCACTCCTGCTGATCCTGGCGGCCGTTGCCGGAATCTACGGCGGATGGATGTGGCTGCGCGCCCCGGATGAATTGGTGGGCCGCCCGTTTTGGATCATCGGGCTGGCAGCGCTGGCGATCGCGGCGGCCCTGCTGGGAAATCCAGTGGGGGCGGTCGGCTGGGGAACAACCTTGATCCTGGCCGGCGGCGCGCTGTTTCTGGCCTCGGTACAACAAACCTGGATCGGCCGCGTTTTGCTCATCGGCGCGTTCAGCCTGTCTGCTCTGCCCTTCTCACTGACGGCCTCCGGCTGGCAGGGCAATTCGTTCAGTTTCTGGTATGTGCTGCCTTTCCTGCTGATCGCGCAAGCCCTGCTCATGGCGGGTTTTATCCGGAGTGCATTGCGGCCCTCGACGCGCGCCTCGCTCGAATCGCAACCGATCTGGGCGCGGGGCATTTATCCGATCGGAATCGGGTTTTTGCTTTTCGCCCAGCTCTTACTCGGGGCCTGGGGCTGGGAGGGGGCGCTGAATGTCGGCGCATGGCCAGTCGGCCTCTGCGCGGCTCTCCTGACCTTTGGTTTGTTATGGGCCATTCCGCGTTCGGCCTGGTTGAATCCTGTCCCGGCCCACTGGGTGCGTCCATCGCTTACGCCCTGGCTGGACCATCTCTATGAAAATCTGTGGAACCTCTATCGGGGGTTGGCGCGTCTCAGCCAGGCGGTCTCGGATGTTCTCGAAGGCGACGGCGGGATCATGTGGACGCTGCTTTTCCTGGTGTTGTTCATCTCACTGATTACGCAAAGAAAGCCCTAAGAATGCTGGCTACGATCGTGTCATGGACTGTTGTTGCCGGTTTGTTGGTGACATCCTCCGGACTGCTGCTGTACCAAGACTGGCGCTGGGGAATCGGGTTTCTGGCCGGGCAATACGCGGGCGTGTTTTGGCTGGTCTTACAGCACTGGCCGCTTGGGATGGCTGCCGCGAAACTGGTCGGCGGCTGGATGGCAACGGCCTCGCTGGGAATGACTTTGCTTGGTCTGCCGCAACCTCACGAGCCGGTTGAAAAGTACTGGACGCAAGGGCGGACCTTTCGTCTCTTCATGGTGGGCATGGCCGCGCTTCTGGCGGCGACCGCCGCAACGGGCGTTGAAGTCATGCTGCCCGGCACGGGAATCCCGGTTGCGGTCGGTGGAATTCTGCTGATCGCCACGGGCCTGCTTCAGCTCGGCATGACCTCCCAGGTGTTGCGCGTCCTGCTTGGACTGCTGACGACCCTCTCGGGATTTGAGATCCTCTATGCGGCCATGGAAGGATCGGGTTTGGTGGCGGCATTATTGGTGGTGGTCAATCTCGGTTTGGGGTTGGTCGGCGCCTATTTGCTGACGGTTTCCCCCGAGGAAAAAACCCAATGAGCGCGCCGTTCATCTGGATCTTCCTGCCGCTGATGATCGGGGGATTCTCGCTCTTGATCGGGCGCGAACGCCTGGCGACAATGGTCGGCGGGGCCACCGCGGTCATTCTGACGGCAGCTGCTCTGATCGTGCCGATCGATGAGGCGTTGGGCTTTGGTTCGTTCTCCCTGAAGATCGCCTCCTCGTATCAAATACTTGGCCGTAATCTCACGCTTGACTCGGCAGAGGCGCCCCTGCTGGCGATCTTGTTCGGCGTCGCCGGGCTGTGGTTCCTGGGTGCCGAGTCTGTCGGCGTGGCGCGCCGCCTGACGCCATTTGGACTGATCATTATCAGCCTGCTGGTGGCCTCGATTGCCGTGCAGCCATTTCTCTACGCGGCTTTGCTGATCGAGCTTTCGGTGCTGGCGGCCATCCCTTTGCTGCTGCCCTCGAATCAAGCACCCGGCCGCGGCGTGATCCGTTTTCTGATTTATCAGACTCTCGGGATGCCGTTCATCCTGATCGCGGGCTGGCTGTCAGCCGGTGTCGAGGCCAGTCCCGGCGATCTGTCGCTCACCGTCCAATCCACGATGATGCTCGGTCTGGGCTTCGCATTTTTGCTGGCAGTCTTCCCGCTCTATAACTGGATCCCTCTGCTGATGGAAGAATGCTCGCCTTATGTGGTTGGCTTTCTGTTATGGCTGTTGCCGACTGTCACGAGCATTTTAGGGATGAGCTTTCTCGACCGCTATGCCTGGTTACGGACCTCAGACCAGGTGATCGGCGCGCTGCGCGTGGGGGGGCTGCTGATGGTCGTAACCGGCGGAATTTGGACGGCGTTCCAGCGTCATCTCGGGCGGATGATGGCATTCGCAGCGGTCACCGAGACCGGGCTCATTTTATTGTCCCTCAGTCTGAACCCCGCAACCGGGCTGCCCATCGTTTTTCTCCTGCTGATGCCGCGCGGCCTCGGCCTTGCAGTCTGGGCACTGTCTCTGTCCGTCCTGGATTCAAATTCAGAATCGCTCCGCTTTTCTTCGGTGCAGGGCATGGCTCGGACCCACCCCCTGGCAGCCACGGGCTTGATCATGTCTGCGTTGTCCACGGCGGCTTTTCCGCTGCTCGCAGGATTCCCGCCCCGCCTGGCATTGTGGAACGGCCTGGCGCAGCGCTCCCTCAATGACAGTTTCTGGCTGTTGGTGGGCATCCTCGGATTGGCGGCGGGAGCGGTCCGGATGCTGGCAGTCCTGGTCATGGCCCGGGAGGAAACGCCCTGGGCTTCACGAGAATCGTGGGCACAGCGCGGCATGCTGGGCATCGGGATGATCGGGCTTCTCGTCTTGGGCTTGTTTCCGCAGGCCGCGAATCCGATCCTGGACAGATTGCCCCTGATGTTCCAGCACTTGGGGCACTGAGGCGCCATGCTATAATCAATCCTCTGCCGGAGGAGTTCATGGATTTCGAGCAAATTACAAAACGTTTGGAATGGTTGGACGACCAGGAACGCAAAAGCAAAACCAGCGTTTCCGAGATGGGCAAGGCTCTGGCCGCGCTGGAAACGACGGTCAATGCGAGCGCCAAACAGATCAAAACGCTCGCCAAAGAGGTCGCGGATCTCGGTCCGGCCGCGGCCCGGTTGAATCAGTTCGATCAAATACTTGCAAAACAGCGGGCCGAATTGAACAAGGCTTTCGAGGAGATCGAGAAGAACGCCCAGCAGCGCGAACGGGACACGATCCAGCAGCACCAGATCGAGCTGAAGGAGGTCAACGCCTCCGTTGCCGGACTGCGCGCGGAGATCGATTTTGAATCGATCAAGAAACAACTCCGCGATCAGACCCTGGACACGAAACACCTGTCGCTTGTCGTGCAGGACCTGCAGCAAAAAGTGGAAGACGCCCTGAAACAGGTCGATTCGGGGCTGAATATCTCAAAGGAGTCCGAGGAGACCAATCGTCAGAACCTCAAGCGGATCACGGACATTCAGGCCGAGATCGCCACGGTCCGCAAACGGGCCGATGAGGCCCGCGAGAAAACAACGCTGCACGCCGACAGCATCCGCAATCTCGAGAACCGGATCAATGAGCTGCAGGAATCCGAGGCCGGGCGCAAGGAGGCCCAGACCGCCTTTCTCAATGAACAAGGGCTGGCGCAGGTTGAACGGGACCGCGCCTGGAAAGACTGGCAGGTCAAATACGAGACCTTCAAGAAGCAGGCCGAAAACATGGAACTGCAGGTGGCCGCCCTGGACGATACGATTCGAGCGGCAAAACGCTCGCAGGACGCGTATACGGAACTCAATCAAAAACTGGAACGCCGGATCGCCGAGATCAGCGAAATGCAGCGTTTGGCAGAAGACCGCTTGCGGCAGG
The DNA here is from genome assembly GCA_035515435.1 of Anaerolineales bacterium. Classification (GTDB taxonomy): domain Bacteria; phylum Chloroflexota; class Anaerolineae; order Anaerolineales; family Villigracilaceae; genus Fen-1038. The sequence continues at coordinate 11,469 of DATJBI010000186.1, forward strand.
AATGGGTGGCATTCAAAGCGGATGAACAAAAACGTTGGACCAGCCATTCCCTTTCCCAGGACGAGGCGATGCGTGATATGCGCAAAGACCTGGACAAACTGCAGGAAGGCGTCACGCATCTGGAGGATGCCTCTCAAACCCTTCAGGATCAATTGCACCAGACCGCCAGCACCACCGAGCAACAATTACAGGAGCTGATGAATGTCAGCCATGAATGGCTTACGGCCTATGAACGGATCATGGGGCACGGCAAGACCAAAACAACCAGGAAGGCCGCCAAATAGTCTCCCGGCCTAGGTTCTGTGTGAGACAACCATGCGCATCATCGGCACTGCGGGCCATGTAGATCACGGCAAGTCCACCCTGATCGCGGCGCTGACCGGCACACATCCCGACCGATTAAAAGAGGAACAAGAGCGCGAGATGACGATTGATCTCGGCTTCGGCTGGCTGACCCTGCCGAGCGGCGAAGAGATCGGCATCGTCGATGTGCCCGGTCATCGCGATTTCATCGAGAACATGCTGGCGGGCGTAGGCGGCATCGACGCGGCGCTGCTCGTCGTCGCGGCCGATGAGGGCATCATGCCGCAAACCCGCGAACATCTTGCGATCCTCGATTTGCTGCAGATCCCGTCGGGCTTGATCGTCATCACAAAAACCGATCTGATCAGCGATCCGGATTGGATTGACCTGATCCAAGCGGATGTGCGCGCCGCGGTAAAGAATACGGTCCTGCAGGACGCGCCGATCGTGCGTGTCTCGGCGCGGACCCGAGCCGGACTCGATGGGCTGATCTCGACGCTCAGCGAGCTTCTGAGCCAGAAGGCGCCGCGCCCCGATCTGGGCCGGCCGCGTCTGCCGATCGACCGCGTTTTCACGATGAGCGGATTTGGGACCGTAGTGACCGGCACACTGCTCGACGGTCATCTTTCGGTCGGCGACGAAATTGAAATTTTGCCCTCCGGCCTGAGTGGACGGATCCGGGGCCTGCAAACTCATAAAAAGAAAGAGGATCAAGCGGTGGCCGGTTCGCGGACGGCTGTGAATGTCTCCGGAATCCCCGCCGAGCAGATTCAACGCGGCCAGGTGCTCGTCCACCCCGCTCAATATCTGCCGACCCGCCGCCTCGACGCGCGCTTTCGATTATTGAAAGATGTTGCCCTGCCCTTAAAACATTCCAGCGAGGTCAAAGTCTTTCTCGGTGCCAGCGAAACCATGGGAACGCTGCGTCTGCTGGACGCGGAGGAATTTGAAGGCGGGCAGGAAGGCTGGGTCCAACTTGAATTGCGCGACCCGGTCGTGGCCGTGCGCGGCGACAAGTATATCTTGCGCCGGCCCTCGCCGGGCGAGACGCTGGGCGGTGGCACGATCGCCGATGCCCAACCCAAAAGCCGCCACAAACGATTCGACGGCGAAATATTGAGATCACTGGCCTCGCTCGCAAAAGGGTCGCCGGCCGATGTTTTGTTGGAAGCCGCGCTGGCCCTCCAGGCCGCCCCGGCCGACGAGATCATCAAGCGCTCCCGGCTCGAAGCTGAAACGGCCAAAGCGGCGTTGCAGGAATTATTGGCGGACGGTCGTTTGATCGATTTGGACGACGGTTCGCCGGGCCCGCTCATCAGCGCGGCGCCTTACTGGAATGAGCTGCAGACCAAAATTCAAAAGCTGATCGACGATTACCACGATCAGTCCCCCTTGCGGCGCGGGATACCGCGTGAAGAATTGAAAAGCCGACTCAGGCTTTCCGGCCGCGTGTTCAACGCGATCGTCAAGCGGCTGGAGGTCCTGAAGGTATTGAGCGAGAGCGGAAGTTCGATCTCCAGGCCGGGGTACGAGATTCGTTTCGATATCGGTCAGCAGGCCCAGGTTCAGGGATTGATGCGGAAATTCGCACAGAACCCGTATGCTCCGCCGAGCGTCAAGGACTGCAAGGCCGAGGTCGGCGAGGAAATCTACAACGCCCTGATCGAACTGGGCCAGCTGACTGCCCTTTCAGCGGAAGTCGTATTCCGGAAACAGGATTATGATCTAATGGTACGGAGGGTCGAAGAGACGCTGCGAGCCAGAGGACAGCTCTCGCTGGCGGAAGCGCGTGATCTCTTCGGTACGAGCCGGAAATATGTGCAGGCCCTGCTTGAGCATTTGGATGCAATTGGCATCACAGTGCGCGCGGGTGATCATCGAAAGTTGAGGAAATGATGTGCGGCAGATTTACTTTAACGGTGGATCCGGGGGAATTGAAAGAGGCGTTTGCGGACTTTAAGTTCCCGGTAAGCTTCGCGCCGCGCTTCAACATCGCGCCGACGCAGCCGGTGCTGGCGATCCCAAACGACGGGCAGAACCAGGCCGATTTCCTGATGTGGGGCTTGATTCCCTCGTGGGCCAAGGACCCCTCCATGGGGAGTCGCCTCATCAACGCCCGCGGCGAAACCCTGGCGGAGAAGCCTGCCTTTCGAGGCGGCTACAAATATAAACGCTGCCTGATCCTGGCAAATGGATTCTACGAGTGGAAGTCCCAGCCGGGCACGAAGACCAAGACGCCGCATTTTATTCATCTCAGGAACGGCGAGGTTTTTGCGTTTGCCGGATTGTGGGATGAATGGCACGCCTCGGACGGCTCATCGATCCGGTCGTGCACGATCATCACAACCACACCAAACGAATTGATGGCGACCATTCATGACCGCATGCCTGTGATCCTGCAGCGCTCCGATCATGCGGAATGGTTGGACAGCGCGCCGCGCCCCCCCGAAAAGCTCGCCCACCTGATCAGGCCGTTCCCGGCCGAATTAATGGACGCCTATCCTGTTTCGACGTTGGTCAACAGCCCGGCCAATGACCGCGCAGAGTGCATTGCGCCGCAAGCAGGGAGATAGATTCGCGTTCGCCCCTCCGACCCAGGATCAAGCATTCGATGCCCCGCATTAACCTTGGTTAAGCGCCCTTGCTTGACGCTCGATTCCCGGCATGTTATCATTCTTCAACGGAGCGCGCATGCAGAATAATTCTGGTGACAATTCAAAGGCCGCGAAGGCGGGAGGCACAGGCGGCCGGTCTACAAGCTGGATGCAGAATCTGTTTCAGATAGGGCTCGGCGATTCGCTATTGCACACAGTTACGAATATATTCACGATCCTCGCGATCATCATCGTCATCTGGATGGCCCAGGCCTATTTCAAGCAGCCACGCCCGCCGGCGGTGAGTGCGCCGCTGCCAGGGCCGACCCCGATGCCGGTTTCCGCGATCAAATCTGCCGGTGCTCCGATCGATCTCTCCTCGATCGGAGTGGTTCGAGAAGTAGATATTCACACCAATATTCCTGATCGGCCCCGGCAGGATATCATCACCTACGTTGTGCAAAAGGGCGATACAGTATCAGGCATCGCCGATACCTTTGGTCTTCAACCGAAAACGATCTATGCCGCCAATTACAGTCTGCTGCAAGATGATCCGGAGAATCTCCAGCCGGGGCAGAATCTCAAGATCCTGCCGGTGGATGGAGTCTACTGGCAATGGCTGGGAGGGATCTCCTTCAGCCAGTGGGCAGCGTATTTCAATGTCAAACCGGAAGACATCATCAACTTCCCCGCCAATCATTTGGATGCGAACACCATCGGGGATCCGGCCAACGCGAATATAAAGGTCGGCACGTATCTGATCGTGCCCGGCGGCCAGTATCAATTTCATACACCGGGACAGATCGGTTGGGTCAGCCGCACCAATCCAGCCACCGCCCAGGTGGCGGGCCCGGGGGCTTGCCCCCCGACGAACAGCACGGTAGGCGGCACGGGCACGTTTGTTTATCCGACCGACAGGCATTATCTTTCAGGCTATAATTATGACCCCAAGATCAATCATCTGGCGATCGATCTGGCTGCCAATCTGGGCGACAACATCTACGCCGCGGACGGCGGCGTGGTGGTCTATGCCGGTCTGAATAATTTCGGGTACGGCAACATGATCATGATCGATCATGGCAATGGTTTTCAAACGTTATACGCACACTTGAGTCAGATCTTTGTAAGCTGCGGCGAGGGCGTCACAAAGGGCCAGGTGTTCGGCGCGGCCGGTGCAACCGGTCACGCCAGCGGTCCGCATTTGCACTTCGAAGTCCGTTACAACGGCGTCCCCCAAGATCCGTGGGACTTCCTGCCGCCGCCTTAGGCTTGCACGGGCAGATCATCTCGACTATAATCTGCATCACCCCGGGCGCGTAGCTCAGTTGGTTAGAGCGCATGTATCACACACATGAGGTTTCGAGGGTTCAAGTCCCCCCGCGCCCACCAAGTATAGAGAAATTCGGCAAGAAATCATTCCCCCAGCCACATATGGGGGATATGGTTTTTAAAATCCAAAAGCACTACTGCGTATTTAATGCTTATGCATTGGACATAGTATGAGAAGATGCATTCGTTGCACACAGTGGAAAGACGAATCCGAGTTCAATATTCGGAACACCGAGAAAGGATATCTCCAATCGGTCTGTAAGTCCTGCCAGCAGGAGCAAGGCAAGGCGCGTTATATAGGTGATCCAGAAACCGTCAAGGAAATAAATCGCTCGGCAAGGCAAAAGGGAAAAGATAGGGCCAAACAATTTATATATGAGTATTTGCTGAATCAAGTGTGTGCCGATTGCGGAGAATCAGATAATCGAGTCCTGACCTTTGACCATGTAAGAGGGATCAAGAAATACAACATCGCCGACATGATTCAACAGGGGCTATCCAATGAAACAATAAGAATCGAGATGCAGAAAACTGAAGTGGTTTGCTTTAATTGCCACATGAGGCGTGAGCAGCGCCGGCGGGGTTATGATCGTTTCAGCAGTATTTGACGTGAAGCGCTAATCTTCACCCCCAATCAAGCCACACCACCTTGATTTCACACTGTCAACATCCCATTTTTAGGTTCTCCCGCACTTTATGTGAAATGCGAAAGTATGATTTGCTAGGGGAATGCGACTCGAGGAATTATATCCGCTCAAAGGTTTCAGCCTCACCCAGATCGTACGAACAAGCTCAGGCAAGGTTTTGCTCAAGGCAGTGAGCTGCAGCAATTCGGCCATTTGCC
>DATJBI010000187.1:0-14696 GCA_035515435.1 Anaerolineales bacterium
TAACGGGAATCGGGAAAATGCGACCAGTTCGCTTGGCCTGAATTCCTTGATCAGTTCAAGCTTTGGCTCAAGCTGCTTGATGTCCTGGGGGTCGTCCAGCCCCCACTGGTAGGTGGCACCCGTGCCGCCCACATTCGAGCCTGCCCTTTTTACAATCATCGAATTGCAGATATCGAAGATCATCTGACCGCTGGGAAAGTGAGCGACCACGGCATTCAGGAGCGCTTTCACGTCCGTTTCGCTCAAGTAGTGCAGCACCCCCTCGGCGATCAGCAGCCCTGGCCGGTCGCGTGGTACCCCGTCCAACCAGTGCAGATCCGCCAGCGGTGCACCGATCATGTGATAGGCACCCCGTGCGGGAAAAAGTCGGCCCCGCAGCTCGATCACATCCGGGTAATCCACGTCGAACCACTGGACACTGGAGGGCGGATCGACTCGGAAAGCACGGCTGTCTATGCCGCAGCCCACGTGGAGCACAATCGCATCCGGATGATCGGCAAGATAGTGATCCGTCAGTTGATCAAAGGTCGCAGCGCGCGTGGCGATGATGGTAGGTCCGATATCTTTCCACATGCTCCACGAAGCCACTCCCGTTAATTGCTTGCTCAGGTCATAATCGATGTGCCGCATGGCCTCTTCAGCCCAGGGATCGTGCAAAATGGGATCCTTCCACTGGCTCTGAAGCGCTCGACCGCTCAAGGTCATGAGCATCGTTTCTTTTTCCTTTGTGAACTTGATCTTATCGCCTGGCATGGGTTGCTCCTTGGTGGATCGTCTGCTCTGTGTCCTTGGATAGTTTGATTCGCTCCAGCTGTGCGCGGGCTGCCGCGGTAATTTGCCTGCAGATGGCTTTAGCCGCCGCGCTGTCCCCGCCCCTGTCCGGCAGCAGGGCACGATCCATCATGTCGGACAGTGCTTCCATGACCGCTTCATAGGGCGGAAACTGGTCGGAGGGTTTGAAATCCCCGATGGTCAACTGGCCGTACGAGAGCATCTCGACGATGTGTAAGATCACAGCCGCATCGATATCCCGGCGAATCGCTCCCGCCTCCTGCAGGGCCTGAAAGAAACCGGGCGTGTTTGTCTCGGAATACATTTGGGCGAAGAGGTTGTCCCGCTTGCGCAGGTAGTTGCCGACCACACGCCTGTCACGCCGCAGCATCGCGGCGATCAAGGGATGGCAGTTCACGGCGTGATAGGTTGCCCGGTAGAACCCGCCGATCGTCCCGCCCCGCGGGTCCGCCTCTATCTGCTCCAGCCAGGTCTGGGAATATTGCAGATATTCACGATATAGCAGCGCTTCGAAAAGCTCCTCTTTTCCCTTGAAATACAGGTAGACCGTTCTGCGGCTCGCCCCGGCTTCCTCTGCAATATCGCTCATGGTTGCCTTGTCATATCCCAATCGGATGATGACGGCTGCGGCTGCATCGAGGATCTGTTGCTGACGTTCGTTATTGTCGGACATGCAAGGTCCCTCGTTCAGGCATGGTTTACATAGTGCACAAATTATGATACTTTGTGCATGATAACAGGAGAGGCCCGCTTGGGTCAAGGATGAAAAGAGCTCGCCCTCACCACTGGGCGGCCCCGCGCGATCCGGGATACCGCTGCTATATCCGTCCTGCCTGTGCGGTGCATGCAGGATGATCGCGGCCCGCGGCCCGATCTTGCACTTGGAGAGAAAAGGCGCGGAGATCCGCGCCTTTGTGTTCGTAGGGAGAGTTACCAGCCTTTGATGTACTGGGCCCACTCTTCGTTTTCAGCCAGGTGTCGTCCGAAGATATAAGCCGCGTTGGCCGGCGGTTCGTTTGGAATGTGAAACAAGTGCATACGCGATTCTTCGAGTCGGCGTCCGCCCTTGTGGTGGTTGCAGGCAGGGCAGGCCGCCACCACATTCGTCCAGGTGTGCTGGCCGCCCAGATGTCTGGGGATGACGTGGTCCACCGTCAGGCCCCGGTCGCGCCGGCCGCAATACTGACAGGTATAATTGTCCCGGCGAAAGACCTCGCGGCGCGTCAGCTTGACGCGCGGCCGCGGCCGATGAACTTGTGCTTCGAGGCGGATCACGGAAGGTCGCGGGATCAACTCTTTGACTGTCCGGACATAGCCGCGTCCATTGGCCACCATCGCCGCCTTGCCTCCCAGCATTAATCCGATGGCTCGTCGCGTTGTACAAACATTGATCGGTTCGAAGTTCGCGTTGAGCACCAAGACAGGTTCCTGCATAGCAATCCGCAATTGGCATCGATTATACTGCTTCTTGGATGAATCGGTAAACTGGCATGACCCTCGTCAGGCACTGGAGATGATTTGATGAAGATATTGATCGCGGGTGGCTCCGGCTTCATCGGCCGGGCCCTGGCCGATTCTCTTTTGGCGGATCAGCATCAGGTTTTTATTCTGACGCGGCGCGCTCCCAGATCAATTCATGAGATCCAGTGGGATGGCCGAACTCCAAAAGGATGGGGTCAACGCGTCCATGAGATGGATGGGATTGTTAATCTGACCGGGTTCGGCCTGGCGCACTGGCCGTGGACGAAATCCAACAGGCAGCGTTTTATCGACTCGCGCGTCCTGCCCGGCCTGGCCCTGGCGGCCGCGGTCAAGCAGGCGCCGCCGCGTCCAGGGGTTTTCATCCAGGCTTCCGGCATCAACTACTATGGCCTGCGCGGCGATCCGATCGCAGACGAATCAACCCCTCCGGCGGACGATTTTCTTTCGCAACTCACCGTTCAATGGGAAGAGGCGACGAAATCGGTTGAGCAAATGGGTGTGCGCCGGGTGGTGCTTCGTCAGGCGGTGGTCCTGGCAAGGAACGGCGGCATGTTCCCGCTGATGGCTTTGCCTGTGCGGCTTTTTGCGGGCGGACCGGTCGGCAACGGAGGACAAGCTGTGCCGTGGATTCACATTGCCGATCTGGTGGGCGCGATCCGCTTTTTAATGGAGCATCAAAATGCCAATGGCGCTTATAATTTGATCGCACCCACCCCCACTTCCAACGCAGAGTTCATGCGTGCGGTTGCGCAGGCGCTGCATCGTCCGTATTGGTTTCGAACGCCGGCATTCGTGCTCCGTGCCGTGCTGGGTGAGATGAGCGTCCTTGTAGCGGAAGGAAGGTATTGCCGCTCGCGGCGGCTGGCAGAACTCGGATATCCATTCCGCTTTCCGCGCATCCAGGACGCGCTGGCCGATCTGTTTTCTTAGGAGATTTCAAATGAAGAAGCTAATTCCGATTCTTGTGTTCCTGACGATGATCGTATCTGCCTGTGGCGCGCAACAACCGCCGCAGGTGGTCCTGCCGACCATCGAAGCGTTGTCTTATCCGACCATGCAGGCCGCCCAGCCTGTTTCCAATCAGACCATTGGCGGATTTGAGGTCAGTCTTCAACGTGCCTGGCGCGACGGGAAAACGGTCTATGCCGATACCTGTTTTTCGCTGCCGGACGCATCCAACTGGACGATTTGGAGTGCCCACTTCGACTACGGCGGGCAGTCCATCACGGATTTCAGTGCGTCGCTGTTGAGTACTCAGAATGCCTCAAGTGGACAGCCGGGCAAACGCTGCGATCGAATCAGCTTTTATGTGCCGCCCGATGCGGATCTGGCTTCCGCCTCGCTGGTGATCGACTCGATCGGGGCCCGTCCGACCCCGGATGAATACTGCTCGCTGTACATGCCGAAGATTCAACAGGTGCTCAATCAACGCGGCCTCGGGATCGCGCTGGATTGCACGGCGAACGCCAACGGGGTGATGACCATGCAGATCATCAGCAAACCTGCGTCCATGTCCGATGCGGACGCTCAAAAGATTGTCTACAGCGACGAGTTTTATACGGTCAAAGGTCCGTGGAAGTTCCCGCTCGATCTGGGTCAGTAAGTTTGGTATAATGACGGGGATGAATTCCGCCTTTGTGTTCACATACTATTATTCCCGCGCCTAGCATGTTGCGAGGGAATATCTGCGCGCCCTCGCGGGCGCGTTTTTGTTTTCTCTGGAGGAGGTTTGCATGAAGATCGACGAACAAGTGGAGTTGTTGATGCAGGGCACCGATTACGGCGACGAAGAACTGAAACGAGCGATGACGGCGGAATTACGTGCCCGCTTGACCGAAGCGCAAAAAGAGGGACGGCCTCTGCGTGTTTATTGCGGTTATGACCCGCGCACCTCGGACCTGCATCTGGGACATACGATCACCATGCGCAAACTTCGCCAGTTCCAGGATCTGGGCCACGATGTGACATTCCTGATCGGGACGGGGACGAGCATGGTCGGCGATCCGTCGGACAAGGATAAATTGCGCGCGGTGTTATCGAAGCAGGAGACCGAACAGAATGCGCGCACGTATGCAGAGCAGGCTTTCACAATTCTGGATCGCGAGAAAACGAGGGTCCGCTTCAATCACGAATGGCTGTTGGATCTGAAACTGGCGGATCTGATCAAGCTTGGTTCCGCCTTTACGATTCAGCAGTTCATTTCACGCGAGAATTTCAAATTGCGCTGGGAGAAGGGCGATCCGGTTTATTTGCATGAATTATTCTATGCCCTCCTGCAGGGGTATGACGCGGTTGCCATGAACACGGATGTTCAGGTGGGCGGCAGCGACCAGTTATTCAATATCATCACGGCCGGGCGCAAACTGCAGGAACTGTACGGCCAGCGGCCTCAGATCGGAATCCTGGTGAGCATCCTGCCCGGCACGGATGGCGTTGTGCGCATGTCCAAGTCGTTGGGCAATCATATTCCCATCCATGCCACGCCCGAAGATATGTATGGCAAGGTCATGAGTATTCCCGACGATGTGATGCTGACCTATTTCAAATTGGCCACGCGTTACTCACCGGCCCGGATTCGAGAGATCGAAGCCGGCCTGAAAGACAATTCGCGTCATCCGCGGGACGTTAAGATGGAACTGGCGCGTGAGATCGTCGAGATATTTCATGGAAAAGCGGCCGCAGGGGAAGCCGAAGGGCAGTTCAAGCGCGTCTTTCAAGAGCGGGAGGCGCCCGCAGAAATGCCGGAGTTCAGACTGCCCGAGGGCGCGACCGTGGTGGATGTTCTGTTGGGCGCGGGATTGGCGTCCAGCAAGAGCGAAGCCCGACGACTGATCGAACAGAAGGGCGTCCGTCTGGACGGCGAGACACTCGAACGAGGCGACGGTCCGCTGCCGCATGGCGGCGTCCTGCAGGCCGGCAAACGCAAGTTTGTCAGAATTAAATGACCAGGAGGCGGACCCCGGTCCGCCTCCTGGCTGCATCCTCATGGGTTGAGGCGTCGACGGGATTCGGACCCGTGATGAGGGTTTTGCAGACCCTTGCCTTACCACTTGGCCACGACGCCATCTTTATCCGTATTATAAAATGAGGATTGCCGGTTTGCAATCCTCATCCAGAGCGGGCGATGGGATTCGAACCCACGACCTTCTCCTTGGCAAGGAGACGTTCTACCACTGAACTACGCCCGCAGTTCGGTCCTCTTTCCGACCGAGAGTGCCGAGACACAGAATCGAACTGTGGACACCGCGATTTTCAGTCGCGTGCTCTACCAACTGAGCTATCTCGGCCAGATATTCTGTTGTTAAGCGTCGGTGATTTTACTAGACGAGAGGGGGATTGTCAAGCAAGGCCTCGCGGAAGACCCGGAAGGTCTGATGAGCTGGGGGGCGTCTCTGACCAGGCAGTTTCTCTTGACCTCCTTCTACTTCCGCACTACAATGCCCGCCTGTGTTTGAGTCACTGACGAATCGTCTCAATCAAGTCTTCGACCAGCTGCGCCGCCGCGGAAAATTATCCGAAGCAGATGTGGACGCGGCGTTGCGCGAAGTGCGGCTGGCGCTGCTCGAGGCAGATGTTCATTTCAGCGTCGTCAAAGCGTTTCTGGGGCGGGTGCGCGAGCGCGCGGTCGGTGCCGAAGTCTCGAAGGCGTTAAATCCGGGTCAGCAAATGATCAAGATCGTCAATGAAGAATTGATTGCGACCCTCGGTGAACCCGCGCCGTTGAATCTGGCCGGCCCCAAGCCGCGCCTGATCATGTTGGTCGGCTTGCAGGGCTCCGGCAAGACCACCGCCGCGGGGAAGTTGGCGCGCCTGCTGCGCTCGAGGGGTGAGCGCGTGATGCTGGTTGCTGGTGACCCCTATCGTCCGGCCGCCGTGCAGCAGCTGCAGCAGCTCGGTGAGCGGATCGATGTTCCGGTTGAGGCGGACCTGGTCCTCCAACCTCCCGAACTTGCCGGGCGAGCGTTTCAGAAAGCCGAACGGGGCGGATTCGGCGTGGTGATTCTGGACACGGCGGGCCGCTCGCAGCTGGACGCGGAGTTAATGGGCGAATTAAGGTCCATCGCGGCAAAAGTTCCGCCCGTGGAATCGCTGCTGGTGGTCGACTCGATGACCGGCCAGGAAGCGTTGAACATCGCGCAAGGCTTTCGGGATAACGTGTCCATCACCGGGCTGATCCTGACCAAAATGGACGGCGATGCGCGCGGCGGTGCGGCAATTTCGATCCGGGCGGTCACCGGCGTGCCGATCAAGTTCATCGGCACCGGCGAAAAGCTCGAGGCGCTTGAGATATATGATCCGGCGCGGCTTGCGTCGCGGATTCTGGGAATGGGCGACATGCTCGGTCTGATCGAAAAGGCCGAGGCCGCGTTCGATCAACAGACCGCCCAGAAAAGCGCCGAGCGCATGCTGAGGGGACAGTTCACGCTCGAAGATTTTTTGGAGCAGATGAAGCAGATGAAAAAGATGGGACCGCTGTCGCAGATGATGGACATGCTGCCTGGGCAGTTCGGGCAGGCTGCGCGCCGGGCGGACCCCAAGCAGATCGAGAAAAACATGAGGCAATCGGAGGCGATCATCTGCTCGATGACGTTGAAAGAACGTCGCAACCCGGACGTTTTGAACGCCTCCCGCCGGAGGCGCATCGCCGCCGGCTCCGGCACGGATGTGCAGGAGGTGAATAAACTGATCAAGCAGTTCCGCGAGGCGCAGAAGATGATGAAGGCAATCCAGAAGACGGGCGGCAGGGGCCTGGGAAATTTGTTCGGGTAAAGGAAAATTGCCTCCGGCTCGGGAGGCGATTTTTTATACTTGGCCCATGGCGAAATCCAGGCGTGGTCTTTTGGACCGCTCCAGCCACCAGCCGGACATTACGATCAACGCTGGCAGGACGACCCACAAGTCATGGACCCAGTGAGCCAACAGGGCCATATTGCCGGTCTGATATTCAGTGAGATAGGCGTGCTCCACGCCGATCATCAATCCGTACAGGACCAGGGCCAGCCACCGAATCCGGCGGTCTGAAGGCAGAAGGAACAGGGCCAATATCGCCAGCAGGATTGTTGAATCGAAACTGAAATCCCTCAGGTACAGGTGGGCGATCAGCAGCAGCCGATCCAGCAGATTGTAAAGAGTGTGATCGGTGGGATGAATGGCGGAGAGAACATTGCCGCTCACACACATCCCCAACGGCATCACCCCAAATATAACAATGAGCAGATCATGACGATTCTGCCAAATGATATGTCCTGCCAGGCTGAGTAAGGCCAGGAGGAGCACGGCCCAGAAGATCGTCTGGAGGCCATAGTAGGAATTCATGAGCGTTGTAATTGCGAAAAGCTGGGACACGATGATGGTTACCCAGAAGAGGGCCAGCGGGGCCGACCGCCGCCAGAGTCCGATCACGACCAGTGGCAGATGGATCGCCACATCCAGCCGGATGTCAGCCCAACTGTATTTCGGCATCAGGCTCAGGTAGAACGAATTGAGATATGGATAGAGCAGATAGGGAATGGCAATCAGCAGCCAATCGATTAATCGGTCCGGGCGGTAGACCGCCTTGAATCCGTCGCCCAGGCTCTGCGGGGAGCCTAATTGCTTCATGACGCGGTTCCTCCTTTCCTCGAGGTCTTTTCCCATTCCGGGATCTTCTTCGCCGGCCGCGATATGGCTGCGAATCTCTTCGATCAGCGTCTCTTGTTCTTCCGGCGAAAAGCTCCTTAATTGCCTGCGCAGGGACTCAATATATTCCTGGGTCGTTATTTTGCTCCTAATCTCCATTTGCTGGTTTCAATGTCTTTTGCAGAGTTGCAATAAAGGTCCGCCACTCTGTCCGGCTGGCCGCCAGCGCGTTTCGGCCCTTTTGCGTGATGGAATAGTATTTGCGTCTTCGTCTGCCCGGCCCCGCCTGCCACTCGCTTTTCAGCAGGCCATCCTTTTCCAGATGATGCAAGGCGGGATAAAGCAGTGCCGCGGTCATGGTAAAGTACCCCGCGCTGCGACGTTCCAGTTCGCGCATGATCTGATATCCATACATTTTGTCGGTAGACAGAATGCTCAGGATCAGGAGGGGGGTGCTGCCTTTACGAAGCTGCTGCAGATTGGTCATTGGTCGTTCGCCGCCATCGCTTGTTATGTAATTTTATTATATATAGTATTCTTATATATGTCAAGCCGCAGCGGCTCCGCCCGCGGCTTTCGCCCGGACGCCAGGGATCGCTCAGCCCGTGCTAATCGTTCAATCCGAATCGATCGATGTGCTTTTCGACTCTGGCCTGGCGTGTCTTGGATAGTTTGGCTTGAGAAAAATAAAATAGATACTGTCTTTGCCGTCCCGGCGTCAGCCCATAAAATGCTTCCTGCAACGCAAGGTTTTCATCCGGCCGATCTTGAAATTCTTTGGGAACGCTGAAATCTGAAGTCTTTTTATAATTCACGTTGAGACCGGCATTTTCCACTTCAATGGCTTCACGAATATAGGCCCCCAGGACCGGTTCGAGCCTGACATTTCTCGAATGCCGCTGAGCCGAATCTGGCGCGCCGCCCGCACATTCTCTGTTTGTTGGATCAGAACGCGGCTGGCATCCTTGAACCAGGCGCCTCGCAAAAACAGAACCGCACGGCATTCCTTAGATCCATGCATGAAAACGAGGTTGCTTCCCTGGAACGTGTAACAAGGAACACCCCACTTCAATTCTTCGGTCAGCCGGCAGCGAAGAATGATCCTTCTCAACTGCTTGAATTCTGCCTGCCGCTTCTTGGCCCTATTGAAGTAAAAATCAACTTTTGGATTCGCGGCGCCCTTGGTCAAGGTATGTTATTGCAATCTGTTTATCAGGAAAGACGACGGGAGATCTTGAATGGTCCTGGCGGCAGAGAGGCTGGGACGGGCCCCGTCTTTGGAATGGGTCTCCCAAACTGGATCCAGCCGGGGCGGCTCCGCGCCATGGAACCGGGCGGAGCCTATTTTGCCTGCGGATCGCCCTTGAAAATCCACTGGATACCATATCTATCATAAAACTGGCCATAGGTTCCGAATGGCATGGCATGCAGCGGTTGAAATCTCTCTTTTTCTGTGCCATCGGCAAGTCTATCAAAAACAAGCTTTAGCTCGTCATATTTTCCGCCTATCACAAATATTGCGAATGTATTTCCCTGTTTTGGCTCAAACGAAGGGGAAGCCATCCAATCGGTGGCGGAGATCTCCATGGCATCACTCTTTAGATGGGCCTGGATGATCCTGCTGTGCTTCTCGGGCGGAAACTGGTCTTTCATGGGAGTCTCCCCAAGCTTTGTCAGGGTCAATTCTCCGCCAAGACACGCGTGGTAAAACGTCATTGCCTCAGCGCACTTACCATCAAATAAAAGGAACGGCGTGCAACGCAACATGTTCTTCATCTCCTGATCCCTGGCTTGATTTCTTTCTGCCGCTCTCTTGCCTCTTTTGCCCGGGATCCATTCGATTCCCGGAGATCCATCAACGCCAGCGCGCAATGCGCTGCGGGATTCTCTCGTCACCCAAGCTGTGACATATCTCTTTCAATTCTTTGGACGCGCCCCGCCACTTCAAGTCACTGAGCTTTTCTTTGATCGGAACATCCTGGCGCAGCGTGGCCAGCCTGCGATAGAGCAGGGCTGCCTCGCGATGTCTCATCAGACTTTCCGCCAGACTTTCCGCGCGCCCCGGGGTTATCGATTTCAATCTCCATTCGCCCGCATCCGTCGGGATCGATTCCAAATGCTCAAAGCGCGCCAGCACTGTCGAACTTGATTTGGCTCCCCAGCGGGGAACGCCCGGATAGCCATCCGCCGAATCCCCGACCAGCGCCAGCCAATCCGGAATGGATCCCGGGCGCACGCCGAACTTTTCCACGACGCCTTTCTCGTCGAGCACGACCTCGCGCCGGCGATCCCAACAGACGATCCGTTTGCCGGATACCATTTGCGCCAGGTCCTTGTCCGGTGAGCAGAGCACGATCTGGTCCACCGACTTGCTGCTTTTGAAACGCGCGGTGGCAGTTGCCAGGGCATCGTCGGCTTCGAACTCCACCATCGGCCAGACGACCACCCCGAGCGCCGCCACAGCCTCCTCCGCCAACGGAAACTGGGCCACCAGGTCTGGATCCACACCCTCGCCTGTTTTGTATCCGGCGAAGAGGTCGTTGCGAAAGGATCGGATGACGTGATCAAAAGCGCAGGCGACATGCGTGACCCCGGGACTCATCAAAAGCATGAGCAGGCTCCTCAATAGTCCCAGCGTCGCACCGACCTCGCGGCCATCCGGGGCGCGTTTCGGGGGTGCGCCGAAGTGATTTCGGAATAACTCATAGGTGCCATCGACAAGGTGGATTTTCATGGAGGCCGATCCCAGATCTGTACCGCTTATTATTGTTTATCCGCCGGCCATGGCCCCTACAATCTGAAAAGGTTCCCTGCCCGCCGCGACGGCGTCCGGCAGGGCAAGGTCCGGCGATTCAAGCGACAAATCCTCCCCGCAGGCGAAGAACCGTATAAAGGGCCGGCGCTCCCGCGTAACGTGGTCGCGGATCGTTCCGCCCAACATTGGGTATTGAATCTCGAGCGCGTCCAGGACCGAGCGAAGCGTCAGCGGCCCTGCAATTTCAAGTTCGACCTCTTTGCCGACGCCTGCCAGAGTTCGCAGATGGTACGGCAGGATAACCCGGATCATGGCAGCGTCTGAACTTCGACGGACAACACTGCGGGGAGATCGCGGACGATGGGTTTCCAGCTATCGCCCGCATTGGCCGAGCCGTACACCTGTCCGCCCGTGGTGCCAAAGTAAATCCCGCACGAATCCAGCGAATCAACGGCCAGCGCGCTCCGCAATATATTTACGTAGCAATCACTTTGCGGCAGTCCCTTCGTAAGCGCTTCCCATTCGTCACCGCCCGTGCGGCTGCGGTAGACGCGCAGCTTTCCTTCCGGCGGATAATGCTCCGAGTCGCTTTTGATCGGGACAACATAGATGGTGTTTGGCTCATGCGCGTGCACCGCGATCGGGAACCCGAAGTCGGTCGGCAGGTTGCCGCTGACCTCGTGCCATGAATCGCCCCGGTCGTCGCTGCGCATCACGTCCCAGTGCTTTTGCATGAATAGCACGTCCGGGCGCGACGGATGCATCGCAAGATTATGAACGCAGTGGCCGACCTCGGCGCTCGCGTCAGGAAGCTCTGATCCGGAGTTGAGTCCCCGGTTGATGGGTCGCCAGGTCTCGCCCGCATCATCGCTGCGGAACGCACCCGCCGCGGAGATGGCGATCAAGATCCGTTGAGGATTGCCTGGGTCGAGCAGGATCGTGTGCAGGCACATCCCGCCCGCACCGGGCTGCCAGAGATTTCCCTTCGCTTCGCGCAGTCCGGGAAGTTCGTGCCAGGTCTGGCCGCCATCGGTTGAACGGAACAGGGCCGCGTCCTCCACGCCCGCATAGACCGTATCACGGTCGGTCGGGGATGGTGCAAGCTGCCACACGCGCTTGAATTCCCATGGATGCTGGGTTCCGTCGTACCAAAGGTGTGTGCCCGGAACGCCATCATAGACGAACTTATTGCCCACCGGCTGCCAGGTTCTGCCGCCATCGTCTGAGCGTTGGATCACCTGTCCGAACCAGCCGGAAGACTGAGATGCATACAATCGATCGGGGTCCACCGACGATCCGCTCATATGGTAGATCTCCCAGCCCGCAAAATGCGGCCCGCTGATATCCCACTTCTCGCGCGCGGCATCCGACGTCAAAATAAATGCACCCTTATGGGTTCCAACCAGTACTCGTACTCCGTTCATAGTCCATTCCTTTCTAAAAGTGAAGTCTCCGGTAACGCCCTGTATTATATTCCACTGTCCGCCGATAAGTCACCCGTCGACGGGCAATTTGCCTCACAGGATATTCCCCGCCCGGCGCCGGAGCGCCCTGCATCTCGTGAGCCAGCCCGGGGGCGCTGCTCGGATGCATAACTGCTCCTGGCGTCGTCGTTCGTTATCATACCGGTCTCTGCTCGCAGTCCGATCGCTTTGGTTCAGTTCGCGTTGGAGCCGGTTTCGCCATCCAATTTCCTCGACTTGTCCGGGCTGAGATAAGAGGCGAGGCTCCCGCCGAAGGGCCGGATCTCAGACTGCATTGTCCGCTCATATACCTCCACCTCCTGCCATGGCCGTTGCCGGACAGGGAGGCATTTGTGCTTTTTGCGCCGCTCAATTCTGGCTCCTGCGATCAGGGCCAAACTCTCCTTGGGTAGATTTTAGAACATATTTTCTAATATGTCAATGAAATCAGGAGCCTCATTTTCTCCCTCCGCGCTTCACACCCAATTCACAACCCTATCCTATACTCTCGTTCAGAATTCACAAAAGGAGTGAAAATGAACGGAAAAATCTTTGCTCGTATCCTGGCGGCGCTGGTATTGATCGGTGTGATTGCAGGCATCGCCTTGCTGGCTTTCAATGCCGGAATCGCGCAAGGCGTGGCGACCAGGTTGCCCGCCTCCGCGCCTCAGAGCGGAACTGGGCCCTACCCCTATTATGGTGCCCCCTTTTTCTGGCATCCATTCTTTGGGGTCTTCGGCTTCCTGATCGCCTTGTTCCTGCTGTTCTTTGCGCTGCGTCTGATCAGCTTCCTCTTCTGGGGCCCGCGCGCGGGTTGGGGCGGGCATATGGCACGACATGCCTGGCGCCACGGCTGGTATGAGGGTGACCTCCCGCCGATGTTCAAGGAAATGCACGACCGTGCCCATGGCAAACAGCCCGAAGAAAATAAGCAGTAAGCACGTTTGAGTAGAGGCGGAGCGCTGCTCTGCCTCTACTGCAAATGGAGGCCATCATGCGATCCTATCCAATCAAACCCCCCACTTATCTTTTGATCGGTATTTTCCTTGTTGTTATTCTGCATTTCGTCTTCCCGGTTATGACGCTCGTCCCTTCGCCATGGACTCTGCTGGGAATCATCCCGCTTGTCTGGGGCCTGGTCGTCAATCTCCGCGCAGATCAAATCTTTCATGAAGCGGCCACGCCGGTCTGTCCGTATGAAGCCTCGTCCGCCCTGGTCACTTCCGGGCCCTATCGTTTCACCCGGAATCCCATGTATCTTGGTTTCACCTCCGTTCTGCTTGGTGTGTCGATTCTGGCTGGATCGCTTACCCCCTTTTTGATCGCCATTGCGTTCGCGCTCCTGATGGATCGGATGTTCATCCGGATGGAAGAGCCAAAACTGGCCGCCGCCTTCGGTGCGCAATGGGAGGAATATAAGAGGGGGACTCGCCGCTGGCTGTAACAACGTTATAATTGATTCGCGATGAAAACCATTCTGGTTGTCGATGACGAACCCAAGATCACCCAGCTTGTGCGCGACTATCTTCAAGGCGCAGGCTATGCGGTCCGCCTGGCGCACGATGGCAGGACCGCGCTTTCCCTTGCAAAAACGGAGAAGCCCGATTTGATCGTCCTCGATCTGGGCCTGCCTCAAATGGATGGCCTCGATTTCACGCGCGAATATCGAAAGAGTTCCAATGCACCGATCATCATGCTCACGGCTCGTTCTGAGGAATCGGATAAGCTCGTCGGTCTCGAACTGGGTGCGGACGATTACATTACCAAACCGTTCAGCCCGAAGGAACTCGTGGCGCGCGTCCGGGCGGTCTTCCGTCGGATCGAGAATGTGGTCAGCGGAAGTACCGAGATGATCCGCGTCATGGATCTGACGCTCGACGTGCCGCGCCTGCGCGCGACCAGCAGCGGGCGCGACCTGGAAGAATTGACGCCCACCGAATTTGAATTGCTGGCGGCACTGGCGCGCCAGCCCGGACGCGTCTTCACCCGCGCCCAGCTGCTCGATGCAATTCACGGCGTCGCCTTTGAATCGTATGAACGCGCCATCGACGCGCATATCAAGAATATCCGCCGTAAAATCGAAATCCGGCCCGGCGAGCCGAAATATATTCTCACCGTTTATGGCGTCGGGTATAAATTCGCGGATCGATGATCTGCCGGTTATGGAAAGGAATCCCTCTAAAATGAAGGACGAAACAAGGCACGTCCAACTTAACGAAGCCAAATGGGACAAATGGGCGCCCGCCATGGACCGCCAGGGCGGGCGGTATGATTCTCTGCGGGAAGCCCAAGGTCAGGTTGTTTCTCTCCTGGACCTTCATGAAGGTGTCCATTTTCTCGATGTTGGCTGCGGAACCGGCTGGGCGGTCGGGCAGGTCGCCGAGCGAGTGAACGGCAGGGGCTTGTTTTACGGCGTTGATCTCTCTCTGAAAATGATCGAAAGGGCAACGCATAATTTTGGCGGTCAAGCCAATTTTCGGTTCCTGCGGGCAAATTCGGAGTCCATCCCGCTGGATGGTGATTTCTTCGACATCATCATTTGTACCAACTCTTTCCATCATTATCTAAATCCGGATAAGGCGCTC